>CALRGA010000009.1 GCA_943357025.1 Candidatus Uhrbacteria bacterium RIFOXYB12_FULL_58_10 | reverse complement strand
CGTCGGGGATTTTATTTGGATGACGGGCATGGCGACAGGCTGGCCGTCCACGTCCGCGACCGCGACGGTGAACTCGTCGCCCGCGACGAACGCTTAGACGATTACGCGCGACGAGAAGCGAAGCGCGGCGTCGACGGCCGCGTCGAGCTCGGCGCGGTCGCGGACGATCGCCACGCCTTGCGTGCTTCCGCCGTCGAGGGGCTTCACGACGGCGGGAAACTCACCGCACGCCGCGTCCGCGGCGTGCGGGTCACTCGGTGACCCGCACGGTTTAGGTACGTCGACGGTATTTCTCTGCTCAACCCAGCGGTTCGGGTCTCTCGGTGACCCTTTTGCTATGTGTCTGTCACCGAGTGACGAACAGGTCGTCCACGCCGCGGTCCGCACCCCCGCGGACGCGACGATCCGCTTCGCCAAGTCCTTGTCCATCGCGACCGCATGCGCCGCGACTCCCGAAAAAAGATACGGAACTCCGAGCGTCTCAAGAAATCCCTGGACCGTCCCGTCCTCGCCGCCCTTGCCGTGGAACACCGGGATCGCGACGGCGAACTCGTGGCGACGCGCAAGGAACGCGTCGATCTCGGATGGAAAATCGAATGTCGCGGTCGCGTATCGCCCGTTGAGAACCCGCGCGACGGTTTGCGACGAGGTAAGCGCGATTAAGCGTTCGGCTGATGTTCCACCCGTGAGAATCGCTACGTTCACCATAAATTTTCTAAAATAGAATCAGTGACTTTTCCAGAGTTGTTCGAACGTCCAGCGCTGGGCCTTTGCGAATTCCTTCGACCGAACCACGAAGCCAACCACGTCCTTGTCGAAGCTGAGCATCGCCACGTTATCGCCATAGATGTACGTCTCGCTCGTGAACGGCTCGCCTTCGACGATGCGTGTCTCGCGGCGGACGGTCGCGTCGCGATCCCTCATCTCGCGCCCCTCGACGGTATCGGACGCGAGGACGCGGATGGAGACGCCGCGGCGGATACGCTCGCGGACGAACTCCTGGTGGTCGGCGGCGGAGAAGACTTTCTTTTCCGTCCGTTGGTTCGTGAACAGCAGGATCTCGCCCTCGGCATGCTCGAGCACGTCGTCGACGATCTGCTTGAGCCCGTCGTGTCCCGCGAAGAATCGCAGCGTCGGCTTGTTCTCCTGCTCGCGGTACGAGGCGAGGAGTTCCTGCATCGATTCCTCGACGTCGTCGTGATGGCGACGCAGCCGCCGCATGTCCGTCCGCAGCCGCGCGAGCACGGCCGACGGCCGCTTGGCCGTGACCGTCTTCCGCGTCGCCGTCGCGTTCGTCTCGACAACCCCGAGCTCGACAAGCTGGTCGCACGCCAGGTACGCGCTCGACCGGTCCATCTTGCAAGCCTTCGCCACGTCGCCGACGGTCGACGTCCCTGCGCGATAGCACGCCAGATAAAACCCCGCCGCATTCTCCGTCGCCCCAAGCGCCACGAGCGCCTCCTTGAGCTTCTTCAGCTCATCATCACGATACAGGTTGCGAGACATAGCGTCGAAAAAAAATAGATAGGATTGAATTAATTATAAAAAATTGACTAGGATAAGTCAATTTTTTAATGTTTAGATTGTAGATGATTTTCCTACACCACCAACGCTCGGTGTTGGTGGTTGGGGATAACCGACGGCTGATCCGAACATCAGACATATCCTCCTGCCTGAATCTCCCAGAACTGGCGGTACAGGTTGTCACGCTTGATAAGATCCTCGTGCGTTCCCTGGTCGACGATCTTCCCATTGTCCATCACCAGGATGTTGTCCGCGTCCATGACCGTCGACAACCTGTGCGCGATCACGATCGTCGTGCGATTCCTCATCACTTCCCTCAGTGCCTTCTGCAGATCGTGCTCCGTCTTCGAGTCGAGCGCGCTCGTGGCCTCGTCGAGAACGAGGATCGGCGGGTTGGCGAGGAGGACGCGGGCGAGGGCAATGCGCTGCTTCTGGCCGCCGGATAATTTCACGCCGCGCTCGCCGACCACTGTGTCGTATCCCTTCGGCAGCTTGGAGATGAACTCGTGCGCCTGCGCGCGCTTGGCGGCGGCAATCACTTCTTCCCTCGTCGCATTCGGCTTCGCGAACCGCATGTTGTACAGGATCGTGTCATGGAACAGCATGTTCTCCTGCATCACGAACCCAACCTGCGGCCGCAGCGTCGCAAGCGTCATGTCGCGCAGATCGATCCCGTCGATTCGAATCGCCCCGCGCGTCGGGTCCGCGAACCGCACCATCAGCTTCGCCAGCGTGCTCTTCCCCGCCCCGCTCTCGCCAATGATCGCGAACGTCTTCCCGGCCGGAATCGAGAAGCTCACGTCTTGCAGCACGGGCTTCCCGCCGTCACGGTATGTGAACCCGACTTTGTCGAACTCGACGAGCCCGCGCAGCGCGGGAGCCTTCGTCGCGCCGTCTTGGTCGCGGACCTCAGGGACCTCGTCTCCGATGCGGGCAAGACGGTCGAGGCGGCTGAACGAGCGCGAGATTTCCGGAAGGCCCGAGAAAACCGCCTGGACGGACGAATACATGATGGATACGAACCCGAGGAATGTCACGAGCGTTCCGAGCGAGGTCGTCCCGGCGAAGACCAGTTTCACGCCGACGACGAACAGCAACAGGCGCCCGGCGATGTTCACGGCGGACGTGGCCGCGTCGACTCCGGCCCAGCGGACGTTGATGCGCAGCTGTTCCCTCAGCACTCCGAGGTACGCCTTCGCAAATCTCGAGACCACCGTCTTTTCTCCCGCCTCGCCCTGTACCGTCGTGATATTCGAGAACGCGTCGCCGGCAAGCCCCGTCGTTTCCTCCCACTTGTCATTCATCACGTCCTGCCGTCGGACGGACACGCGCAGATGGTATATCCCGATGGCGGCATCGACAGGAACGAGGATGAGCGCGACGAGAGTTAGCCGCCAATCTAGCCGTAAACCGACCAAGACGATCAGCGTGAACGTCGCGATGGACGGAATAATCACGCGTAAAATCTGATAGTTGATCCCCCACACGGCCTCCTTCCCATTCGAGAACCGGCTCAACATCGCGCCGGCCCGCTCGTCCTGAAAGCGACGGACCGACAGGGTGAGGATTTTTTCGAACAGCCGTTCGCCAAGTCTCTGCTCGAACTTGTTCCCCACGTACCACCCGATCCACGCGGCGAGCGCGCCGAGCAACGACTCGACCAGCACGATTCCCGCCCACATTGCCAGCATGGGAACGATCACCGCGAATCCTGCCGATGGAAGGACGTGTCGCGTGACGGATGACGTGACCGAGTCGATAATGCGTCCGTACAAATACGGCTCGGCGACAACCAGGCACGCGACGACGACGGACAGCAAGACGACAAGGACGACCCATCCCCAATACGGCGCGACGACGGGCCTCATCATCCGCCACGTCGCGCGCGGCGAGATCGGTTGTTTCGCTTCCTCCTCCATATCGGCGCCATTATACCACCATTGATTATTTCCTTCCCCTTTGATAAATTACCTCCGCGACGCGAATGGCCACGTGGCGAAGTGGGAACGCAGGGGTCTGCAAAACCTCGATGAGCCGGTCCGATCCCGGCCGTGGCCTCCATGATGAAATTAAAAGACGGTCCGACGAATGTCGAGCCGTCTTTTGCGTTCGCGCACCGCCTACTCCACCGTCACGCTTTTCGCCAGATTCCTTGGCATGTCGGGATCAAACCCCCGGCGCACCGCGGCGTGGTAGGCGAATGCCTGGAGCGGGATGGCGGCGAGGATGGGCGTGAGCATCTCGAGGGTCTTCGGAATGAAGATCACGTCGTCGGCGAGATTGTCGAGCTCATGGTTCCCTTCCGTCGTGATCGCGATGACCTTGCCGCGGCGGGCGCGGAGCTCCTCGATGCACGACTTGGTCTTCTCGTAGACGGAATCGACCGGGCAGATGACGATCGACGGCATCGTCTCGTCGACGAGCGCGATGGGGCCGTGCTTCATCTCGCCTGCTGCGTAGCCTTCGGCGTGGACGTAGCTGACCTCTTTTAGCTTCAGGGCACCCTCGTAAGCAAGCGGTGCACAGTACTTTCGACCAAGATACAGGAAATCATCCGCCCATGCGTACTTGTCCGCGATCGCCTTGTATTCGTCCTGTCGCGCAAGCAGCGATGCAACGAGATCGGGGATTCGCGCGAGTTCCTCGCTGATGCGCCGACCCGTTGTCACGGACATCTGGCGTTGACGCCCCAGAAACATCGTCAGAAGAGCGAAGACGGTCGCCTGCGACAGGAACGCCTTCGTGGACGCGACGCCGATCTCCGGACCTGCGTGGTTGTAAATCCCCGCGTCGGTCTCCCGTGCGATCGTCGAGCCTACCGCGTTGATGATTCCGAGGGTCAGCGCGCCTTTCATCTTTGCCTCGCGAATCGCGGCGAGCGTATCGGCCGTCTCGCCGCTCTGCGACACGGCAATGACGGCGGTGCGCGGGGTGATGATCGGCTTTCGATACCGGAATTCGCTTGCCAGCTCCACTTCCACGGGAATTCCCGCGTACTCCTCGAGCATGTATTCGCCGACCTGCGCCGCGTAATACGCGCTTCCGCAGCCGACGATGATGAGGCGATCGATCTCGCGTGTCCTGTCGGCGACGTCTCGCAAACCGCCGAGCACCGCGTTTCCTGCGTCAAAATCGATCCGTCCGCGCATCGTGTTGCGCAGAACCTCCGGCTGCTCCGACATTTCCTTCATCATGAAGTGCGCGTGCCCGTTTTTCTGCGCGTCCTCGGCGCTCCAGTCGATATTCTCGGGGTGCTTTGCCACGGGCAGGTTTTCGAGCGACACGACGCGATACCCGTCGCGATTGAGCACGGCCATCTCGCCGTCGTCCAGAAAAATCATGCTGCGCGTATGCCCGATGATCGCGTTCGGGTCGGATGCGACAAGGTATTCGCCTTCGCCCACGCCGATGACGATGGGGCTGCCAAGGCGCGCCACGATTATTTCGTTGGGATAATCGGTGGAAACGACCGCCAGGCCGAACGTTCCGCGCACGCGCCGGACGGCGGACCGGACCGCGTCGGCGAGCGTCACCCCGGGAAATCTCATCAGGTGCTCGACGAGGTGCGCCAGCGTTTCCGTGTCCGTTTCCGACGCGAAGGCGTGCCCGGCGGCCGTCAGCTCGGCGCGAAGCTCGGCATAGTTCTCGATGATTCCATTGTGCACGAGCGCGACCTTTCCGTCGCAGCTGACGTGAGGATGCGCGTTCGCCTCGCTCGGCACGCCATGCGTCGCCCACCGCGTATGCGCGATGCCAAGCGTTCCCGCGACCGTCGTGTCGACGAGCGAGTCCGCGAGCGCTCGGACCTTTCCGACGGATTTCGCGACGCGGAGGTCGGCATCATCCATCACCGCGATTCCCGCAGAATCATAGCCGCGATATTCCATCCGTCTTAGTCCGTCCATCAGCACCGGCAGAGCCTGGCGCTTTCCGACGTATCCGACGATTCCGCACATAGGATCTTTGAAAACGTGAGTAACGATCTGGCTCCAGTATCCGTTCGATCGACGATCGCGTCCATTTATTTGCGTCGAAAATTCGTTTCAGACGAAAAAATAGCCCAACCAAGCTATTTTCTAATTCTCTTATTTGTCCGAGACGCGCCGGCAAAAAAAATGACAGCCGTTCCAAGCCGGCTGTCAGGCGCTCACGTCGGTCTCGGGGACCAGGATGAAGTTATAATACCTCATCCGAGGGAAGTCTTCGGGCACACTGCACTGCGGACACCCGGCTTCGGAATGAAACGCGAGCGCAACGCCGACGCCCGATCGGACATATGGTTGATTTTTCGCGCCGGGAAACAGCGCGTCGAGCTCGTCCGGCGTCATCGTCGCGCGTCGTCCGCAACGGTAGCACAGCGCACGGATCTCGCCATGCTCGGCACATGCCCGACACAGCTTCGTCTCCGTCTCGCGCAGATCCATGCAGCAGGAACACCCCTGGTTTCGATCTCCCATGTTTGCCTCCAATGAGCAGGGGCATCTCACCCCAAAATGGCCAGATTGTCAAGGATTGAGAGTTATTGACGAGAAATCCGTCTTGTCCCGGTCGGTTTCTTTGGCTCCGGGATCACAATTCCAAGTCGTTGCATTTCGGTGGCGGTCATTCCCGCCCGAAGTTTCTCGGCGATGTGATCCCCATAAATGGCGGCGGAAGCCTGTCGTCCCGTGGCGATCCCATAGTCCGGAATCACGACAAGCAGGTCTGCCTTCAGCACCTGGCCGATTTTTGCATGCGTGGCCACGTCGAGAGTTATCGTGCTGCGAGACGGCGGAGCGTGGACTCCGGCCTGCGGGGGAATTTCCACCTCCATCAACCCATCAATCCCCTCATGAAGATCGAGCGGGGTGCCAAGCGTCGAATAGAAAAGGACGTTCTTGGTTTTCGAGGGATCCAGCCCAAGCGACCGGCAGACCGCGTCGCGAAGCTCTCGCGCCGTGGACGCTTCCGGCTTGAGGCGATCCGACGCGTATCCGCGACGAACCTCGTCCATCCACATGGACCGCGGAACCTTCGACTCATGTCGCCCGGAGGATGGCTGCGTAAATTGAAACCCGGGCTTCCATCTCGGCAACCCGAACATTTCCTGCTCGACCCTTACCCCCGTTCGCAGCTCATTTCCTTCGCGCGCCGGTTGATTTTGATAATGCCCTGGGGGAACTGGACGCATATCAGGAATTTTATTTGTTTACTGGGCCAGTATAACAAAATAGGATGCTTTTCGAAACCTGAAGCAATTAGAACACTTCGATCATCGCGCGCTTGCGGCCGAAGCTCTTCGCGTCGGCCTTGTCCTTCATCCAGACGTCGACGTGACGGTCGTAACGGGCGTTCATGCGGTCGACGACCGTGAACACACGGGAACCATACAGCTCGGGGATGCGGATCTTCGTTCCGATCGGGAGGAAGTTGGCCGCCACGACGTTTTCCTCGTCGTTCTCGCACAGGTTGAACCCGCGGGCGGCGATGCACGGCGTCGAGTCCGTCTGCGCCGCTTCTGACGTATAAGCGGAAACGGGTATCGTGAAAATTCGGCGCGGCGCGGCGATCGGCGCGATCGGAAGCGTGCCGAAGTCGCGCGTCTCATTCTGCATCGCGGCGATGAGAAGCGCGACCGTCTCAGATTCTGGAAAACGCGGACCCATATCGACGTCGGCCGACGCGGAGTTTAGAAAAAAAACATTGGCGATGACCAACCCGGACACGACGCCAATTACAAGATCGTTCGCATGCTTGCGAAGGAACGTTTTACACACCATCGACGACACATTGGGCATACCGCGCGATTCCTCCGGTCATTTCCGACCAGATCGCAGGGAATGTCCACGTACCGCTGAAACAAATAATCCCCGTTCGGGAGCTGCGAAAGAATATCACATCGCCGTGCGATCCGCAACGTGTCGGCCTACCCAAAACTGTCCTTTTCGGCTAGAATGGAACGTATTATGGCTGACTATAAAACGCGCAGTTGGAAGAAACATGGCAAGTCGGAACGATTTTGGGATCGTTTTCTCTCGCAAGGCGTTCTCAAGAACGCGGTCCTTGTCCTCGTCCTTCTCGGGATCCTCGGATCGCTCGGGGTTCTTGGCGCGTTCGCGTTCTATTCGCGCAACCTTCCGGATCCTGGCAAGCTCACGGACCGAGTCATCTCGCAGACGACAAAGATATACGACCGCACGGGGACGAACCTCCTGTACGAGGTGTACGGCGACCAGAACCGCACTCTCGTCAAGACGCAGGAAGGGTTCTGCAAGGACGACCCCGCGTTTGCGACCGATCCGAAAGGGATTCCGCTCAAGATGCTCGAGGCGACGATCACGGCCGAGGACCGAAAGTTCTGCACGCACTCCGGATACGACGTGAAGGGTCTCGTCCGCGCCGTCGTGTTCGGCGGTTCCCGCGGCGGCGGATCGACGCTTACGCAGCAGCTCGTGAAAAACGCGATCCTTTCCAACGAGAAACGCATCAGCCGCAAGATCAAGGAGCTCATCCTCTCCATCGAGCTGGAGCGCCGCTACTCGAAGGATGAGATCCTGCAGATTTATTTCAACGAGATCCCGTACGGCTCGTCGTACTACGGCATCCAGGCCGCGGCGCAGAATTTCTACGGCAAGGAGGTGAAGGATCTTTCGCTCGGCCAGATGGCCACGCTCGCGGCCATTCCGAAGGCGCCGACCACGTACATCAACAACCCCGATATGCTCAAGACCCGACGCGACTGGATCCTCGGCGAAATGGTCGGCCAGGGGTTCGTCTCGCGGGAGGAGGCCGACGAGGCGAAGACCGAGGACACGACGCTCGACGCGAAGATAACGAACATCTCCGCGCCGCACTTCGTTTTTTACGTGAAGGAGCAGTTGGAAGAAAAGTACGGCCAGTACGCCGCGGAGAATGGAGGTCTGAAGGTGACCACCTCGCTCGACTTCGACCTGCAGACGATCGCGGAGGACGAGGTAAAGAAGGGCGTCGAGGCGAAGGGCGAGAAGTACGCGTTCGGAAACGGCGCGCTCGTTTCGATGGATCCGAAGACAGGGCAGGTGCTCGCCATGGTCGGAAGCAAGGACTACTTCGACGACGAGATCGACGGGCAGGTTAACGTGACCCTGCGCCCGCGCCAGCCGGGTTCCAGCTTCAAGCCGATGGTGTACACGGCCGGGTTCGAGAAGGGATATACGCCGAACACGATCCTCTGGGACGTGAGCACCGAGTTCCCGAGCGGAAGCGGCAAGCCGTACGTGCCATTCAACTACGACCTCGGCGAGCGCGGCCCGCTGCGCGTCCGAAGCGCGCTTCAGGGTTCGCTCAACCTTCCCGCGGTGGAGATGACGTACCTCGTGGGCGTCCCCGGCGTCCTCGATTTCGCCGAGCGCATGGGATACACCACGTTCGGCGACCGCTCGCGGTTCGGCCTCTCGGTCGGCCTCGGCGCGGGAGAGGTCACGATGCTCGAGCACGCGAACGCCTTCGCGACGATCGCGAACGACGGGGTGCGGCACCAGGCGGTGTCCATCCTCAAGGTCGAGGGACCGGACGGGACGGTGATGAGCGAATGGAAGGAGGACAAGGGAAAGAAGATCCTTGATCCGAACGTCGCGCGAATGACGAGCGACGTGATGTCGGACAACGCGGCGCGAACGTACGTGTTCGGCGCGTCGAGCTTCCTCCAGCTTGGAAACCGCCCCGTGGCAGCAAAGACCGGCACGACCAACGACTTCTACGACGCGTGGACCGTCGGATTTACCCCGTCGCTCGTGACGACCGTATGGGTTGGAAACAGCAAGTACGTCGCCATGAAGAACGGCGCCGACGGCTCGGTCGTGGCGGCCCCGATCTGGAACGGGTTCATGCGGCGCGCGCTCGAGGGAAAGCCGGTCGATGGATTCGTCGCGCCGAACATCCCGACGACCGGAAAGGCCGCGCTCGACGGAATCATGCCCGCGACGACGGTGACCGTGGACACCTTCTCCGGAAAGCTCGCGACCGAATACACGCCGGCCTCGAAGCGCGCGGAACGGACGTACGCCGAGTACCACTCGATCCTGCATTACGTGAACCGCGAGGATCCGCTCGGCGCGATCCCATCGAACCCCGGCGACGACCCGTCCTACGCGCCGTGGGAAAAAGCCGTCTCGGACTGGATCGCGAAGCGCGAGCTTGAGACGGGAATCAAAATCATCCAGGCGTCCGCGCCGACCGAGTTCGACGACGTCCACGTCCCCGCGAACCTGCCCGTCGTCCGTGTCACGTCGCCGAGAGAGGACGCCGAGCTCGATGCCCGGTCGATCGAGATCGAAACGGAAGCCGAAGCCTTGCGCGGCGTGACGCGCATCGAGTTCTACGTCGACGGATATTTCCTCGGGGCCGACACGTCGTACCCGTGGAGCCTCCGCGCGACGATCCCGAACACCCTCGGCCGCGGCTACCACACGCTGAAGGCCGTCGCGTACGACGACGCGGACAACGCCGGATCCGATACCGTCGGCATCCGCCTGAACTCCGAGGCCGCCACGACCGGGTTCGAGATGATCGACCCGAGGAGCGGCCAGACCATCGAGCGCACCGCCGAGACGTACACGATCGTGACGTCGCTCCAGGATCCGACGCAATTCTCGGACGTGAACGTCTACGCCCAAGAGATCGGCAACGGCAACAAGAGCCTCGTGGAGACCAAATTCGACCCCGCGAGCCCGTTCCTGACGTTCACGTGGAGCTTGCCCCAGTCCGGAGACTGGGCATTGTCCGCGGTGGCGGTCCCGAAGGAGGGCGGCGACCGCTTGGAGACCGCGGGGATTATCGTCCATGTGACGAAGCCGTCGTCGACGTCCGCGCCGACTAAGACGGATGCGACGCCGACCGACCCGGTTGTCCCGCCTGCGCCACTACCGACGCTGGATCCGTTCGCGACGATACAGCCATAAAATCAAAGACCGTCGACGTCCTTGCGCGTCGACGGTCTTTTTCTTCAAACTATACCGCGATCTCCGCGCTCGGAAACGTCGCGGGCTGATGGAAATCCGGCGCGCTTCCCGGAACGGCGCTCAGCGCGAGGTGCGTCCCGCCCATGATCGCGAACGCGTTCATCTTCGTGATCGTCGACGGCAGCGCGTCCCAGGGGATCGTCATCTGGGTCTGCCACGTTCCCGGCGTGGAACCGCCGTGGCGGTGGTCGAACTCGCGGCCGGCGAAATCGTTGGCGCGGACGCGGACGTCGGCGAACGAGAGGACGAGGTAATGTCCTCCCGCGCCGATCTCGACCTCCGTGTACGCTCCGTCGGCTCCGACAAAGAACAGCTCGACCACGTCATAATCCCACAGCCCGTCGAAGCGGGTGTCGACCGGCGTATTCGGGATCTTCTGTCCGTCGAGAATCGTCGCGTGGACGCGGACATTGAGGCCGGCTTCTTTCTTCGTGATCCAGACCTCCGCGTGCAGGCGCTCGTCGCCGCACGGGGATCCGTCCCACATCTTGTTGATCGTGAAGTACAGCGAGTCCGGGACGCCCGGGATGATAAGCTTGTCCATATAAATATCTGATTATTGGCGAATTGGCATCACGAGGTACAGATGCGCGGCGTTTCCCTCGGGGACGACCACGCACGGGTTGGTCACGTCGATCATTTGGAAGCGGATCTTTTCCTCCGTCATTGAGTTCAGGCCGTCGAGGAGGTAGCGGTAGTTCAGCGTCACTGCGTTCTTCTTGCCCGTCACGTCCGCGCCGCACACCGTCGTGTTCTCGCCTCTCGCCGCGTCGACCGCGTTGAGCGACGCCTGCTTCAGAGACGGGTCCAACTCCAGGATAACATCGAACAGGCCGTTTTTCGAGAAGAGACTGGCTGTCTTCACCGCCTTGATAAGATCTTCCCTGTCGATAACCGCCTGAGTTTCAAACTGCTTGGGGATAATCTGGGTATAGTCTGGGTAGTTTCCCTCGATAATGCGGCTCGTAAGTTCGACGGGGCCGTAGGAGAACACGGCCTGGCTCTCGGAGATGGTCATCTCGATGCTTGGCGGGCATTCCAGGTCGTCGCGGAACACGGAAAGGATGCGGATGACCTCGGAAAGAGTCTTTGCCGGAAGAATTACCGTGTCCTCGGTCTCGATCGGGGTCACGACCGGAATTGTGCGCTCGGCAAGACGATACGAATCGGTCGCGGCGAGCGTCAGACGCCCTTCGCCCGTTCCCTTTGAGAACTTCATGAGGACGCCGGTCAGCTCCGGACGCGATTCGTTCGACGCGACGGCGAAGGTAACCTGGGCGAGCGCGGTTCGAAAGTCCTCGGCCGGGATCGCGTACGTGCGGGTTCCCTGGACGCGCGGGACGAGCGGAAACTCGGCGGACGAAAGCGTATTCATCTTCGTCTTATGGCTTCCGCAGATAATCCTCACGTTTTCGAGCGTTCCGTCGAGCGTGACGGCATCGTTCGGCAGGAGCGATACGTAATCGAAAAAAAGCTTGGATGGTATCGTCGTCTCGCCAGACTCGTCCACTTTGCCGCGAACGACGCAGCTGACCGCCATCTCGAGGTTCGTCGTCGTGAATCGGATCAGCCCGGCGTCCGCCTTTACCAATACGTTCTGAAGAATCGGCAGATTCACGTTCTTTCCTGTGAGATGGCTTACGATCGAAAGTCCCTGATGAAGGTTGTCCCTCGTACACGTCAGCTTCATACCTTCTTACTGTTATTAGATTTTTTTAATTTGATAAATAAAGGCTTGGCGACGATAGTAGAGGAGTGGATGAAGTGGACAGATGAGCAGATTCCTCTTCGTTGAGCTAAATTTATCCTGTGGATTGCCATTGAAAGGTGTGGAAAGGAGGGGGAGTGCACTGTGGACGGTGGGTTGGAATCTTCAGACCCAATACGTATCCACATCGTCGTCACACTCCGTACACACGGGTTTCCACACGGTTGCCCACAGCTTATAACGCGTACAGCTGCTGCTTGATAAGCTCGAGGTCATGCTGGAGCTTTTCATCTTCCGTCACGATCCCGCTGATCTTGTCGTACGCGTGCATCGCCGTGGTGTGGTCACGACCGCCGAGCTCGTTTCCGATGCTCGGATAGCTCGACTTCATCTCCTCGCGCATAAGGTACATGGTGATCTGACGCGGGAACGCGAGTCGTTTCTCACGGCTCTTGCCGAGCAGGTCGGGAATCTGAAGGTCGAAGTACGTAGCGACGATTTGGATAAGCTGTCGTGGAGTAACAGATTTTTTTGCTGAGTTGGGCTGAAAACTGGATAGGATCGGACGCACGGACTCGACCGTCGGGATTTGGTTCTTGAACTGATGAAACGCAATCACCTTGTTGAGCGCGCCTTCGAGCTCGCGGACGTTGCTCTGCACAAGCGTCGCCATATGATGGAGGATCTCACGGTCGAGCGGAAAGCTTTTTTCCCGGCATTTCGTATCGAGGATGGCAACGCGCGTCTCAAAGTCCGGCGCGCCCACGTCCGTGATCATCCCTTGGAGGAGACGGGACTGTAGTCGGGGCTCAAGGCCGATAATCGCGTTCGGCGGTCGGTCCGAAGAGATGACGATCTGCTTGTCGGTCTGGTGCAGCTGGTTGAAGGTGTTGAAAAACTCTTCCTGGGTCTGTTCCTTGCTGGTGATGAACTGAATGTCGTCAATCAGTAACACATCTACCGTCCGATACATGTTCTTAAACTCCTTGGCATGCCCCGTTCGCACGGCATTAATGAAATCATTGGTGAATTTCTCGCTTGTAACGTACAAAACCTTCGCCTGCGCGTTCTTTTTCAAGATCTCGTTGCCAACGGCCTGGAGCAAATGCGTCTTTCCAAGTCCGACGCCGCCGTAGATGAACAGCGGATTATAAACGCCGCCCGGCTGGGTGACCACGGCCTGCGCCGCGGCATGCGCGAGCTCGTTCTGCTTGCCGACGACGAAATTCGCGAAGGTATATTTCCGGTTCAATGAAAATTCGCCGAAGTCCTTATTGACAACCGGTGAGGATTCTTGTTGATAAGTTGTGGACTGAACGACCGGACTGACGAAAACTGGCTGCATAACCGTCTGAACGACCTGTGGATGAGGTGCCGTCACAACGACAACCTCGACGTTGCGTTCCGGAATGATCTGCGGCGTGCCAATCTTTGCCTCCACCTTGTAACAGATCAATTTGATGCCGTTTCCCGTGTGCGTCTGGAGGCATTGGTAAATTTCCTTGTGGTACTTCTTCTCAAGCCATGCCTTGGTAAACAAATTCGGTACGCCGATGCACAGCTGGCCGCCATCATACGAAATGATGAACGTGCTGCGGAACCACGTCGTGAAGTTAGCCCTGCCGAGTGAAAGCTCAAGCTCTCCAAGAACCGCCTGCCACAGTTCGTTGGTATTCATAGCACGATTCGATGAACGACGACTTAGGAACTCCGACATCTTATCCATTTATCCACAAGCGGGCAAGAGGTTATTGCGAGGGAACCATGGTTGTGCAGAACATGGGGATAATGTTGATCAATTGTGGATAGTGTGATAGCATCCCGTTACTAGAAATTCTCAAGCATTATATGCCAAAGCGCACATATCAGCCGAAAAAGGAGAAGCGGGCGAAGGTTCATGGATTCCGCGTTCGCATGCGCACCCGATCGGGCCAGAACGTGCTCAACGCGCGCCGCGCGAAGGGCCGTAAGCGCGTCAGCGTGCAGGCCAAGAAGAAATAATCGCCTATGTTGCCGCGAGCCCACCGGCTCCACCTCGACAAGGACATAAAGACGCTCTTTGCAAAAGGCAAGGGCGTCTTTGATGTTTGCTGCGGCTTGAAGTTTCGTAAGAACGTATCAGAAACGTCCAGATTTGCGGTCGTTGTTGGCACGAAGGTGTCCAAGCGCGCCGTGATTCGCAACCGTCTGCGCCGACAGATCCGCGAGATAATCCGCCTGCGCCTGGCGACGCTGAAGCCCGGATTCGACGTGATGATGCTCGTTCGCAAGGAGGCGATCGGAAAAACGTACGGTGAGCTGGAAAAGCATGTGCTCGCGAGCCTAAGGAAGGCGGGAATTCTATGATCATCGGTAAAATATTCGCTCTCTGGTCGATACGTATTTACCAACGGACGATCTCCATGGATCACGGCTGGCCGAAGCGGTTCTTTCCGGACGGATACTGCCGGTTTCATCCCACGTGCTCCGAGTATGGGTACCAGTGCATTGACCGCCATGGGCTGATAAAAGGAGGAAAGCTAACGGTCTGGAGGATTTTGCGGTGCAATCCGTTCTCGCGCGGCGGAATCGATGAGGTGCCGGAATAAGCAAAAGAACGCCAATGGCGTTTTTTTAAACCTCGATGAAAAAATGCTTCATCCTCGTCGTCGCGCCGCGGACAAGCGTCACCCGTGTCTTCGCGATCCCGTAGTGATCGGCGAGCAGGTTGACGATCGCCGTCGTCGCTTTTCCGCTTTCAGGCGCCGCGGTGACGGTTACCTTCGCGGTCGTTTCGTCGAGCCATGCGATCGAGTTCATCCTTGCGTTCGGCTTGGCGTGGACCGTAACGATCATACGCCCTTGCCCTTCTTTTTTGTCACCGTCAGAAGCTGCGGATGGATCGGACCGTTGGTAGCAAGCAAATCCTCACTTTTATGCGTCCATCTGCGTCCGCAATAATCCGTAACTTTTCCCCCGGCCTCTTCAACTAACAAGGTTCCAGCGACCGTGTCCCACGGCTTGTTGCCCGTCAGGATCAGCGCGTCGGCGCGGCCGGCGGCGAGTGCGGAGAGCATGATGGCGGCCGAGCCGAGACGCCGGAAGTACGGCGTGACGCGCTCAAGGGCGTAGATGATCTTTCCGTGGCGAACGCGGTCGTGGTCGCGATAGCCGCGTCCCGCGACGAGCAGCGCGCCGCGCGTCACGTCGCGGGACGTCGTGCGCATCGGCTTGCCGTTCAACGTCGCGCCTTTTCCCTTCTCCGCCGCGAACATCTCGTCGTGCACGGGGTCGTAGATGACCGCCACCGTCGGCACGCCGTTTTCCATGCGCGCGATGGCTACGGCGAACAGCGGGATATGGTTGATGAAGTTGGTCGTGCCGTCCAGCGGGTCGATCACCCACACAGGCTTCGTCCCGATCGTATCCGCCCCGTTCCCCTCCTCGCTCACGATGTCGTCGTTCGGAAACGCCTTCGAAATCCGTCGAAGGATCGCGTCGTTGCTGGCATTGTCCGCAAGCGTCACCGGCTCCATGAATTTCTTATAGCGCACGTCCAGATTCTCCCGGCCGCCAGAATACGCGTCCAAAAGAATTTTCCCGGCTTCCCGGGCAGCGGCGATGGCGACGGTGAGGGGTTTGGAGGGCATAAGATATTAGTCCCGTTCGGCTTTTAGAAACGCGAGGTCCGCCTCGATGCCGTCGTCCATCGGCGTCTCGAGGATCAGGTCGAGATGTCTCAGTTTTTTACTCGCGACGATCGCTCGGAACCCGTCGAGTCCGATATGTCCTTTTCCGAGATGCTCGTGCCGGTCCTTGTGGCCGTTGAATTCGACCTTCGAATCATTGCAGTGCGACGCGATCAGCTTTTCAAGCCCGATCAATTTGTCGAATTTCTCGAATGTCGCGTCGACCGCTTCGGCATTACGCAGATCATAACCCGACGCGAACGCGTGCTGCGTGTCGAAGCACACCCCGATGTCCTCTCCGCGCCTCGCCCCGTCGAGAAACGCCGCGATCTCCTCGAACGAATCGCCCATCACCGCCCCGGCGCCCGCCGAGATCTCAATGAGAAGCTGGCACGATCCCTCGTATCCGTCCATTACCTTGTTCAACCCGTCGATGACCATCGCGATCCCCTTCTCCTCTCCGACGTCCTTTGCCGAACCCGGATGAAACATGACCGCGTGACAGCCGAGCAGCGTCCCGCGCTCAAGCTCCTGTCGGATCACCGAGATCGAGTTGTTCACGATCCGATCCGTTCCGCTCGCCAGGTTGATGAAGTACGGCGTATGGATGTATGCCCGCTCAATTTTATTCGCTTGTATTTCCGCTTTGAACTTTGCCGCGACCTCCTCCGTGATCATTGAAGGGTTCCCGCCCTGCGGCGGACGCGAAAACATCTGAAGCACCTCGCACCCCATTTTCCCCGCGTTGACGGGAGCGTTCCAAAGTCCGCCGGCTGCCGATACGTGCGCGCCAAATTTCATAGTATAAAAACAGGAGTGACAAAGACCATCGTATGACGTTTTGACGTTTCAGGCAACAAAAAAAGATTGAGTACGTTTGACGGCAGATCGCCCTGTTTGACGATCAGCCCATTGTCAATCGTCGCGGGATCGTGTATGGTCGCCGTCCGAGGAAAAAATGGGAAAAGAAAAACAGTTGAAACTTGCGTCGTTTTCAGTCAAAAAGACCACATTCCTGCTCATCGAGAGCGGGCAGAAGGACCTGCTGGTGCGATCCGTGACCTGGATCTTTTCGCCGGCGAACCCGGGGGATACGGTCGTCATCCAGTCGGAGTTCGGCGGGAAGATGCGCCGGTGCCCGCGCAAGATCGTCGCGGTGCGGCCATACGCGAACATGTTCGAGATCGTCGAGACGGAAGACCTTGCGCGGCTCGCGCACGGAGACAAGGTGCAGACGATGTCGTTCCTCGCGCGGATCTTTCGTCCCGACCAGGAGGAAGGCCACGCGGTCGTGTTCGAACTCGCGGCGGTCGACGAAGGGAAACCCGAGGAGCAGCCTACTACCAACACCGAGCGTTGGTAGTTTTTTAGTCGGTCTTCGGTCTCGATCGTGCTCGTTTGACGTTTGAGGTCACAAATTGTGACCTCAAGTTTGATGCTTTGTTTCGCATAGAATCAGGCTTTTTTCTTGTTTGAAGTCACAGATTGTGACTTCAAACAAGGTCGAATCAGCAAGTATAAAAAACACCCGGCCCACTCCGTGAAGGAGAGGACCGGGCGTTTCCGTTACTTCACCATCGCCTGCCGCAGCGTCTCAACCGCCTTGCGGTTCTTCAGCGTGTACTCCACGTACCCGCGGTACTCCGGGTTGTAGATGCGGTCGCGCTCTTCCTTGTCCTCGTGGCGCTCGGCGATCTTGTCGAGGGCTTCCTCGACCTCGGCGTCGGTGATCTCGATGTTCTCCGAGTTGGTGATGTCGCGGAGGATGAGGGCGACCTTGATGCGGAGGAGGGCCTGGGGGGTGAACTCGAGCTTGAGGCCCGCGATCGTCTTCTTGATGGACTTGAGGTACTCGTCGAAATCCATTCCCTGTTCCTTCGCGCCCTGCTCGAGCTCGTGGATCATCTTGTTCACCTCCTCGTTGACGAGTAGGTCCGGAAAGTCGTCGAAGCGGCTCTCGTTTGCGATCTTCTCCAAGAGCTCGCGCTCCTGGCGTCCCTTTTCCTCGTGCTCCTTCTCGCCGGCGATGTTCTTCGAGAGGATCTCGCGGAGCGCCTTCATGTCGGCCTGGCCGAGTGCCGTGGCGAACGCGTCGTCGAGCTCCGGATGGTCGAGCTTGTGGACCTCCTTCAGCGTGATGTCGAACTCGACGGCCGAGCCCGCGAGCATCTTGCTCGTGTGGTTGTCGGGGAAGGTCAGCGTAAAGCTCTTCTGCTCGCCCTCCTTCATGCCGACCAGCTGTTCCTTGAACCCAGGGACGTAATATTCCTCGGTAAGGTACACCGCGTGGTTCGGCGACTGGCCTCCTTCCACGGGGACGCCCTCCTTCCTCAGGTTCATCGAGACGACCACCTTGTCGACGTCGCATGCCGGCGTCCCTGCCTCGGCGCGAATTTCCTTGGTCTGCATGTTGCGCAAATCCTTCAGCGCCTGGTCGAGATCCTTCTCCGTGACCTCGGTCGATTTCTTTTCGATGGAGAGCGAATGCCAGTCGGCCATCTTGGTGATCTTCGGCATCAGCGCGACCTCGGCGGAAAAGACGATCTCGTTGCCCGGGACGAGCTTCGACACGTCGATCTTCGGCGAGCCGACCGTCTCGATCTTCTCGGCCTCGAGGGTGGCCACGAACGTCCTGCGGATGATCGGCTCGAGCGCCGCCTCGTAGATTTTCATCTCTCCGACGCGGTCCTTCACGATCTCGTATCCCGCCTTTCCCGGGCGGAATCCCGGGATCGTCGTTTCCTCGGACACCTTGTTCGCGGCGGCCTCGAGGTACGGCACCACGTCCTCGTGCGGCACGGTAATGGTGATTTTCAAGCTGTTCTTCGGCTGCGGCTCAAGGATGAATGTATGCATATTTGTGCCGGGATTTTAGCGTGGGAGGATAGGTTTGTCAAAGAAAAAGCCACCGTCGGGGACGTCAATGCGTTTTGATCCCGTACGCCGTCAGCGCCTCCTCGAGCGTGATCATCTGCTCCGGATACTTCGCGCGGTTCATTGCGTACTCGATCCCGACCTTCGGGCCTTCCGGCATGCCGTCGGAGCCGAAGAGGATCTTTACGCCCGCGTCCAGGAGCGGGCGGAACGGGTTGATGAGGCGGAGATTGCCGCCGAGGCGGTCGCCGTAGTGGTCGAGGTCCCAATGGAAGTTTGGCTGCATGACGGGGACGGCTCCGAGCGCGGCGATGCGCGGGATGTCGCCGGGCCGCACCATCTCGCAGTGCTCGATGCGCCAGCCGCGCGTGTCGAATCCGTCGGCCTTCAGCGCCTTATAAACGTCGAGGACCGTCGAGACCGCGGCGTCACCGATGGCATGGATCGCCGGGGTCGCGAGGCCGAGCGCGAGCGATTTTTTGATGAGCGCGACGCATTCGTCCTTCGAGTGGCGGAGCATCCCGCGGTCGTGCGTGTCGAGATACGGTTCGGTCACGAACGCGGTGTGTACGCCGATGGCGCCGTCGAGGAACAGCTTGAGGCCCGCGACGCGGAAGCGCGGCGACGGGTTCGCGACGATCTCGGCGAGCCGCGGATCGTCGAGCAGGCGCGGGTTCACGAACGCGGTCGTGTCGACGGCGAGTTCGCCGCGGCGGTCGAGCTCGAGGTACGCGTCAATCTGATCCATGGTCGCGAGGTGCATGTCATGCGCCGCGACGACGCCGAGCGAGGAGAGATACGCGTGATACTTCGGGATCGCGACGAGGAGGTCGTCGTACCTCGGCAGCGTCGCGATGGCGAGCTCCTCGTAGTCCTTCTCGGTGACGATTCCCTTCCTCGTGATCGCGCCGTGGTACGAGACGTTGATGACGATGAGCTCCTTGTCCGTGAGCGCGTCGAGATCCGCGACGGTCGGCGTTCCCCACGTCGATTGGTTCCAGCCGTGGGCGACGTAGAGTTCGCGCGACGGGTTCGCGGCGATGTGCGCGGCGATGATCGTTCGCGCCTCGTCCCACGTCGAAGCCGCGCGCGCGTCGCACTCGGTGAGTATGCGGCAGCGGGACGCCGGATGCGTGTGATGGTCGGTGTAGCCGGTTTCGGGGATGTTGAGGCGCATAAAGACTTGCGGATACGAATCTGCGAATCGGCTACTTAACTACACATCTACAAAATACTACTAATTTCTACGAACCCTTACTTTGTAGCCATTCGTTGATTAGTAGTTTTGTAGCCGATAAGTAGATTCGTATCCAATCGCCACCATCGTAAACAAAAAGTCCCCTAAGCGCTAGGGGACATAGCAAACCCTGAGGTTGCCATAGATGTTGTCCTGACGAACGTCCGTGTTGTTCGCCGAGGAGATGATGCATTCGGCGATCTTAAAGCCGGCGACGAGCATGCCGAGGCTCCAGTTGGATCGGAGAACCCCGAACGAGTTCGCACGGGCCTCGGTCGTGATGACCGCGTCGGGATTCGCCAGCCGGATGAAGCGGATGCTTTCCGCCTTTGCCGCGGTGTACATTCCCGAGCCCTCGCAGTCGAGTCTCGTGGCCGCGTCCGATATTTCAACGAAGTGGACCGGCTGGGATCCCGGCACCGGAATACGCGCGTTTTCGGAGACGCAGATGGATGCGATCCGCCCGTCTTTGTCTCGGACGACAACGACCTGGCTTCCGGCGACCATTTGTCGAACGGACTCGGCGGTGAACGGCGCAAGGTACGTCGTGTACCGGTCGAGATAGATCTCGAGAATGTCCGCGACGTCGCGTTCGCTCGGATGCCGCGGGAGAATCTCCACGCGCAGGTCCTCTCGAGGCGCCTTTCGCGGCAGGCTCGCGACGCGGCCGAGGAGCTCGTCCTCAAGGCGAAGGACGTCGTCGGACGGAAGGCGCGACGGATGGTTCGCGCCGAAGCAGAGGATCGATGCGACGACGGGGTGGTTGCGAACCGGAACCAACGCCTCAAGTTGGAGCGGAATCTCGCCGCGCCAGAGGACAGGAGACTGATCGATCAGCCGAACCCCGTCTTGAGGATGGCCGCCGAACAGTCGAACGTTGAGCCGCGTGCCGAACGTCGATCGATCCGCGGCTTCTTCGAGGGTGCCGGCAAGCTCGTCGGACGTTCTTGCCACGACCGGCAGGAATCCCTTGGACCGGTCGTTGTACGCGTCGGCAACGATCGATCCGATCGAGCCGATGGACGGGGCGGAAGAAGAAAGATCGATCATGTGTCACTCATGGGTTGGTGGAGGGTACGCCGGGGGCGGGGTCGCGTCAAGAAAAAAGCCCGCGGTGTTACGCGGGCGAGGGCGGAGCGTGTTCGGCGTCATCGGCCGGATCGTCGGGCGCGACGTCGATGCGGGCGACCTTCACGTCGCCTCCTGCCACGACGACCGCCTCGATCTCATAAAAGACGCGCCAGAAGCGGCTGCCGTCGTTCGGATGCGGTGAAACGTGGAAGCGATACGAACGTCGTTCCGGGGAATAAACGACGTTCGTGATTTCCACCGTCCCGAGGAATACGGCCTTGCCGCCGAAATCATAGAGCACGACGGGCGGGATGTCGCCGACCTTTCCCTCGAGAAGCGCGTTCCTGACATCGATAGGAAGCGCGTTGAGATTGGTCATGGCGACCAGCGTCCGGACGTTCCTTGGGTTTGAAAGGGCCGGGCCGCTCCAAATGTTTCGTTTCATTCCTACTCCTGATCGATCCGACCGGAAATGATCGGAGAGCGCAATATAATATGAAACGGCTGAAATGTCAATGAATCCATAGGTCCAAGGTTGACGATCTGCACGATTCTCTGTATAACGCTGCTGCCGAGAGGTGATCGTGTTTACCAGAGAAATGACCGACGGACAGAAGATTGAGGAGGCGCGCAGGGCCGTGCTCGCGCTCGTCCGCGCGATGGTTCACGACCCGGACGCCGTAAGCGTCCTTGTGGCCGCGCACGCGGAGACGATCTGTTTTGAGATTCATGTCGCTCCGCGCGACATTGGAAAGGTTGCCGGCTCCGAAGGTACACACCGCCGGCTCATCGAGAGCCTGCTCAAGCCCATCTCCGGCAACCACGGAATCGGATATGTCCTTGACTCCATCAGCTAACGCGCTCGACCGTCCTCTCGACGGTCTGTTTTTTTTGAACGAAAAAAATCGACCGGGCGGTCGATCAGGGAAGAATTCATGCCTCGTTAAAGAGGAGTGCATTGCGATGATTCCACATGAAGGAAGCGAGACGGGTTGTACCGTCGATAAATGACATTGCCATCCCAACCCAGGCGCCGCGCTCCTCGTCGGTCACAGGAGGGGCGTGAAGGAACGTACCGGTCTCGGATTTGACCGACATGCGCGCGGCACCATGGCTCCCGACCGTGAACGACCAGGAGGAAAACCTGTAGAACCTTTTCGGGATGCGATCCTTGTCGATTCCCTTGAGTTCGTCGTCGGAAAATCCATTCGCGACGAGTGCCGACGAGAGGCCTGCCGCGTCGGAAACGCGGAAGCCAGCCAGATCGGACATCTTCCGCCGATATGCGCCGAGCAGTTCTCGCTCATTCGAAAGAATATGCCTCGGCGCGGACAAGACGGACAGGTTTCTGAGACGGTTTTGGGAAGAGACGATTTTACACGCCGTGCGCGCCATGTCTGACCCCGAGCCGGACAGCTGGAGCGACTCGGCGTACCGATACGTGAGTTTCTTCCATCCGGGCCGAACGCTCGAATTGATCGATACGCTGACGCCTTGTCCGATCCCCGCTTTGTCCGGCCTCGTACCCAACAGGAGACACTCATGCGCGACCCCGTCGGTGCGAACGAGCCGATCGAGAATAACGTCCTCGTCGCCCCGCTCTCCTGAGATGGTTTGAGCCACGGACAGGAGGTCGTCATTCATGCCGGCGATCGACCTTACAGACATCCACTCGCCGCTCATCGTGTCTCCGGCGCAAGCGGTCGGCAGGCGCTGCCACAAGACGTCCTTCAGGTTGCGGGCGGATGAGAGGAACACGTCCATATCGAATGGTTCCTCGTATAACTCACGCTCGGCCATGTCGACGCCGAGCAGATAGGGTGAGAAAAGATCGAAAGTACTTGGTACTGGAACGTACATTCATTCTCCGTTGCGGGTGCAAACTATCATGAGAATATCATTCGGTCAAGATCGCTTCCTAAGCCCCGTCGAACAGAAAAGCCGCCCGGTTTCCCGAGCGGCTTTTCTGTTTCTTACACGATCATCGCCGCAATGAGCAGCGCGACGATGTTGAGGATCTTGATCATCGGGTTGATGGCCGGGCCGGCGGTGTCCTTGTACGGGTCGCCGACGGTGTCGCCGGTGACCGCCGCCTTGTGGGCGTCGGATCCCTTGCCGCCGTAGTTGCCTGCCTCGATGAACTTCTTGGCGTTAT
>CALRGA010000008.1 GCA_943357025.1 Candidatus Uhrbacteria bacterium RIFOXYB12_FULL_58_10 | reverse complement strand
CGACGGTGTTGACCCGGAGCTCGAGGCTCACGGTGCGCTCGCCCGTCCACGGCTCGACACCCTCGGGGAGGATGACGTGCACGCCGTGGACGACGGCGCGGGTGTGCGCCGGAGCGTTCGCGATCGCCTCGACCTTCTGGAACGACGTACCGGCCGGGAAGGCGAGGGTGACCGTGCCCTGCTGGGTCACGATGTAGCTTCGCGTGATCGCCGGGTTCTGGCCGGGGATCTCCGCCTCGTACGCAGGGTTGACGCCGTCGAGCAGGGTCTCGAAGTGCGGGTTGAGGCGGAGAAGCTGGTTGGGGTTTTGAGACATTCTGAAACTCCGTGCTCGTACTCGACGAGCGGTTGGGGAAACTGTCGCTGTAACTTGCCGATAAACCGCGAGGATTCGCAGCGGATCGGAAGAATAAAATACCATAAAAACACGCTTTTGTCAAGCGATCGATGGTCAGAATGCGTCAGCCCTTGGCGTATTCGCGGCGAATCAGTATAATCCCCCTGTTATTCAATCAGCCAGTCCTTTATGAAGATTGACGCGCTCATCAGCCTCGAACCGGATTCCGAACTGACCATTGCCAACGAACCGTTTACCTATTCCGGAAAGGCTTCCGTCACGCTCGAGGGCGGGGACAAGCTGGTGTGGCTGTTCCAGGCGGACGGGGCGATGCTTGCCATTTCGCCGGATGACGAGGAACTAATGTTTTACCGCCAGCTCGACGAGGTTCTGGAGCCGGAGAACGAGACCATCGGGTACCAGGGCAAGGAGTATGAGTTTTCCTACGAGGACGTCGGGTCCGTCACGGAGGTGGACGGCGACTGCCCGGTGGACAGCGACGAGCGGTACGGGTTCTCGGATTACGAGTCCTCGGGCGGCGAGCGCATCCGTCTGATCCGCAACGACAGCACGGGCGACGTGATGACGTTCGTCGGATCCGTGGTCGGCGAGGAAGACGTGGTGTTGGTGGAGTAGTGGACAAATCCCCGGCTCTGAATGTCAGAGATCGGGGATTTTTAGTATACTGTGAGCGTTATGAACGGTCGCAAAGCGCTCTATTTTATCCTGGCCGTCTCGCTTTTCGTTTTGATCGTCGTCTTCGCGGTCTACGTGGTGTTCATGCGATTCGAGCCCGTGACGGAAATTCAGCGGATGCTGCGGGCGATGTCTAGGGTGGAGACCGTTCGCGAGCGCTCGGCGTTTTCCTGGACCCAGGGCGACGGCAAGGATCGGACGACCGTCTCGACGTATCTGGTCGGACAGATTGACCTGTCCGACCTGCCGGCAATTCAACAGGCGACGAAGTTCCGAACGTTTCAGATAAATCGGTCGAAGACGTACGGCGACCTGTCCGGTGAGCTGAAGACGATCGATGGAACGACGTATCTTGCAACCGGCCCGAAGGAAGAATGGATATCCTTCGCGGACGGGGAGCTGGCAAAGTACGGGGACGTGATGCCCGGAGTTCGCCTTCCGGCGATGACGGAGGAGGCGATCCTTCGTCTACACGATCTCCTGTCCGCCGCCGACGTTTTCATGGTGCGCTACGACGACGTCACCGAGATCGTCGAGAAGCGCGCGACGCGAGTCATCGAGGCGCGATTCGAGCCGGACGCGATTCGCGCGTTCCTCGGCGACGTGATCCGGGCAAGAGAAAATCGCGAGCCGACGGACGCGGAACGAATCATCGTCGAGGCACGGGCGAAAAAGCTGGAACAGCTGAAGATTCGCCTGTGGATTGGAATCGACGACCATCTGCTGTATCGCTTCCAGGCCGCCGGGGTCGTCGATGGAAAGACGTCCGTCGACATTCTCGTGAATTTGTTCGATTACGACGCCCCGTTCGGGATAGAAAATCCGAATCCGAAAAAGACCGTGACGTTCTCCTCGATCTATCGCGCGATGACCGGTTCTCTGGAATCGTCCGTTGACATGCTTGTCGGATCCGGATCGTCGACAGGCTCGACGGACGCGACCCGTCTTCCCGTCGAGACGACAACCAAGGCGGACGACGCGGACGGGGACGGGCTCTCGGCGATCGTGGAGGCGTTCTACATGACGAATCCGAACGTGGCCGATACGGACGGCGACGGGAAGAGCGACGGCGAGGAGGTGCTAAGCGGCAAGAATCCGAGCGGGACCGGCTCGCTGTTTGGATTCGGGCTTGGACAATGATATGCGCGGACACCGACGAACATCCGGACTCTCCCAGGGTGGGAACGAATGGCGCATGAACGCCATTCGCTTCATGATGGTCGCGTTCGCGGCGGTGATCGCCATCCGGCTGTTCGTGCTGCAGGTGATCGACCACGCGTCGTACGTCGCCCTTGCCTCCGGCCAGCACGAGATCTTCAAGGAGCTCTTTCCGTCGCGGGGAGACATTCTTATCCACGACATGAAGGACGGGGCCCTCGTGCCGATCGCGACGGTGCAGCAGGTCTCGTTCGTGTACGCCGATCCCAGGAAGGTCGAGGACGCCATCGGGACGGCCGATGCGCTCGCCGAGCTGTTCGGGTTCGACGAGGAGAAGGCGAAGGCGCTCGCCATCCGGATAAGCGTCCGCACCGACCCGTACGAGCCGATCATGCGCGAGGTGAAGGAAGACAAGCTTGCCGAGCTTGTCGCGCTTAAGCTTCCCGGCGTGCACTATCTCCGCGAGGAAGGCCGGCTGTATCCGGAGTCCGGGCTGGGAGGGCAGGTGACCGGGTTCGTCGGGTCTTCCGAGGACGGGACGATGACGGGCAAGTACGGGATCGAGGGATACTTCAACCAGGAGCTGACCGGGACGCCGGGATTTTTGCGGAGCGAGCGCGACATCGCGGGCCGCCTGATCGCGGTGGGAAACCATTCCATCGAGCCGGCCGTGGACGGGTCGGACGTCGTTCTCACGATCGATCGGACGATCCAGTACCAAGTCTGCACCAAGCTCAAGGAAGCGGTTTTGAAGCACGGGGCGGACGGAGGGAGCGTGATCGTGATGGAACCGAGGACAGGAAAGATTCTGGCGATGTGCGGAGCGCCCGACTTCGAGCCGGGAAACTATCGCAACGCGCCGAGCACCGCGTCGTTCAACAATCCGGCGATCTTCGACGCATACGAGCCAGGATCCATCTTCAAGGCCCTAACCATGGCCGCGGCCGTCGACGCGGGCGCCGTCACGCCGACCACGATGTTCACGGATACCGGCCAGGTGATGGTGAGCGGCTGGCCGCGCCCGCTGCGCAACGCGGAGAACAAGGTGTACGGGCTCATCGACATGACCGCGGTGCTCGAGGACTCGGTGAACACCGGCATGGTGTACTCGATGCGCGAGATGGGGATGGAGCGGTTCGTGGAGTATGTGAAAAACTTCGGGTTCGGCGTGCGAACCGGCCTGGAGATCGAGACCGAGTCGTCGGGTACGATAGCGGCGCTCGACATCGGGCAGGAGATTTACGCGGCTACGGCGTCGTTCGGGCAGGGAATTACCGTGACGCCCGTCCAGATGGTGGCGGCATACGGCGCCATCGCGAACGGCGGCATCCTGATGAGGCCCTACATCGTGGAGGACGTGGTTACGCCGGATGGAACGCACGATCCGCGCGAGCCGCAGGAGGTCAGGCGGGTTCTCCAGCCGAAGTCAGCGAGCCTTCTTGGCGCGATGCTCGTTTCCGTCGTCGAGAACGGGCATGGAAAGCGCGCGGGAGTTTCCGGATACTACGTCGGCGGCAAGACGGGAACGGCGCAGGTGGCAAGGTCCGACGGCGGCGGCTACGACCTCGACAACACGGTTGGCTCGTTCGCGGGATTCGGCCCGGTGAACGACCCCAGGTTCGCAATGATCGTCCGCATCGACAACCCCCGCGACGTCATCTGGGCCGAGTCGACCGCCGCCCCGCTGTTCGGCGACATCGCGAAGTTCCTGCTTCAATATTTCGAAGTACCTCCCGAACGCCCAATTTGATATGAAACGACTCATCCAATCCCTTCTTGCCATCGACGCCCGGCTTATCCTTCGCAAATACCACCCAACGGTCGTTGCCGTGACGGGCTCGGTCGGGAAGACGTCGACGCGCAACGCGATCGCCGCCGTGCTTGGCGGGAGGTTCGTCGTCCGATCCCCGGAGGAAAATTATAATAACGAGTTCGGCGTGCCGTTGACGGTCATCGGGGCGAAGACGGCCGGCAAGTCCGTCGTCGGCTGGCTGAAGGTCTTTGCGAAGGCCAAGCGGACGTGGCTGTTTCGCGACGCGTCCTATCCCAACCTCCTCGCGCTCGAGTACGGCATCGACCGTCCCGGCGACATGGACGCCTTGTGCGGGATCGCACCGCCGGACGTCGCGGTATTCACGGCCGTCTCGCCGGTGCACGCGGAGTATTTCGATTCGATCGAGACGCTCGCCCACGAAAAGGCCGCGATCGTCCGCCGGCTGCGTCCGGGAGGAGTCGCTGTCGTCAATGGCGACGACGCGCTGGTCATGGCGGCAATCGAGGGTCATCCCGCGACGACCTACGGTTTTTCCGGAGGGCTCGACGTTCGCGCCGAGAATTATCACGTCGAAACGCACGATATCCGACTCTGCCAGCCGTGGGAGACGTTCTGCGAGATTCATTTCGACCTCGTGATCGGCGATGATCGCGCGGAGGTCGTCCTCCCGAACCTTCTTGGACGAGGCCAGGTCTACGCCGCGCTCGCCGCCGCCGCAGTCGGCCGTTATTTCAAGATGCCGCTCGCCGAGATCGTCGCGGCGCTTCGAACGCTCCAGCCCCAGGCCGGACGCATGCGGCCGCTGCCCGGGATCAAGGAGACGCTGATCCTCGACGATTCCTACAACGCCGCTCCCGCGTCGATGGCATCCGCGCTCGAGGTTCTCCGTTTCTTCTCTCCCGACGAGGGCTCGCGCCGCGTCGCCGTCCTCGGCAAGATGGCCGAGCTCGGCCGCTATTCCGAGAACGAGCACCGCCTCCTCGGCATGCGCGCCGCCGAGGTCGCGGACATTCTCGTCTGCGTCGGCGAGGAATCGCGCGACACGCGCCGAGGCGCGATCGAGGCCGGCATGGACGAGGGGAACGTCGAGTTTTTTTCCACGTCGACGGAAGCCGGGCGATGGATGGACTTCAACGTCAAAAAGGGCGACGTCGTATTGGTAAAGGGATCGCAGAGCGCGCGAATGGAAAAGGTCGTCAAAGACCTGATGGCCGAACCGATGCGCGCGGAGGAGCTGCTTGCGCGGCAGTACGGGGCTTGGGTCGACAAGGCTTGATCGTTTGTGGAATCCGTGGTGCAATCGTTCCGTCCAATCGGACAGGATCGAACAATGGGACGAGTGCTGGTTATCGACGACGAGGCCATGATCCGTGGGATCTTCGAGGACGTTCTGACGATCGGCGATCGCTTCGTCGTCGGGATCGGATCGTCCGGAAACGATTTGCGCGAGCTGCTTGCCGCGCACGACGACGTGGTCGCGATCATCTGCGACCAGACGCTGCGCGGCGAGACGGGGATCGCGATCCACGCGACGATCGAGCCGATTCTGCGTGCGCGGCGCATTGCGTTCGTCCTCGTTCACGGCGGCGGATCGAAGCTGCGGGAGAATCTTCCCAACGGATACTTCGCCGCACACCGAATCATCGAGGTTCTCAAGCCGATGTCGCACATCATGGACATCATCGGCATCGTCGACCGGGAGGTGGCGCAACTTCGCGGCTGAGGACGGCCACGACGACAAAGGCACGGGTTCTCCCCCGTGCCTGTTTTTTTTGGCGCGTTCACGTCATTGCCTCGAGCCTGCTGGTTTCTTCGCGTATGCGACGAAGTTGTCTGGGATCCTTGAGCCTCTTTTTAGCATCATCAAGGGCGGATAATTTAGCTTGAATCTCTCGTTTCGTGAGGGGTTCTTCTACATGTTCGACCCATTTTATCTTTGGATGGTACGGTTTGTAGACAGGGGCAGGGCCGGCGAAAATATCCGTATGGTCGGTCGGCATGGGTTCTGCTCGTAACGGTTCGGGAGGCCGCTGAGGAATGTCCACTCGGAAGAACGTCGTCTCGTCCGGGTCCGGCGCGTCCGTAAGCGCCTTGATGCGCTCCCTTGCCTTTGCGAGATCGTCCGTTGTTTTTTTCGCATCCGCTACCTTCATCGTTTCGATCTTCCTGTGAGTCTCATATATCTTCTTTCCCGCTAGAAGCTTTTTCGCATCCCGCAAAAGATCCCCGGGGGCAGATCGGACATCCGCCTTGAATCGCTCCCAAGTCCCAGGCTGCGGCTTCGGTCTTTCCATAGGAAAAAGATTTACTAATATGATACCAAAACGATACCATATCCAACAAAAAACCGCGAGCTTAGCGCAAGCGGAAGAGGAAGGTTGCCGGCTCGAAATCGACAGTCTCGACGGACACGGAGTCGTGCCACTTGTCGGCGATCTCGGCGACGATCGATCGCGTGCGGACGAGGGTGTCGTCTCTTTGTTCTGCGCGGACCGTGGCCGTGCCTTTTCCGCGCAGGAGTTCGCGGAGGACGAAGGTCTCGTCGAGGAACGCGCGGGCTCTGGGCGAGAGCACATCCGTCCATTCGGAAAGGCGCTTTTCGAGAATTGCCCAAACGGCCTGCTCGGAAAGGAGTCGCGCGCGAAGGGCCGTTCGGATCGGACCGGCGGGAGGATCAGGATCGTTCGTCGTCCGCCAGGTCCGCTTCGTTATTTCCACCGGTCCCTTGGACGGATCGTTCGTTCCGCGCTCCATCGCCAGCTCCAGCCATTTCAGAACCACGAAGGTCGTATCCGGGGTTTCAAGGGCTCCTCCCTCCGTAAGTAGCCGCTTGGCGGCGGAAACGATTTTGCCGAAGGACAGGCTGTCCGTCGCGTATGTCCCGGTCTGCGTATCCCACAGTCGAAACCGCCACGCCGCGCCGTTCAGACACGCGTCAAAGAAGATTGCCATTGCATGCTCCACGTGTTCGCGTAGAGTAGGTTCGAACCTAGATTGTGTCAAGAATGGACGGAACGGATACAAAAATCCCCACGCGGATGCGCGGGGATTTTTGGTGACCCAACCATCTGATTATTGGAACCAGCTGATGTTGGAGCTAAAACAGTTGTATGTTATTGGCGTTGAAGCCAGAAGGCCTGATTTTGTAACGGTATAGGACTACCCGTGGTGGGTGGAACACAAGGATATGATGGAAAAGAGTGTTTAACTAGATGTTTGGTTCAGAACGTGTTGGAGAGGTGGAAGTACCGTGACGGGATATTTGATTACTTGCCTAATTTGAGCGAATTTTTAGCATGTTTGCCTTGACAAAAGGCCATTTTTGTGAAATATTTCAACGTCGTAACCTGCGACAATTTTCTCTTCTTCTGCCCACGGAGTTTCAATGAACATTCACGATGTAAAGAAAGGACTGGCAGCAGGCAAGCGCTTCCGTCGCACCAGTCGTACGGACGATGGTCGCAAGGAGCGCGAGTCCATGCGGCCCACGTGGCGCAACATGGACGGCGTCTACGGTGGTTTCGTCAACACCTACACCTGCGACCTAGACGACAGCAACGGGTCGGCGGGCGGTTCCGCGACGCTGCCACTCACCAACCTCCCCGGCCGATTCGATGTCGATGGCTGGGAGGAAGATACTGCATAGCCGACCAACACAACTCTTCCGCGAGCAAGGCCCAACAGCGCATGCTCGCGGGCCCATCGGTGAACATGACGAATGTCGTGTCTGCCGATGGGCAATCTCGCCTTCACCTCAACAGGAGTTCCCAATGCGTCAAAACCCTCCAGAAACTACTGCCCTCATCTGCATCTCTTCCTACGAGGCCGCCCACGTCGTCGAGTACGGCCTCAACGTCATGCGCAATCCACGCGCCGCGTGGGAAAAGTTTTCTCTCCACTGCAAGCAGCGGTTCCAAACCTTTCTTTTTCCAGAAGGCATCCCATTTGCGGACGGAAAATTTGGAACCGCCAAAACTGCGCTGCTGTTACAAACAAAAACGGCTCTCCGTGATGGAGAGTCGCTGTTGGTGACCTCACCGGGAATCGAACCCGGGTTTGCTCCGTGAGAGGGAGCCGTCCTAGCCGCTAGACGATGGGGCCGCATTTTTGCGAGACGTTCTCACGCCGAGAGAATATCATGTAAAAAAAGGGCGGTCAAGCGTCTTGCACGACCGCCGTGAGGCAATTGGTGAGGTATTCGGTCAGCGTGCAGGGCTCGGGATGCATGGACCGGTGGGCCGCGATAAGCTCGGGCGCAAGCAGAACCGCGACGGATTCCTTGGCGGAGGAACTGACGATGGCCGTCAGGACGCCGGGAGCAAGCGCGGAATCACGGACGATGTCCTCGAGGAGTTCCGCCCAGCCGTTCGGGTACGACCGAACGAATGCCGCGAGTTCGTCCTGGTTGATTCCCGACTCCCTGGCTCGGAAGCATCCGCGTAGAAAATATCCAGCCTTCTCCGTGATCGCGTCGATTTCCTCCATCTCGACCTCGCGGCTCTCGATGTTCTCGGCCCGGTTGATTCTGGCGGCCACGGCGCGGTCCAACAGGTCGAGCGCGTTCGCGACTGTATCGGGGTTTCTTGACCATTCGGTCGGCACGGGATCCCCGTCCACATCGCGTGACAGCATTTCGTCGACGTTCGCCATCCGGTTGATCAGGTGCTCGTACAGCTGGTAGGCATCTTGTTCCTCGTCGCCGGTGTCTTCCGCGACTCGACCAATGATCCGGAGGCGACGGAGAAAACGCGCCATATTTTCCAAATCGTAGCGCAACTCGAGCGCCCACGCCTCGGATGCGATGAACAGGCCGAACAGCTGGTCCTCGGGGTCCGGCAGGGAACCGCGGAGCATGTGGGCCGCGAAGATCCATCCTGACGCGAGATCCGTTCCCGACTCTCTGGCCACCTGCCGCGCGTAGCAGGAAAGCATCTCCTGCATCGGGTCCACCGGATGCATGTAGTTTCTCGTGATGTCCGACAGCTGTTCCTGCAGCCAGTCGAACCGCTCCTGGTCCCGCGTAAATTCCTCGTCCTTCATCCGCCTGGCGAGTGCGTCAATCTGTGGCGACATCTTGGTTCCTCGCGCCGAGCCTATCCGACCGGCTCCCTGGCGTCAAGAAAAATGATCGCCCTAGGCGATCATTTCGACGGCGGCTTTCACGGCCGCGCGGGCGTACGGGCGCAGGCGGGGCTGGATTTGTTCCGGGTCGATCTCCGGTCCGAGGATGCCGAGCCCGACTGGCTTCATAAGCTCGAGCGTGAGGCGTATGATGGCGTCGTACACCACCTCGCCCATGACGAGGCCGTGCTTCGTTGAACCGCGCTCAATGATGCCAAGCGCGACGCAGGCGTCGACGTCGGGCCGCATCAGCAGGCGTTTGAGCGCGAGCGGCTTCTCGACGGATCCAGGGACCCACACGAGCTCGACGATGTTCACGCCGAGCTCCTCCGCGGTCTTCCTGGCCTCGTCGAGCATTTCGGAAACCTCCTTCGTATGGAACGAGCCGAGGACGATGGCGATGTTTTTCATAGAGGGATTCTTTAGTGTCGGATTACGGAAGTAGGGAACGACGGACGTGCGGAGAGATAAGCCTCGACCGTATCGACGATGGTCTGGGTCTTCGAGTCGATCTCGAGGTTCGCGCGGTCGCCGGGTTTCTTGAAGCCGAACGCGGTCGTGCGGAGCGTCTCGGGGATGAGCCAGACGGTGAACGTCGAGTCGTTCCGATTCACGTCGACGATCGTCAGCGAGCAGCCGTCGAGGGCGACGAAGCCCTTGGGAAGGAGGTACTTCATCCAGGACGGATCGACCCGGAAAGTGACGATATGGTTGTTTTCCGCCGTTTCGATCGAGATTAAATCGGCCGTTCCCGTGACGTGTCCGGAGACGATGTGCCCGCCCACCTCGTCGCCGATGCGATAGGATCGCTCGACGTTGACGCGCGACCCTTCGACGAGCGAGCCGACGGTCGTCTTCTCGAGCGTTTCCTGCATCGCGTCGAACGAGACCTTGTCCCGGTCGATATCCGTCGCGGTCAGGCAGATTCCATCGATCGCGACGGACGCGCCGATTCGCATCCCGTCGGCATAGCCCTCGGGCATTTCGACGACGAACGTCGCAAGACCCGGTCTCGCATGTCCCGAGACGACGGTTCCAAGTCCTTTTACGATTCCCGTGAACATATGGGAACATCCTACACCGGCTCTGTGCTATAATACAACCATGCTTCTGCAGGAATTGTTTTTTGAGATCGGGACCGTCGTCATTATTGCGGCATCGCTCGCGATGGTGGTTTCGCGTCTGCGGCTGCCGCTCGTGATCGCGTACATCATGACCGGCGTCCTCGTTGGGCCGAGCGTGCTCGCGCTGACGCGGAATCCGGAGACGTTCGAGGCGCTGTCGAAGATCGGCGTGGCGTTTTTGCTGTTCACGGTCGGGCTCGGGCTGAACTGGCGGCGCATGAAGGACGTGGGCGGAATCGCGCTCGCGACCGGAGTGGGGCAGGTGCTCGTGACGTCGGTGATCGGGTTCGTGATCGGGCGATTGGTCGGATTGGAAACGGTCACGGCGCTTTACGTGGCCGTGGCGTTTTCGTTCTCGAGCACGATCGTCATCGTGAAGCTTCTCTCCGACAAGGATGAGCTCGACACGCTGTACGGACGCATCAGCGTCGGATTCCTCCTCGTGCAGGATTTCATCGCCATGCTCATTCTGCTGGGCCTCGGCGCCATCGGAAGCGGCGCGAGCCTGCCGGACATTATCGCGCAGACGCTCATCAAGATCGCGTTCCTCGTCCCCGTGCTGATGGTCACGTCGGCGTACCTCGTCCCGCGCCTCGTCGCATACGCCGCGAAGTCGCAGGAGCTCCTCTTCGTCTTCTCCGTCGCTTGGTGCTTTCTTATCGCGGGCCTCCTCGTCTGGTTCGGGTTCGGCGTCGAGATGGGCGCGCTCATCGCCGGCATTACGCTTTCGGGAACGGTGTTCGAACGCGAGATCGGCGCGAGAATCCGTTCGCTGCGCGACTTCTTCCTGCTGATCTTCTTCGTCGTTCTAGGCACGCACCTGAACGTCGCCTCCGTCGGATCGATTCTCATCCCAACGGCCGTCTTCTCGCTCTACGTCCTCGTCGGAAACCCGATCCTCGCCATGCTCGTGATGCGCGCCCTCGGCTACCATCCGCGCACCGGCTTTCTCTCCGGGACGACGGCGGCGCAAATTTCCGAGTTCTCGTTCATCGTCATCGCCGCGGGAATCGCGCTCGGTCACCTCGAACCGTCCGTCCTCACCCTGGCGACGGCGGTCGGGCTCGTGACCATCGCCGTCTCGTCGCTCGTCATCCAGCACAACGCGGGCATTTACGAAGCTCTCCGCCCGATCTTCCGGTTCCTGGAGCCGAAGAGATCTCTTATGCGTGAGCACAAGGCCGCGCATCCGAACGTGAAGACGTATCTGTTCGGCCTGCACGGCATCGGCACGTCGGCACTCGGCGCGCTGCAGGAAATCAATCAGCCGTTCGCCGTGGTCGATTTCGATCCGACGGTCATTCGAGACCTTGAAAAGATCGGCGTCCCTGCCATCTACGGCGACGCGGGCGATGACGCGTTCCTGGAGGAAATTGGCATCGAGCGCGCGAAGTTCATCGTATCGACGATCCCGGACGTGAGCGTATCGCTCGAGATTCTGGGCTACTTGCGCGGCGAGGGGTACGCGGGCACGGCGATCGTCTCGGCGCGAACGTCGGACGAGGCAGCGAAGTGCTACGCGGCCGGCGCTACGTACGTGATCATCCCGTCGGTTCTCGGCGGCGAGAAGCTGCGCGAACTGCTCGAGGAAAAGAAGACAAGACGGCAATCCTGGCAAAAATTGGCAGACAGCCGTTGACAGGGCGGCGTTTTCCTGGTACCTTCGTCTCTCACCCTGGAGGGTTTCATGAGCGCGGTCATCTATCAGATTCCTAATATGGAATCTCCGGGAACGTTTCGAAAAATCCTTGGGCGTTTCGCGGAGATCCAGAGATTCTCCGAGGATTGGCTCGCGGCGCGCGAGGAGCGGTTCTTCGGAAGGATCGCGAGGATCACGATGTCCCGCGAGGACGGCGTCATCCAGCTCGAAGTCTGGTTCCGGATCGCGAACGAGACGAACGACGCCATCTGGTTCTCGAACGGGGACCTGGCGTTCGTCGCGAACGTGCGCGGACGCTGGACCCGCTTCGCCGTCTCGCACCACTCGGGATGGTCGGACCGCATGGCGATCGCTATGCTGAGCCCTGCGGAGTACCAGATGGACGAGCACCTGTTCGCGGATTTCCCGGCAACCTCGATTCTCGTCGAATCCAACGGATACCGGGCCTTGTACTCGCAGCTCGGACGGCTTCCCCTGGCGCCATAGCGGCGTCATTTTTCTTTCTCGTGCCGTCGAATGTGCGTTGACAGAGTGGAAAAATCCTGATAGGTTCGATTCACGCCTTGGAGGGTGTCATGGGAATGGTGATTCCATTTTGCGAAAAAGCGGCAGGGATGCGCGAGGAAAGGTTCTTCGCGCGGATCGCATGCTTGTCCGTGGAGGGTGCCCTCGGCTTCGTTCGAATGAGGATCTCCTATCGGGAGGCGAGCGAGACGATCGATTCCGCCTGGTTGTTCGGCCTGACGCTGGCGGCGCGAGTTCTGCGCGAATGGCATACGTACTCCGTCTCGCAGATCGGCGATCGGGGCGGACAAACATCCGTTCTTATCCTGCGAAGAGTCGAGATCGATATGCCGGACGACCTGTTCGTCGGGATCCCGTCGGACTCAATTCTTATCGACTCCAACGGTCATCGCGCCCTGTTCGCGCGGGACGGTCGTATCCAACTGACGCCTTAGCGGTGTTATTTTTTTCGTCATTTAATGGTAGAATGCGCCCATATGGCAAGCTTCATGGAAAAACTGCGCGGATTGCCGGACGCGATGCGAAATTTCTCGCGTCCGAAAGCGGAGGTTTCCACGCACGAGCGTTCGGTTGAACGGCCGTCCGTGCCGGAGATCAAGCTCAGGGCGACCGGATCGGTCGAGACCGTCGCCTCACCGGATCACCCGGATCGCAACGAGGACCAGGCGTTTGTCGACACGGAACGCGCCGTCGCGATTTTATCGGACGGCGTCGGCGGACACGCGGCCGGCGACGAGGCAAGCCGGCTCGCGGTGAGGTCTATTCAGGACGCACTGCCGGCGATGGACATCGCGCTCGCGGCCGAGCGGAGCCGAATCGGATCGCCGTACGTTTCCGCGGAGACGATCTCGGATCTTTTGGATCGCGCGGTTCGGTCTTCCGCGACGAACGTCAAGTCGTTCTCCGACGGCCGTTCGGGAGGATTCGCGAAGGAACGATCGTTTGCCACCCTGCTGGTCGCCAAGGTCGCCGAGGTGCGTCCCGGCGAGCGCGTTGCCGTCTTCAAGGGAATCGGCGATTCCAAGGCGTTCGTCGAGCGCGCCGGCGGCCGGATCGAGGCGGTGGATCTGCAGGACGGCGGGGCAATGGACCAGTGGGTGGCAAAGGGGTATCCGATAAGCAATACGGTGACGGGCGAAAAACGATTCGCTCCCCTCTCACAGGACGAGGCGTATTTGATTGAGCAATCGTCTGGTTTGGAACAATTCCGACAGGAATGGAATCTGCTCGCCAAGGAGATGAACGCGGATTCGTCCGACGCCAGGTGGAGCGACATGAGAAAGGCACACGACCAGTACTTTGGTCGGAGCCGCAACCAGATCGATGAGGCGCTTGGAAAGGATTCCGATCCGAAAATTCACACGGCGATCGTTTCGCTGGGTGCGGGCGACAAGATTCATCTCGTCTCCGATGGGATCAGCGACAACCTGACGCTCGCGGAAATGCAGGCGAACATCCATCGGCTGACGGATGCGGCTCGGGACCGGATGGGGGACAAGGAGTCGATTCGTCGAAAGAAAGACGACGCGACCCAGGCGACCCTCTCGGTCGAGGCGTCGGCCGCTCCGGCCAGTCTCCCGGAACAATCGCGACGGGCCTCCGAGCGCGATCAGGAAAAAATCAACGACCTTCGGGCAAAGCTCGGACTCACGGGATAATCGCTTGACACGATGAATTGGCACTCGTACAATGAGAGTGCTAATTTTATTTTATGCGCCTGGAACCACGGCAAGAGGCCATTCTGAAGGCGATCGTGGACGAATATATCCGGTCGGCGCAGCCGGTTGGTTCGCGTCTCATCGCGGAGATTTCCGGGAGCCAGGTGTCGCCGGCCACCATCCGCGGCGAGATGGCCGCGCTTGAGGACGCCGGATTCATCGTCGCGCCGCACACGTCGGCCGGTCGCATTCCCACCGAGAAGGCGTACGTCTACTACCTGCAGAACTTCGTCTCCGCCGAACCCGGCCACGCCGCAAGCGACCAGCTTCGCAAGTCCGTCGCGGACGGACAGTCGACGCGGAACGGCGAATCGACGGACATGCGCGACCTTGCCCGAACGCTCATGGAGCTGTCGGGAGAGATGGCCATCGTGGCCGTCGATCCGCGCAACAGCTATTACTCGGGCGTGGCGAACCTCGTGGGCAAGCCCGACTTCAGCGACATGGCCGTCGTCCGCGAGCTGTCAAAGATGCTCGACCGGTTCGACGACGTGATGGGCGAGGTGTTCGACCGCGTGGCGAACGAGCCGCAGGTGATGATCGGCGGCGACAGCCCGTTCGGCAAGGACATGTCGGCCATCATGGTAAAATGTCGCCTCCCGAACGGACAGATCGGCATCCTTGGACTGATCGGTCCGATGCGAATGGACTACGGGAGGAACCTCGGGCTGGTAACGGACATTCAAGAAATTCTAGATGATAACGTATGAGCGACGAACAAGACGTGACGATCGAGCCGACCGTCGAGACGGTCCCGGAGGACAAGGCGGCGGAATATCTTGCCGGATGGAAGCGCGCCCTCGCGGATTACGACAACCTGAAGAAGGAACAGGGACGCGAGCGCGTCGAGATGCGCGCGGCGGCGACGGCCGACGCGGCGAGCCGAATCATCCCGGTCGTCGACAACTTCGACACCGCGGTAAAGTTCGTCCCGGAAGGGATCGACGCGAAGCTGAAGAACTGGCTGATGGGAATCCTGTTCGTCCAGACCCAGCTCGACGAGGTGCTCCAGCAGATGGGCGTGGAACCGTTCGGCGAAGTCGGCGAGCCGTTCGACGCGAACCTCCACGACGCGGTCGGCGAACGAGCGGACGAGAAGGTCGCGGCAAACGCGATCGTCGAGGTCATGGCGCGCGGGTGGAAGATGGGAGGAAAGATCGTTCGGCCCGCGAAGGTAATCGTAAACAAATAACAATATTTCTATGGCAAAGATTCTTGGAATCGACCTTGGAACGACGAACTCGTGCATGTCCATCATCGAGGGAGGGCAGCCGAAGGTTTTGGAAAATCGCGAAGGGGCGCGCACGACGCCGTCGATGGTGGCCGTGACGAAGACGGGCGAGCGTTTGGTTGGCGCGCCGGCGAAGCGTCAGGCCGTCACGAACGCGGAGAGCACGCTGTTCTCGATCAAGCGCCTCATTGGTCGTCGCTTTGACGACGCCGAGGTGCAGCGCGACATGAAGACGATGCCGTACAAGATCGTGAAGAAGGGCGACGGGATCGCGATCACGATGTCGGGGACGGATTACACGCCGGAGGAGATTTCCGCGATGATCCTCGGGAAGCTCAAGGCCGACGCGGAGGAGAAGCTCGGCGAGAAGATCACGCAGGCCGTCATTACCGTCCCGGCGTATTTCGACGACGCCCAGCGTGCCGCGACCAAGGTTGCCGGCGAGATCGCGGGGCTTGAAGTGCTTCGCATCATCAACGAGCCGACCGCCGCCGCGCTCGCGTACGGGTTCGATAAGAAGAAGGGCGAGCAGGTGATGGTGTACGACCTCGGCGGCGGCACGTTCGACGTGTCCGTGCTCGACGTCTCGGCCGACACGGTCGAGGTCAAGTCGACGAACGGCAATACGCACCTCGGCGGCGACGACTTCGACCGCCGCATCATCGACTGGATCGTGGACGAGTTCCGCAAGCTCGAGGGAATCGACCTCGGCAAGGATCCGCTCGCATTGCAGCGCATCAAGGATGCCGCCGAGCGCGCCAAGATCGAATTGTCGACCGCGCAGCAGACGGAGGTCAACCAGCCGTTTATCACCTCGGACGCCAACGGCCCAAAGCATCTTTCGCTTTCCCTGTCCCGCTCGAAGCTCGAGGAGCTTGTGCGCGACCTCGTGGAGCAGACGCTTGTGCCGGTGAAGAAGGCGCTTGAGGACGCGAAGATGGCGAAGGGCGACATCAACGAGATCGTCATGGTCGGCGGAATGACGCGCATGCCGATGGTGCAGAAGGCCGTCGAGGATTTCTTCGGCAAGAAGCCGAACGTCACGGTGAACCCCGACGAGGTGGTCGCGGTCGGCGCGGCGGTTCAGGGAGGCGTGCTGCAGGGCGAGGTGAAGGACGTGCTCCTGCTCGACGTGACCCCGCTTTCGCTCGGCATCGAGACGATGGGCGGCGTGATGACGAAGCTCATTGAGCGCAACACGACGATCCCGACGAGCAAGGGCCAGACCTTCTCCACCGCTGCCGACAACCAGAACACGGTCGAAATCCACGTGCTCCAGGGCGAGCGCGAGATGGCGGAAGGAAACAAGACGCTCGGCCGATTCACCCTTTCCGGAATTCCGATGGCACCGCGCGGCGTACCTCAGGTGGAGGTCAAGTTCGACATCGACGCGAACGGCATCCTGAACGTGTCCGCCACCGACAAGGGAACGGGCGTCAGCCAGAAGATCACGATCACCGCGTCGACGGGCCTGTCGAAGGACGAGATCGAGCGCATGAAGCGAGACGCCGAGGAGCATGCCGACGAGGACAAGAAGAAAAAGGAAATGATCGAGCACCGCAACCTCGCGGACACGATGATTTACACCGCCGAGAAGATGGTGAAGGACGCGGGAGACAAGGTGACCGACGAGGAGAAGAAGGACATCGAGGAAAAGATCGAGGCGCTGAAGGCCGTGAAGGACGGCGACGACCACGAGGCCATCAAGGCGGCCGCGGACACGCTGTCGGAGGCGGCGCAGAAGGTCGGGGCGAAGATGTATGAGAAGAAGGAAGAGCCTGCGGCTGAGACGAAGACAAGCGAGGAGCCGATCGACGCCAAGGCTGACGAGAAATAAAATATGACACAGACGCACGTGGCGCGGTCGTTCGACGAGCAGATCGTCGCGTTCGCGGAATCTCAGGAAGGATGCGTCGCGACGGCGGGCGGAATGATCCCCCCGCCGCCTTCGTGTTCGGAGTCGGTGCACGCGCTGTACGGCATCGCGCAGTGGCACATCTTCACGATCCTTATCGTCGTCCTGTTCCTCGGCCTGATGTTCGAGCTGCTCATGCTTTCGATCACCCGCGGCGGGGGAGGACATTGATGTATGGCAAAAGATTTTTATAATACGCTCGGCGTTTCCAAGTCCGCCTCGCAGGATGAGATTAAGGCCGCGTTCCGGAAGCTTGCCCACCAGTACCATCCCGACAAGCCGACGGGGAACGAGGCGAAGTTCAAGGAAATCAACGAGGCGTACCAGGCTGTCGGCGACCCGGAGAAGCGCAAGAAATACGACCAGTTCGGGTCGGCGGCGTTCGACGGGAGTCCGGGCGGCGGACAGGGATTCGGCGGCGGCCAGGGGTTTGGAGGATTTGATTTCTCCGGGTTCCAGGGCGGCGGCGGGTTCGAGGATTTGGGTGAGATGTTCGGGAGCATGTTCGGCGGGGGAGGCGGCCGTCACGCCGCGCCGCGCGGGAGCGACATCCAGGTGGACGCGGATCTGACGTTTAAGGATTCCATCTTTGGCGTCGACAAGGAATTGCATCTGTCGAAGTTCGACGCGTGCGAGAAGTGCGAGGGGAAGGGCGCGGAGCCGGGGACGAAGATGAAGGACTGCGACGACTGCGGCGGAAAGGGCGTGAAGATCGTCAACCAGCGCACCATCCTCGGGACGTTTCAGACGAAGGCCGCGTGCGGAACGTGCCGCGGCGAGGGAAAGGTCCCGTCGACGAACTGCAAGGCGTGCCACGGCGACGGAATCGTCCGCGCGAAAAAGACGCTGACGGTCCACATCCCGTCCGGCGTCGAGAACGGCAACACGCTCCGCGTCCGCGGCGGCGGCGAGGCGGTCCGCGGAGGACAGAGCGGCGACCTGTTCGTCCGCCTCCACGTGAAGAACGACACTCGCTTCGAGCGCGAAGGGTCGACGATCTACTCGTCGCTCAACATCGGGTTCACGCAGGCCGCGCTTGGCGCAACCGTCGAAACGGAGATCACAGACGGCGCCTGGAAGCTCGAGATCGAGCCGGGCACGCAGTCGGGCACCGAGATCCGCGTCCGTGGAAAGGGCGTCCCGGCGGGCAACGGCCGCGGCGACCACGTGTTCGTCATCCAGGTCGTGACGCCGACGAAGCTGTCGAGGGAACAGAGAAAGACGCTGGAAGATTTAAATTTGTAACGTGTGTTCGAACTCCTCTCAACCAACGGAAAATCCCGGCGCGGACGCCTCACCCTTCCCCACGGAATCGTCGAGACGCCCTGCTTCATGCCGATCGCGACGAAGGGGGCGGTGAAGACGCTGTCCTCGGAGGACGTCGAGGCGCTTGGCGCGTCGATCGTCCTCTCGAACACGTATCACCTGTTGCTTCGTCCCGGCCTGGAGGGAATTGAGAAGCTTGGCGGGCTGCATCACTTGATGGGATGGAAGAAACCGATTCTCACGGATTCGGGCGGCTACCAGGTGTTCAGCCTGTCGAAGATGAACAAGACGACCGAGGACGGCGTCACGTTCCAATCGCACATCGACGGAAAGCGGATTCATCTGACGCCGGAGCTTTCGATGCAGATGCAAAAGGCGATCGGCTCCGACATCGTGATGCAGTTCGACGACGTTGCCGCGGGCGACTCGACGCGGGAGCGGTACGAGCAGGCGATGGAGCTGTCGCTGCGCTGGGCGAGGCGATGCAAAGAAGAATTTTCCAAAACTCCACGACTCAATCACTCCACGACTCAATCACTCTTCGCCATCGTCCAAGGCGGGACGCACGAGGATCTTCGCCAAAAGTCCGTCGAGGGACTCGTCGAGATCGGGTTCGACGGGTACGCGATCGGCGGACTGTCCGTCGGGGAGAAGCGCGAGGACGCGTACCGCGTCGCGGAGTTCATCTGCGACAGGATGCCGGCGGACAAGCCGCGGTACTTCATGGGCGGGGGGATGCCGGAGGAGATCGTGCACTATGTCTCGCTCGGCGTGGACATGTTCGACTGCGTGATTCCGACCCGGAACGCGCGCCACGGGACGCTGTTCACCTGGGCCCAGGATCCGAGCACGATCGACTTCTCGAAGCGGCCGACGGATTTCTACAAGAAGCTCAACGTGACCGGTGAGGCGAGTACGTTCGACGAGTCGCCGGTGGACGCGTGGTGCGACTGCTCTACGTGCAAGACGGTCTCGCGCGCCTATCTCCGACATCTGTTCTCCGTCGGCGAGATGCTGGCGATGCGACTGGCGACGATTCACAACCTTCGATTCTATCTGCGGCTGATGGAGGAATTGCGCAAAAAAAAGGACGCCTGAGTTCAGGCGCCGAGGTCGACGGACGATTCCGGCGACAGGGGAGAGATCTGGACGTCCGCTTCGGCGGGGGTCCAGTTTTTTGCGACCGCGCGCCGGATGTCGCGGGTCATGAGCGATCCGCCGCAGTCGCACCAGGCCGCCACGACGATCTTGCCAGCTTGAACGCCGCGCCGAATCATCGCCTCCTGGTCAATCGTGATGCACGGGCAGGCGATGGCGACGATGCGGGCATCGGGCCGGGACTCGAGCAGGAACATGACCAGCTGCATCATCTCGACGAACAGGCGGACGCCGACGTAGACCGTCGCGATCATCGGCGCGGACGGGTCGGATTCCGACTCGACGGCGCGGATTACGTCCGATTGGATGCGACCGAGCGTCAGTTCGGGAAACAGCAGCGTGGTCAGCTCGTTTTCCCGGACGATTTCCACCGGACGGGCATAGCGCCTCGTTCCGATGCGGTTGTAACTGGCGACGACGTGCGTGAGCGACGGCTTCGCCGGAATCAGTCCGGGGAGGACCGTCTGCAGGAAGTCTCGGGAGGGAATGAAGGCGGGAAGGAGCGGCATGGAATCCTTTGGGCGAACCGGAAGAATACGCGACCTTTGCGATTCTGTCAATGCAATCGTTTTGTGGTAAACTATGGACATATGGTTTTTCGTCTCGTTGCATCGGAAGTATTCGGTGGCGTCGCCCTGCTTCCCGTCTGGTGGTACACGCGCGGCCTGTCGATCATGACCGAGTGGTTTCGAAAGTCCGTGAAGGACGCGTCCGAGGCGTTCGCGCTTGGCGTATGGATGAAGAACCTGTTCGTGCCGATGTACGGCGACAACGAGTGGAGCGGGCGCGTCATCAGCTTCGGCGTGCGCTTCGCGATGATTTTCGTTCGGGGTGGCGCGGTGGCCGCGTGGTCGGCGGTCGCGTTCGTCGGGCTGTCCCTGTACGTCCTCGTTCTTCCTGCCGCCATTCTTGGGCTGCTCTACCATTCGGTCGGGCTGATTCTTTTCTAACATGAGCTCACTCGATTCCAAGGAGAATGCGATGGTTCCGCACGCCGGCGTCCTCGTTGGAGGCAAGGTTTACGTTTGGTCCGAGCCTCTTGACGAGGCATCGCTCGCGAAAAAGCGGCTGGCCGTGAAAGTACAGACCGGAGTCAGCGCGGGAATTTTGGCCGCGGCGTTCCTGTTCTTCCTTTGGTTTGGCTGGGGAATGTTCCTGCACGTCGTTCCGAACGGAATGCCGGCATTTTGGAGCGCAGCGTTGCGACCGAGCTTCGTCGGCCTCTCGTTCTCGCTCTTCCTCCTGGCGGCTTCGTTCGTAATCCAGCGGATGTTCGAGATAACGAGAAAGAAGACGACGATGCCCGACGGGACTTCCTCCTTCGCTACGGCTTCGGAGGACAAGAAAGTCCCCATGATCGAATCGACCGTACCGGACGGAGAGCGCGTAAACGTCGCTGACTTTTTTCACGCGGACGCGATGAAGACCGTCGAGGACGCGTACAAGCTGGCCGCGTCGTTCGGACACGCGCAGATGCTCCCGTTGCACCTGTTCATCTCCTCGCTGTCGCACGGCGACGTCCCTGTCGTCTTCGGACGTCTCGGCCTGCGATTCGACGCGATCGGCGACGCGCTCAACCGACGCCTGCTCTCCGTACCGACCGGAACCGGGCCGACCTTTTCCGAGGACGCCGAGCAGGCGCTCATCGCGGCGTTCGCGAACGCGGTCGCCCGCGGACGGTCGACGGTCACCCCGATCGAGCTGTTCTACGAGGCGTATCGCCGCGATTCGTTCGTCCAGGAGCTTCTGTACGACGTGAAGGTCGACGAGGCTCGCCTCTCGAACGTCGTCGAATGGATTCGCATTACCGACGCGCTGCGCGAGCGTTACGACAACTATCGCCGCGCCGCCGCGTTCAAGCCGACCGGGCCGATGAACCGGTCGATGACGGCGATGCAGACGCCGGCGCTCGACTCCGTTTCCGAGGACCTCACGGCCGCGGCGGTGGGAGGTCGCCTGCCGATGCTCATCGGACGCGAGGCGCAGATGGAGGAGATCCTGCGCGTGATCGAGGGCGGCGGGCGAAGCGTCCTTCTCGTCGGTCCGGAAGGCGTGGGAAAGAACGCGCTGATATCGGGGTTGGCCGAGCTAATGGTGCGCGAGGACGTTCCGAAGATGCTTCAGGACCGGCGCCTCGTAAGCGTCGTGCTTTCGGCGGTGATCTCGGGCGTCGACGCGTCCGAGGGGCAGCAGCGGCTCATCGGTGTGCTGAACGACGCGGGGCGTTCCGGAAACGTCGTGCTCGTGATGCAGAACATCGAGCAGCTCGTCGAATCGAGCCCGGAACTCGCCTCGCTCCTCGTGGACGCGCTCAACCGCCGCCTCGCCTTCGTGATCGCCACCACGACCCCCGAGGCGTACGCGCAAACCGTCGAGCGATCGCCGATCTCGCGCGTGTTCGAGGTCGTAAACGTTCCCGAGCCCGACACGACCGAGGCCATTCGCATCGTCGAGTCGAAAGTCGGCGCGATCGAATATGATCAGAATGTCATCTTCACGTACGACGCCATCGAGCGCGCCGTGCTGCTTTCCGACCGCTACGTCCACACCTCGTATCTTCCGAAGAAGGCGATCGGCATCTGCAAGGAGGCCGCGCTCGTGGCGTTCAAGGCCCGCGGGGAGAACGCGATCGTTACCGGCGACGACGTCGAAAAGGTTCTCGCGGCGAAGACCGGGATCCCGATGACGCAGGTGTCGACCGACGAGAAGGACAAGCTGTTGAATCTCGAGTCGACGATCCACGCGCGGGTCATCGGACAGGACGAGGCCGTGAAGGCGGTGTCGTCGGCGCTGCGTCGCGCGCGGACGGAGCTTCGGGCTCAGAACAAGCCGATCTCGACCTTCCTGTTCCTCGGTCCGTCCGGCGTGGGAAAGACCGCGCTCGCGAAGGCCGTGGCCGCGAGCTACTTCGGCGGCGAGAACGCCATGCTTCGGTTCGACATGAGCGAGTACCAGGACCAGGCAAGCGTGTATCGGCTCATCGGCGCGCCGGGAGGGGAGGCGGGACTCATGACCGAGGCCGTCCGCCGCAACCCGTTCTCGCTCATCCTCCTCGACGAGTTCGAGAAGGCGCATCCGAACATCCTCAACCTGTTCCTTCAGGTGTTCGACGAGGGCCGGCTGACCGATTCGGCCGGAAGGACGGTCGACTTCACGAACTGCATCATCATCGTCACGTCGAACGCGGGCAGCGCGTACATCCAGCAGGCCGTGTCCGAGGGCGTGCCGAACGACCAGATGAAGACGCGCCTCATCGAGGAGGAACTGCGCGGAACGTATCGACCGGAACTGCTCAATCGCTTCGACGGCGTGATCGTGTTCCATCCGCTGACTCCCGACGACGTGCAGCAGATCACCTACCTCATGATCGCCCAGGTCGCGGAGCGATTGGAAGCGAAGGGGATCATGTTCCGCGCGACGGACGAGGCGGTCCAGGAATTGTCGACGAAGGGGTACGACCCGAAGTTTGGCGCGCGGCCGCTGCGGAGGATCATCCAGGAGGAGGTCGACAACGCGATCGCGACGGCATTGCTCGAGGGCAAGGTCAGCCGGCGCGACACGATCGTTTTGCATCATGGCGGGAGGATTGAGATTGAGAAGGGGAAGGCGTTGTAGAAGTGATTGAGTGATTGGGTCGTTGAGTGATTGAGTGATTGGTATGGTTGTTGCTGGGATTGTCTCGTTTGCTCTGTCGGTCGTCGCGACGGTGGTCGTTCGATGGCTGGCGATTCGGTTTGGGATCGTCGACCGCCCGACCGGAGGGCGCAAGATTCACGCGAAGGCGATCCCATTGCTCGGGGGACTCGCGATTTTTGTCTCGATCGCGGCGGTCGTGGACATGTTACTACTCACGTCGACGTCGCTGACCGGCGGGGACATTTCCGTCCGCCATTACGTCGGCTTCCTGCTCGGCGGTACGATCCTCATGGTCGGCGGATTCCTCGACGACAAGCTCAACCTTCCCGCAAAGTTCGCGATTATCGCGCCGATCATCGCCGCCGTCACCGCCATCGCGTTCGGAATCGAGGTGACGAAGCTCACCAACCCGTTCGGCGGCGTCATCCTCCTTGAGCACTGGCAGTCGAATATCATCGTCTTCGTGTGGCTGCTAATCGTGATGTACACGACGAAGTTCCTCGACGGGCTCGACGGACTCGCGACCGGCGTCTCGTCGATCGGCGCGCTGATGGTGTTGTTGCTCGCCTCGACGGTCGCGTACTTCCAGCCCGACGTCGCGACCTTCGCCATCGTCTGCCTCGGCGCGATGCTTGGATTTCTCGCGTTCAACTTCCATCCCGCGAAGATCTTCCTCGGCGAGGGCGGCAGCACCTTCGTCGGCTTCGTCGTCGGAACGCTCGCGGTGATCTCGGGAGGAAAGCTCGCGACGGCGCTGCTGGTCCTCGCCATCCCGATGCTCGACGTGGTCTGGATCGTCGTTCGTCGTTTCCGTGTCGGCGGATTGTCCCAGGTGTTCAAGGGAGATCGAAAGCACCTCCATCATCGATTGCTCGATCGCGGATGGTCGCAACGCCAGATCGTCGCGGCGTACTATCTTGTCGCCATCGTCTTCGGCTGCTCGGCGCTGTTCCTGCAGAGCAAGGAGAAGCTGATCGCGTTGGCAGCGATCGTCGCCCTTATGTTCGTCGTCGCGATCGTGCTGTCGAAGCAGGAGAAAGGCGTGTGAAATTCAGTACGATCATCCTGAGTATCACGGGCATCACAATGCTAACGACGGCCCTCCTGATTGTGATTGAATCGAATCCGACCGTCCGTTTTCCCGACGGGACCGTCATCGCCGTCGAGATCGCGGATGATGTCGAAGAGCGTCGCGTCGGACTTTCCGAGCATATTTTCCTCGACTCCGACCGCGGCATGTTGTTTCTCTTTGACGGACCGTCCCGTCCGCCGTTCTGGATGAAGGACATGGATTTTCCCATCGACATCGTCTGGCTGCACGATGGCACGGTCGTGGGCATCGAGTCGGACGTCCAACCTGTGACGGTCGAGGATCCTCCGTCCGTCCGGCCGATTGTCGATATCGACCAGGTTTTGGAGGTTAACGCGGGGTTTGCCGCAAAACATGGCTTGAAAACGGGCCAAATGCTTGACATCAAACTCCCGTAACGGTATCATTCCGCTGTAATTCTCTAGGTTCGCAGGCAGGATCGCTCCGACTGGCGGGGGACGGATAAGCCGCGAGTGCAATATGTTCGCAGTCATCAAGACCGGCGGAAAGCAGTACATCGTCCGCGAGGGACAGGAGCTCAAGGTTGAGCTGCTGGAGACCGAGGCGGGAAAGGCCATCGCGTTCGACGCCATGCTCGTCTCCGACGAGGAAGGCAAGAGCGTGAAGGTGGGAGCGCCGTTCGTCACCGGAGCCGTCGTCTCGGCCACCGTCGTCGAGCACGGCCGCGCCGACAAGGTTCTGGTGGTCAAGTACAAGCCGAAGGTGCGCTATCGCCGCCACGTCGGTCACCGCCAGCCGTTCACCAAGCTCAAGATCGAAAAAATCTCCGCCTAGCGCGGAGGTTTTTTTATCGGCCCGTTGGTTGACAATCGGCTGGTATTCGGGTAT
>CALRGA010000007.1 GCA_943357025.1 Candidatus Uhrbacteria bacterium RIFOXYB12_FULL_58_10 | reverse complement strand
CGGCGACCCGTCGTATCCCGTCGGTCTCGCGATCGTCCGCGACGGCGAGGTTCTGCTGACCGTCGGAAACGGATTCAACCTTGGGAAGCAGGTCCACGTCTGCCCGCGCATCGTGCTTGAATGCCCGACCGGGACGGGATACGACCTGTGCACGCTGCACGATTCGCCGGGACACGCGGAGCATATGGCGGTGAAGGTCGCCGCGGAGAAAGGAATCGACATCGCCGGGGCCGACGCGTACCTGTACGGCCACTGGTGGGCGTGCGAGCCGTGCTGGAACGCGCTCATTGCCGCCGGAATCCGCGACCTGTACGTGACCGACGACGCGCACGACCGGTTCAGTCGCGACAAGGTGTACGCCGAGACGCTTAAGCCGTCCGTCTCGACCGTGAGGATCGAGGGTGCCGACGACCATCTGGCCGCCGGGCTCCAGAAGGTGATCGAGGACCTCGGCTGCGAGGTGACCGAGAACGCCGCCGCGCACGTCCGCGCCGTCTGCTCCGGGAGCCGCATCACCATCCATCTCCCGACGCAAGAGAACCCGGTGTATCACATCGACTGCGATGACCGCGACCTCGTGTGCCGTCAGTTTAAAAACGTACTGAAACAGCTATGAAACGACTCCTCGCCGCGCTCGTGGTCGCCTCCGTCCTTTTCGGATTATCGCCGTCCGTCGTATCCGCCCGGCAATCCGCGGCCAAGGTTCGCCCGGACGCGGTCCGTGGAAACTACGTCGAGGGCGAGGTGCTCGTGAAGTTCAAGGAGCGGTCGGTGAATCTGAAATCCGGGACGGGCGGGCGCAAGTCGCTTCAGTTCGCGCAGTCGAAGAATCTCGACAAGAAGGATGACATCGCCGACGGGAATATCTCCGTGCTCTCGTCACGACGTGACGCGAAGGGTCGGGCGGAATCCGTCGAGAGCGTGGTCGCTCGCCTGCGGAACGATCCGAGCGTCGAGTACGTCCAGCCGAACTTTCAATATTACGCGGAGGAAATTTTCACGGACGACACGTCGCGCGGCGAGCTATGGGGACTCGATAATTTCGGCCAGACGGTGAACGGAACCGAAGGGACGGCCGACGCGGACATGGACGCGCCCGAGGCGTGGGCGATCGACGAGGGGACGAACGCGGACGTGATCGTTGCCGTGATCGACAGCGGCGTGGCGTACGGCCATCCGGATCTTTCCGCGAGCATGTGGAACGGGATGCTCTGCCTCGACGACGCGGGCGCGCCGCTCGGCGACTGCAACCACGGCTACGACTTCGAGGACGAGGACCTCACCCCGCTTCCGACGACCAGCGCCCACGGGACGCACGTGGCCGGCACGATCGCGGCGGCAAAGAATAACGCCGAGGGTATCGTGGGCGTCGCGCCGAACGCGAAGATCATGGCGTTGAAGTCGTCGCTGACCACGGCCGAGATCGTCCGCGCGATCGACTTCGCGGAATACAACGGCGCGACGGTGATCAACGCCAGCTGGGGCGGAAGCGCGGATTCATGCGATGGGGCGTACGACGAGGCGCTTCATGGTTCGATCCGGGATTTTTCAGGCTTGTTCGTGGTCGCCGCCGGAAACGAGGCGAGCGAGCACGACGGCTCGACGTACGTCGATCTTCCTGCCGACTACGGCCACGCGACGGAGTGCTGGGAAGGTCTCGATAATGTCATCTCCGTCGCCGCGACCGACTCGGACGACAGGCTGGCTTCCTTTTCGGACTTCGGTTCCGGCTACGTCGACGTGGGCGCGCCGGGGACGGACGTGTACAGCACGGTCGTGAATGACGCGGGGACGAACGCGATGCTTGAGACGTTCACGGGCGTCACCGTCCCGGGGATCCCGGACGGATGGGTTCCTGGGGGCGAGGGGAACGATTGGGGAACGTTCGACGCGACCGAATCGCTCGGCGCGGAATGGGGGAACGTCCTGTTCGGCGACCTCGCGTTTCCGTACGCGGAAACGGCGGATACGACCGTGGAATCACCCTCGTTCGATCTGACCGGCGGCGCGGCATGGATGATCTTCTGGGCCGTCTGCGACACCGAGTGGAGCGCGGTCGAGTGGACCGACTACATGGCGCTCGAGTTCAGCGCGGACGGCGGCGCGACGTTCGAGGAGTATCTGAAATGGGACGAGGCGCTGTTCGATGAGAACGAGGACACGGACGGATCGACGACGGCATACCTGGCCATCGACGTTCCGGAAGAATATCTGGACGAAGGGTTCGTCTTCCGCCTGCGTTGGGTCGCGAACGGCAACGAGGATGTCGGCGGCGGGAACGGTTGCCTCGTCGATGACCTGCAGGTTATTTCGTTCCCCGACATGGACGGTTCCGACGGGCTGTACGCGCACTACAACGGAACCTCGATGGCCGCCCCGCACGTGGCGGGCCTCGCGTCGCTGATCGAGGGATACGCCCCGGACCTGACCGTCGCCGAGATCAAGGACCTGATTCTGACGACGGGCGATCCGATTCAGTCGCTCGACGGGCTCACGACGACGGGGAAGCGCATCAACGCGTTCAACGCGCTCCATTCGCTGGGCGCTTCCGCGCGCGTCGCGGAGGACAAGGGCGCGCTGACGGACGATCTGATCATCGGGGATAATCCCGACCTTGCGAACGTGACCGTGGCGCTGACGAACCCGCTCCCGTCGTACGGCTCGATCGGCAACTCGGAGATCGTCTGGTCCTCGAGCGACGCGGAGGTCGTCTCCGACGACGGACAGACGGTCGTTCGCCCCGCGTATGAGGACGGCAACGCCGACGTCATGATGACCGCGACGATCACGAATGGCCTCGCGTCCGACACGAAGGACTTCGAACTGACCGTTCTCGCGCTTCCGAGCTCCGAGAAGGCGATCGAGTCGTTCGACTTCGACGGCGAGGGCGCGGAGGGCGCCGTGGACGAGGGCGCGAAGACGGTCGAGATCGAGGTTCCGAACGGAACGGACGTGACGGAGCTCGTTCCGACGATCGCGTTCACGGGCGCGTCCGTCAGTCCCGATAGCGGAGTCGCGCAGGACTTCACGGATCCCGTCACGTACACGGTGACCGCGGCGGACGCGTCGACGCAGGAGTACGTCGTCACGGTAACAGTCGCCGCGCGCCGTCGCAGCGGAGGCGGTGGGGGAGGTGGCGGAAGCTCGTCGTCCGCGACCGTCGCGACGCCGGTCGTCGATCCGTCCTCCGCTCCTGAGGATGCTTCGGAGGACGAGGGAGATGCGGCCGACTCCGTCGAGCCGGTTGTCGAAACGCCGGTCGTCGTTTCTCCTTCGCCCAGCTTGATCGCAAGCTACGGCATTACGGTCGACGCCGAGGGACGTTACGTTTCCCCGGCGACATCGATTCTCGGTCTGTCGCCGTTCACCCAGGAGGCCGAGCCGGTCTCGACGGTCCAACCCGGCTGGCTCATACGGTCCACGGGAAGCGACGCCGTCTATTACGTCGGCAACGACGGAAAACGCCATGTTTTCTGGAACGCCCAGACTTACTTCACCTGGTCGGACTCGTGGTCGGATGTCATCTGGGTTACCGATGCCACCATGCCGACCCTTGTCCTTGGCTCCCCGATGCTTCCGAAGCCGGGCACGGTCCTCATTAAGATCCAAAGCGATCCAAGCGTCTACAAGGTCGACGCGGACGGGGCAACCGGATCGTTCGTCCTCCGTCACATCGTCTCCGAGTCGATCGCAACGACCATCTACGGCACGAGCTGGTCCGACGCCGTCATCGACGTCGAGCCGACGCTGTTCACTCATTATACGATGGGTTCGGACGTCTTGGCAGCCGAGTCCGTCGACCTCGCCGCGCTCAAGACACGCATAAGGATCGCGTCGGTGACGCGATAAGAACGACAATGAAAAAGCGGCTCGGATTAAATCCCGAACCGCTTTTTCATTTCGTCCAGCTTGCCGTCGACGAGCAGCGTCCTCTCGTCGTCCTTGTCGAGACGATACGCGCCGTCGCTTCCCGAGTACTTCGCCGCGGTCATGCCGTGGAGGTTCGCCTCCTCGGCGGTGAGCGGGGTCTTCAGCTCCTCAAAGATCACCTGGCACACGCGCTCGCCCGGATACACGCGGATCACCTGGTTGCCCGCCTCGTTCTTCATGGGGAAGATGAGGTTGCCCTTGTAGCCGACGTCGATGATCCCCGACAGCGACAGGTCGATCCCGCGGCGGTTCGTCGACGTCCTGGGAAAGAGAATCGCCATCAGGTTCGGCGCGTTGAGCTCGATGCGCTCAAGGCTGGTGCCGATCACGAACTCGTTCGGCAGCAGGTCGAAATACTGTCCGGGCTTCAGGATCACCTCGTCGAACTGCTCGGGATGCGCGTCGGCGTCGTCGATGGACACCTTGATCGCGCGGCGTCCCTTCTCGTCGAGCGTCCAGTTGCGCGGGATGAGGAACTTGTAGCCGAGGCGAAGATCGATCGCATGCGGCTGCAATTGAAACCGGTCGATCTCCGGCGAGAACCGAATCCCGCCGGAAGCGATTTGGGAGAGGATGTCTTGGCGTGACAATATCATAACACCCGCCAGCTTATCGCCGGCGGGTGTTTCTGTCTACTACGAATTGAGGTCGACCTTCACGCCCGGGCCCATGGTCGTCGCGAGGGTCGCGGAGCGGAAGTAAATTCCTTTCGACGAGGCCGGCTTCATCTTGCGGAGCTGGTCGACGAACGGGGTCAGGTTCTCCTTGAGCTGGGCTTCGGTCATGGACACGCGGCCGACGAGCTGGTGGACGTTGGCGGTGTTGTCGTTCTTGAAGCTCTGCTTTCCGGCCTTCTGCTCGGCGATCATCTTGGTGACGTTCGGACCGACGGTGTCGTTCTTCGGGTTCGGCATGAGGCCCTTCGGTCCGAGGAGCTTCGCGAGCTTGGCGATCTTCGGCATCATGGCCGGCGTGGCGATGGCCACGTCGAAGTTGATGACGCCCTTGGAAGCGATCTCGGCGATGAGGTCCTCTCCTCCGACGATGTCGGCGCCCGCGGCCTTGGCCTCGGCTTCCTTGGCGGCCTCCACGAACACCGCGACGCGCTTGCTCTTTCCAACCCCGTGCGGGAACGCGATCGTTCCGCGCACCTGCTGGTCGCCCTTGCTCGGGTCGATGCCGAGGTTCACGTGCAGCTCGACGCCTTCGTCGAAGCCGGCCTTCGGGAAGCTCTTGAGCAATGCGATGCCATCGACGATCGAGTAAACCTTCTTGTCCGTGACGAGCTTCCGGGCCTCCGCAAAGCGCTTTCCTGCCATATGGTTTGTGGTGGTATCGGCTTTCGCCTCCCACGATCAGATTATTGTTAAGCCTTTTTATTCTCGTCCTTCTCCTCGCGGTCGCCCATCAGGTCTCGGTAGACCACGCGCCAGTGGAGCCAGAACAGCGGGGCGGAGACGAGGAGCAGCGAGATGTCGCGAACCGCATCCTGCTGCTTGGTGACCATGGACATGTCCTCGTCGTTCCTCTTCTGCGTGTCGCACTGTTCCTGCGTCTGAGAGTTCAGGTCGCAGTAGCTCATGTACGCCGGACGGTCGGCGGCCGTGAACACGTACGATTTCAGCACGATGTTGATGAGGTCCGCGACCGAGAAGATAAGAATCATCAAGGTAACGAACGCGACGAGCGAGAAGTAAATGCGCAGAATGATCGATCCACCTTTGGTCATATGAGTCTTGTTCGTCCTTTCGGACTGATTAGACAATGTCCACTCCCATCTGGCGCGCCGTTCCCGCGATGATCTTCATGGCGGCGTCGATGTCCGAGGTGTTGAGGTCCGGAAGCTTCTTCTCGGCAATCTCGCGGAGCTGGTCCTTCGTGATCTTGCCGACCTTCTCGGTGAGCGGCTTGGCCGATCCCTTCGCGATGCCGGCGGCCTTCGCGATGAGCCCGGAGGCCGGGGCCACCTTCATGACGAAGTCGAAGCTGCGGTCCTCGTACACGTTGATGATGACCGGGACCGTCTCTCCGCGGCGGTTCTGCGTGGCGTCGTTGAACTGCTTCACGAAGCTGGCGATGTTCAGCCCGTGCTGACCGAGCGCCGGACCGACCGGCGGGGCCGGGGTGGCCGCCGCGCCCGGGATCTGAAGCTTAACCTGCGTAATGAGTTTCTTTGCCATAGCGATGTATTTAGTGGATTCTCTCCGCCGTGGCGGAGAGCAACCAGGCTATGTGAGTAAGTGAGTTTAAACCTTCTGCACCTGGAGGAAGTCGAGCTCCACCGGGGTCTCGCGGCCGAACATGTTCACGAGAACCTTGATCTTGCCGCGCTGCTCGTCGATGGCCGACACCTTTCCCTCGAAGTTCTTGAACGGGCCGTCGTTGATCTTCACGATCGATCCCTTCTCCACGTCGAGCGTGGTCTCGGGCTCGCCGACGCGCGTGCGCTTCAGGAGCGCCTCGATCTCCTCGGGAGCGATCGGCGTCGGGACCGTTCCCGTTCCGATGAACCCGGTGACGTTCGGCGTGTTGCGCACCACGTACCACGAGTCGTCCGTCACGATCATTTCCACGAGCACGTATCCAGGGAAGATCTTTTCCTCCGTGGTCTTGCGCTTGCCGTTCTTGATCTTGATCTTCTTCTCCTTCGGCACCAGCACGTCGAATATCTTCTCGTGCATGTCCATCGTCTCGATGCGCTGGTGGAGCGCCTCGGAGACGTTGTCCTCGTATCCGGAGTAGGTGTGGATCGCGTACCAGCGGCGGCCGTAATTGGCTGTTTGCTTTGGCATAGTAGATAAAGAAAGATCGAAGATTTTGAAAGCTCGAAATTCGGAGGAAGGAAGCCTATTTCGTCGTCAGACCGATGAGGTTTTCGAGGCCGAGGGCGAGTCCGGAGTCGAGCGCGGCGAACAGGACGCCCATGCCGACGGACGCGGCGATCACGAGCAGGGAGTAGCGCAGCGTCGTCTGGCGCGTCGGCCAGGTTACCTTTTCGAGCTCTTCCTTGGATTCTCGGAAGTATTGCGCGGCAAACTTGAGGGGCTTGGTCATACCGTTCGCTATTTTAAGAAGCCCTTGCGGGCCGTTCGATTGGTAGCATACAGGAGGGCGCGGTTTGTGTCAAAGGAATGGGATTGGACGCGAAACGAGCCTCCGTCAAGGCTCGTTTCGCGCTTCGCCTTTAGATGTCGAGGTTCTGCACGCTCTTCGCGTGGGTCTGGATGAAGTGCTTTCGCGCGGCAACGTCCTCGCCCATGAGGACGTCGAACACGTTGTCGGCCTTTTCCGCGTCCTCGATGGTGACGAGCTTCATGACGCGCGTCGCTGGATCCATCGTCGTCTCCCACAGCTGGTCCGGGTTCATTTCTCCAAGACCTTTGTAGCGCTGCACGTTCACCTTCATGCCGCCCACGATCAGCGCCTGCGCGCCGTCCGGGCTCTCCTCGGCTTCTTCCGGCGCCTCCTCCTTTGCCCCCTTAGCCACTTTCGACTCCTTCGCCCCGGCGCCGGTCATCCCGCGGCCGTCGGTCATCTCGTCGATGGCGGACTGCTTCTCCTCCTCGGTAAACACGTAGCGGAACTGCTTGCCCACCGCGATGCGGAACAGCGGCGGCTGGGCGATATAAATGTGGTTCTGCTTGATGAGCTCGGGGAAGTAGCGGTAGAAGAGCGTCAGCAGAAGCGTGCGGATGTGCGCGCCGTCCACGTCGGCGTCGGTCATGATGATGACGCGGTCGTAGCGCAGGTCGGCGATGTTGAACATCTCGCCGATGTTCGTGCCGAGCGCGATCACGAGCGACTTGATCTCGTTGTTCGCGAGCATCTTGTCGAGCCGCGCGCGCTCCACGTTGAGGATCTTTCCGCGCAGCGGAAGGATCGCCTGGTTCTCGCGGTTGCGTCCCTGCTTGGCGCTGCCTCCTGCGGAGTCTCCCTCCACGAGGTACAGCTCGGAGATGGACGGGTCCTTGCTCGAACAGTCGGCGAGCTTGCCCGGGAGGGTGAGACCCTCGAACGCGCCCTTTCGCAACACCGTGTCGCGCGCCGCCCGAGCCGCTGCGCGCGCCTGCGACGCCAGGACGCACTTGCCGATGATCGCCTCGCCGTCGCGCGGATGCTCTTCCAGGAACACCTTGAACGCCTCGCCGAAGATGGCTTCCACGGCCGTGCGCGCCTCGGGATTGCCGAGTTTGCCCTTGGTCTGTCCCTCGAACTGCGGGTCCTTCAGCTTCACGCTGATGACCGTGGTGCAGCCTTCGCGGACGTCCTCTCCGGTGAGGTTCGCGTCCTTCTCGCGGAGGAATCCCTTGGATCGCGCGTAGTTGTTCAGCTCGCGGGTGAGCGCGGCGCGGAATCCGACCAGGTGCGATCCTCCCTCGGCGTTCGTGATGTTGTTGGCGAAGCAGAAGACGGACTCGTGGTACTCGTCGGTGTACTGGAGCGCGACCTCGACGTCCATGTCGGACGCGTCGTCGTGCTTCGACACGTAGAAGACGTTGGTGTTCTTGACCGCCTTGCCGTGGTTGATGTGGCGCACGAACGACGCGACGCCGCCCTCGAAGTAGAACGCATACCCGGCGGTTGCCGACTTCACGCGAGCGTCGATGACCGCGAACTTCACGCCGCGCGTGAGATAGGCATGCTGGCGGAGGTGGTCGAGGATCGTCTGCAGGTCGAACTCGACCGTCTCAAAGATGGTCGGGTCCGGCTTGAACGTAATCGTCGTCCCGGTCCCGCGCGCGTTGCCGATCTCCTTCACCTTCGCCTGCGGCTTTCCGAACGCATATTCCTGCATCCAAAGCTTCCCGTCGCGCTTCACCTCGGCGCGCACGTAGCTCGAAAGCGCGTTGACGACGGAGACGCCGACGCCGTGCAGACCTCCCGAAACCTTGTATCCGCCGCCGCCAAACTTTCCTCCCGCGTGCAGCTTGGTGAGCACCAGCTCGAGCGCCGACACCTTGAACTGCGGATGCATGTCCACCGGAATGCCGCGCCCAAAGTCGGAAACCGAAACGGTCCCGTCGTCGTTCAGCGTCGTGACGATCTCATTGCCATATCCGGCCATCGCCTCGTCGACCGAGTTGTCGACGACCTCCCAGACAAGGTGATGCAAACCCGCCGGCCCCGTAGAACCGATGTACATTCCCGGGCGCTTGCGGACAGGGTCGAGCCCCTCGAGCACCTGGATCTGATTCGCGGAGTATTCTCCGGCCTTCTGTGGTTTCTTGTCAGCCATAATGGGAAAAAGTTCGAAGATCGAAGCTCGTCCCGCCGTCAGGCGGGATCCCGCCTGACGGCGGGAAAATTCGAAGAAATAGTACCACGACGGGCGTTCGGGTTCAACGGAATCGGGTCAAGAGGGGGAACGTTCCCGCGACGTTCCCCGGGATCTTTGGTATACTGTTCCTCGTATGGAGACAGAGAACGTTCTTCTGGAGGCAGAGAAGGATTATCAGAAGCAGTACAAGAAATCGAAGTGGTGGATCGAGCACCGCGACGGGCTGCGACGGATGGGAATTGTCGCGCTCATTATGCTGGACGCGCTTTTCGTCGGGTTTGCGGGATGGGCGTTCGCGGACGCGTATTTGGTGAGCTTCGCGGACGAGAAGCGCGCGGTGTTGGAGATGGCTTCGTACGGGCAGAGCGATTTGCATTCTTACGCGCTGGCTCGGGCGGCGAAGAGTATCAAGGTTGTCACGCCGACCGCGACGATCTCCTCGGAGGGGAAGTACGATTTGTACGCGACCATTTCGAACCCGAACCGCGACTGGTGGGCGGAGTTTACCTACGTCTTCAGCTCGACCGCGGGGACGACCGAGGAGGCAAAGGGATTCGTGCTGCCGAATTCGGAGAAGCCCGTGGTCGCCTACGCGATTGCGTCCGCGACGCCTCCGCGCAGCCTGGCGCTGTCGCTCTCGAGCGTCGCGTGGCACCACATCGACCGCCACGAGACTGGCGAGCCGGCCGCGTGGATCGCGAACCGCGTGGGGTTCGAGATTTCGGACGCGGCGTTCGCGCCGATCATGATCGAAGAGAAGACCGTCGGGCGCGTCTCATTCACGGTTCGCAACACGACCGCGTACGGATTCTACGACCCGTCGCTTACCGTCCTGCTCATGCGCGGCCCGGCCGTCGTCGGGGTGACCGGCACGACGCTGGCGTCGATCGGCGCCGGGGAGTCGCAGGACGTGGCGATCAACTGGTTCGGGCCGATCCCGAACGTGAACAAGGTGGAGGTAGTCGTGGAGGTCAATCCGTTTGACATGGCGTCGTACAAGGGGTTAGCTGGCGAGACGACCGAGGATACGCGCACGCGCGTGAAGCTTCGTCGGTAACCATGCGCCTTGATTTCATACGACAACTTCGATCCGCGGACTGGATCCTTATCCTCGCGACGTTCACGCTCGTGTCGTTCGGGCTCGCCGCCATCTATTCGGTGGAGCTTTCGCGGGGAACGGCAGATTTGCTGAACATCCAGAAGCAGGGCGCCGCGGCCGTTATCGGCGCGACGCTCTTTTTGATGATCGCCTGCTCGAACTATCATCTGCTTCGCAATTACGCGGTCATCCTCTATGCCGCGGGTCTTTCCTTGCTCGTCGGCGTGCTGCTGTTCGGCGCGACGGTGAACGGGACCAAGGGCTGGTACTCGGTCGCGGGGTTCAGCTTCCAGCCGGTCGAGTTCATGAAGCTCGCCCTCGCCGTCGCGCTCGCGGCGTACTTCAGCCGTCGCGCGCGGCTTGAGTTCGGGTGGAGGGAACTCCTTGAGAGCGGGACGCTGACCGCGATTCCAATCGGGCTCGTCCTGCTCCAGCCCGACCTCGGATCCGCCGTCCTGCTCGTCGGCATGTGGGGAATCCTCGTCCTGTTCGCGGGAATCAAGAAGCGCCAGCTCGTCGCGCTCGCGGTCGTCGCGGCAATCGTCGGCGCGGTTGCCTGGCAGTTCCTTCTCGCGCCGTACCAGAAGGATCGCGTCCTTACGTTCGCGGACCCGACCGCCGACCCGCTCGGCCAGGGATACAACGTGGCCCAGGCGCTCATCGCCGTCGGCGCGGGCGGCTGGTTCGGCAGCGGACTTGGGTTCGGGTCGCAGAGCCAGCTGAAGTTTCTTCCGGAAAGCCAGACGGACTTCATCTTTTCCGTGATCGCGGAGGAGCTCGGATTCTTTGGCGTCACGCTTCTGCTCGTCGCGTTCCTCGTCGTCTTCTGGCGCGTCTGGAACTCGGCCCGGCGGACGAACGACGACTTCACGGGGTTCCTCCTGATCGGGATCGGCGCGGTGATCTTCGTCCAGTTCTTCGTGAACGCGGGGATGAATCTCGGGATGCTTCCCGTGACCGGCGTCGCGCTTCCGCTCGTGAGCTACGGCGGATCGTCGTTGGTTTTTACGCTGGTGATGCTTGGGATCGTCGAAAGCGTCGCGATGCGGGAACGATAGTTTTGCAATCCCGCCCCCACGTGTTATTCTAATCCCATATGAAACCCTCGCCCCTCAATCACGATTCCCTCCGACTGGTTTCCTACTGCCCGCTGTGCGAGGCGCGGTATGCCCACGGAAACGCGCGCCTGCTCGCCGAGGAAGGGGAGACGCGCCTCATCCACGTCACGTGCAAGAAGTGCGGCGGGGCGACGCTCTCGCTGGTGCTGGAGAACCCGTCGGGCGGAAGCTCTGTGGGGATGGTCACCGACCTGACGCACGACGACGTGATGCGCCTGCACCGGAGCCGAAAGGTGAGCACGGACGACGTCATTGACGCGCACAAGGCCCTTGGAAACGCGCTGAGCGACCTGTTCTCCGCGCCGGTTCGGGCCCGCAGGACGCGCGCAAAGTCCGTCGCGAAGGCTCGGCGAACGGTTCGTCCTTGACAATAATTGCCCATTCAAGCACAATACGGGCGTTATTCGCCTGTATTTTGTATGGAAAAAACAATCCTTTCGGCACAGAAGCGCGTCCACATGGGTCGCAAGAACTATCACGTCCGCAACGTGGGCGTCATTCCGGCCGTCGTCTACGGCGCCGGCATGGAGCCGATGAACATCCAGGTAGTGCACAATGAGTTCGCCAAGGTGCTCAAGACCGCCGGCGAGTCGACGATCGTCGAGCTTTCCGTAGACGGCGGCAAGGAGCTGCACGTGCTCATCCAGGCCACGCAGACCGATCCGCTCCGCGACGACTTCACGCACGTCGATTTCCGCGCCGTGGACATGACGAAGAAGATCGAGGCCGAGGTGAAGCTTCACTTCGTCGGCGAGTCGCCGGCCGTGAAGGGCCTGGGCGGAACGCTCGTGAAGCCGATGGACGAGGTGCGTATCAAGGCGCTCCCGGGCGATCTCCTCTCGTTCATCGAGGTGGACATCAGCGCGCTCGCCACGTTCGACGACGCCATCAAGGTGAAGGACCTGAACATCTCCAAGGCCGTCGAGGTTCTCGAGGATGAGAACGCCGTGGTCGCCCTCGTGGCCGCCCCGCGCTCTGACGCCGAGATGGACGAGCTGACGAAGAAGGTGGAAGTTGACGTCACGGCAATCGAGAAGGTCGAGAAGGCCAAGAAGGCCGGCGCCGAGGAAGAGGGCAAGGATGCCAAGAAAGATGCCGGAGCCAAAAAGTAAATTCACTCGCAAGCAAGCAATCGCAGGCGCCATATCTCTGGCGCTTGCGTTTGTTTTCATCGCCTGGAGGAATCACGTCACCCCGCTCGACCTCCCGTCGACGAACGCGACGATCGACACGACCGCGGTATCGCCTGAGCTGGCGTTTCGCGACGTCCTCACAGGTCTTCAGATCGCCGAACCCGTCGACGTTCTTCCACGTATTTACGCCGTCATGATCGACAACTCGGTCGACGCCTGGCCCCAGAGCGGAATCGACAAGGCCTTCCTCGTCATCGAGGCGCCCGTCGAGGCCGCGATCCCGAGGCTCGAGGCGTTTTTCTCCGCGAACGTCGCGGTCGACAAAATCGGCCCCGTACGCTCGGCGCGCCCGTACTTCATTGACTGGGCGAACGAATTCGACGCGCTGTACGTCCACGTGGGCGGCTCCAATGACGCGCTCGCCAAGATCTTGTCCACAGGGACGTTCGACTTGAACGAGTTCTGGAACGGCGACAGCTTCTGGCGCGCTAAGGACCGGTTCGCGCCGTACAACACGTACACGTCCTCGGAGCTCTTGTCCGCGGCAGTCGAGAAGCTCGTTGAGAAGGACAAGGCACCGGAGGTTTTATACGGGGTTTGGAAGTTTAAGGATGGGACGGGGGAGGATAAAGAGGCCGTAGGCGCGAAGGCCGAAGGGACGAACGCGGTTTCCGTCCGGTTCAACTCCGATCTCTACGTCGCGACGTGGACGTACGACCTTGAGACGAACACATATCTCCGCTCCCAAGGCGGCCGCAAGACCGTCACGCAGGACGGCACGCGCGTCTCCGCTAATAACGTCGTGGTGATCGTCACCGACGTGTCCGTCCTCGACGCGGTCGGACGGCGCAAAATCCGGACGACGGGGGAGGGGAAGGCATGGGTTCTCCAGGACGGCGCGACGATAGAGGCGACGTGGAAGAAGCCATCCGGGAGCGAGCGACTGGCGTTCTACGACAAGGATGGGAACGAGATTGTCATGAACGCGGGGAACGCGTGGATCGAGGTCGCGGAAAGCGAAGGGGACGTGACCGTCGAATAAAAACCGGACGAATTTCGTCCGGTTTTTTGGCGCTGTGAAGTCTGTTAGATCTCCGCCGTCACGACGCGGTCGTGGCCTTCGAGATCTTTCGTGATCGTCGGTTCCGCGTGCGGAAAATCGTGCTTGATCAGCTCGATGATCCGGGCATTCTGCGACGGGTCGATCTCGAGGAGGACGGTGACGCGCTCGGGGAGGGCCGCGCGGTTCTTCCTTAGGAGGCGGATGAGGTTCCAGTAGTCGTCGAGCCCGTCCTGTCCCGCGATCAGCGCCTCGTGCGGCTCGAAGTCGCGGACTTCGCGCTGGGCGGCGTCGACCTGGTGCTGGGTGAGGTACGGGAGGTTGGCGCAGACGATGAGGTGATGGTATGGCGACTGCTTGCCGAGCGAGGCGAAGATCTTGATGACCGGCTCGGCGAGGTTGCCGTGGCGGAAATCGACGAGCTCGTCGACCTTGTGTTCGACCGCGTTCGATTTGGCGACCGCGAGCGCTTCCTTGCTCGCGTCGGTCGCGAGGACGTGCAGCTTGGACTCGGCCGCGAGGGTGACGGCGATCGCGCCAGAGCCGGTGCCAATGTCGGCGAAGAGAGAGTGAGTCGTTTGTAGTGAGTCGTGAGTAGCCGCGGCGTTGAGCGCGGCCTCGACGAGAACCTCCGTCGCGGGGCGCGGAATGAGGACATGGCGGTTTACGGCGAAGCGGCGGCTATAGAACTCGCGGTAGCCGATGACATACGCGACCGGTTCGCCGGTCGCCCGTCGCTTTACGAACGCGCGGAACGCGTCGTTCTCGTGCGCCTTCAGCTCGCGGTCGAGGTGCGTGAACAGCCACGCCTTATTCACGTCGAGCGACGCGGCCAAAAGAACCTCCGCGTCCAACATCGGCGAATCGAGTCCCGACCCGTCCACGCCCTTCTTCAGCGTCTCGTTCGCCCACTTCAATGCTTCCATCACCATCATAGGTTGCGAATAACGAATTTGCTACTAAATTGCGTATGACACGAATTGCAATGAATATTACGAATGTTACTACAGCCACGATTAATAACAACCGGAATTTGAAACAATTCGTGTCATTTGCAAATTCGTCTGAAATTCGCAATTCGCAACAGAGGGCCGTAGCCCGATAAAAAAAAGAGCATCGGAGCAAGGCTCACGACGCAGGGGTGGGGGGGGGAAGGGGAAGTCCGTCCAGTTGGGTGATCGCGGCGCTGTTGGGCGCGTTGGTCTTCGACGAGTGAGTTCTGCTGCATGCAAGCGGCTGGTCTTTGGCTTTTGGCATTCGTTGGAACGAATTCTTCAGGCTGCTCTCGACGGTGAGGTCGACAGTGTGCTTTCGGCTTGGGCCAATAGGGCAACTTGTCTTCGGATTGCTCCTTGGACGCGGCAGGTCTTCTCGTTATTCCTTCTGGAGGACTTTTTTACCGACGATCGTGACCGAGCGTAGACGAGGCGCAAGCGCTTCGAATGGACAGGGGTCTGACTCGCAGGACGGCTCGACTTGCGTCGAATCGATGCGTGGCCATGCCCGTGTCTCTTACGATCAGATCTTTGATAGTCGGCCCGTCAGAGGTAGGTTTCGCCTTTCGGTTCGTGTCCTGTCTGACTTTCGCTTGGCGTGGCTTGGGAAGATTTGGACTTGCGTCCGTCTCAACTTGCGCGCTTGCCTTGCGGTTCATTTACTATAACAACTTAAAAAAGTCCGGTCAAGGACTTTTCGAAATACTTATCCACACCTTTGTCGAACCCGTGCCAGCTCCTCATGCGTTCCGACCGGCTGCCAGTCTGTCGCGGTCTCCGTCGAAATTGCATGGTTGCGGGCCATCGCGACGAGCGTGTGGGGAAGGCTGTACTCGATCTTGTCGTGAACCGTGACCGTCGCGAGAGGGTAGTCGAAGAACCGTTCGTCGAGGACATAGGCGCCGCACACGCGGAATCGGGGCGGGACGGTCGCGTCGTTTCTAATCCCGACGAACTGTCCGTTCGCGTCGACGACCGCCGTCGATCCCGTCTCATCGTTCGTCGGCGCGACGAGCAAGGCGAGGTTGTGCGCAGCGAGACGGTCGAGATCGTCCTTGCCGTACGTGTCGTCGCCGTTCACGACGAGGAATTTCCCGCGCAACGCGTCCTTCAGCAGACGCAGCGCGCTCCCGGTCCCGTCGAGCGGATCCTGCGTGACGTAGCGGACCGTCCTCCCGTCGAACGCATCGCCGATCGCCGCGACGATCTGCTCGCCGAGATATCCTACGACGACGAAGATCTCCGTGACCGTCGACGGAAGGGAACCAAGAATATGAAAAATCAACGGCGTGCCGCACACGTCCACGAGCGCCTTCGGTACCGTTTCCGTGATGGGACGCAAACGCAGTCCTTTTCCGGCCGCCAAAATCACTGCCTGCATACCTAATCGTCGGACGAATCGTCCACGAACGCGTCGTTCAGCTCCGCCGTCTTCAGCGCGTTCACGATCTCGTCGATGTCGCCTTCCATGATCTTTGGCAGGTTGTGGAAGTTCTGGCCGATGCGGTGGTCGGTGAGGCGGTCCTGCGGGAAGTTGTACGTGCGAATCTTTTCGGACCGGTCGCCGCGCCCGATCTGGCCGCGCACTTTGTCGTCGCGCTCCTTGCGAACCCGTTCCTGCTCGAACGCGAAAAGGCGGGCGCGCAGCACCGTCATGGCGCGCTCCTTGTTCTGCGTCTGGCTGCGCTCGTCCTGGCACTGCACCATGATTCCGGTGGGAATGTGGATGATGCGGATGGCGGAGTACGTGGTGTTCACGCTCTGTCCTCCCGCGCCGCTCGACGTCATCGTGTCGATGCGCAGGTCCTTCATGTCGATCTTCACGTCAACGTCCTCGGCTTCCGGCATGATCGCGACCGTCACCGTCGACGTATGGACGCGGCCGGCTTTCTCCGTTTCAGGGACGCGCTGGACGCGATGGACGCCGCTCTCGTATTTCATGCGGCTGTACACGCTCTTTCCCTCCATCGAGAAGATGATTTCCTTGAATCCGCCCAGGTCGTTGCGGCTCGAGGAGATGAGATGAATCTTCCATCCCTGCGCGTCGGAATACCGCGTGTACATCCGGAACAGCTCTCCCGCGAAGTGCGCGGACTCGTCGCCGCCGGCGCCCGCGCGAATTTCCACGATCGTGTTCTTCTTGTCGAGCGGGTCTGGCGGAACGAGCGCCAGCGTGAATTCCTCCTCCAGCTTGGGGAGGCGCGACTTCACGAGAGCGATCTCGTCGAGCGCCATCTGGCGCATGTCAGGATCGGCCTCGTTCGCAAGCGCCGATTCCGCGCTCTTCAGGTCCGACACGGCCTTCGCGTACTGGTCGCCGATCGCGACCGTCTCGCACACGTCGCCGAACTCGGTGTTCACCTCGCGCAACTTCGCCGTATTAGAAAGAACGCTCGAGTCACTCAACAGTGTCTCGAGCTCTTTCTGACGCGACTTCACCTTCGTGAGCTCGTCGATGAGGTTCATGTTCCTAGGATGCTTTGACGGCCTTTTCCTTCTTTTTGGCGGTGCGCGCCTCGGTCTTGGCCTTCTTCGCGTCCTTCGCGCCGACAACGGCCTTGGTCAGCTTGTCGCCGAACTTCTCGACGCGGCGTGCCGTGTCGATGATCTTCTGCTTGCCCGTGTAGAACGGGTGGCAGGCGGCGCACAATTCCACCGCGATCTCCGCGACGGTCGAGCCGATCTCGTACTTGGCCCCGCAGGCGCAGGAAATCTTGGCTTTTTCGAAATATTGAGGATGAGTTGCTTTCTTCATATGAGATGGAGGAATAACGCCGGAAGTGTAGCAATGGCGCGGGAATATGTCAATCTTTGGACGCTATTCGAGGAACGACAGCGAATCGGCGACGGCTTTGACCTCGTCCTGCATGCGGCCTTGGCCGGCCTGGACGAACCCTTGGTTCGAGATGAGGATCCCGTGGATGTTAATGTTCGGATTCCACGCGCCGTACTCGTCGATATCGGCGAGCGTCTCCCCGAAGAAATCGACGGACTTCGAATATGCGTGGTAGATCGTGACGCCGTTCGGATTGACGTATGCGACGCACGTGTCTTTCGTCTCGCACCATTTCTTCACGTCCTCCTCCGTCGAAAACGCCTGCGCCTGGTCGCCCCAGTATCCGCCACGACCAGGCTGGTCGCACTGCCACGTGTCATAGGCCGTCAGAAAGATCGTGTCGCCGGCCAGGAATGAGCGCTGGACCAGGCAGTTTGCCGGGCCTGAATTTTCGTTTTGCGCGGTTTTGGGTCCCCATCCGTTCTCATCCTGCGATTTGATGTTACCAAGCGACGTCGGAACGGAGAACGCGAGCTTTGTGCGATCGTCTTGAACCGTCGTCGTGTCTCCCGAGACGGTAGTTACCATCGAGCCGTTCGGTCCGGTGGCATTCGTAATCGTTTGCGTCGCGGCTGGCGTTGGAATAATAGTCGCCGGCTTCACGGGGGTGTTCGGTCGGTTCGTCGTGGACGACGAGTAGCATCCGGCACCGACGAGCACGACGGCCATGAGAATCGCTGAGACCGCCGCGGTTTGCTTGATGTTCATACGTTTGGCTGTTAGATTATTCGCACTGTACAACGGCCTTATCCACTTGTCATTACCTTGTGCCCACCCCGATCGCCCTGTTCGATTACCACCTACCGCCCGAGCAAATCGCCCAGTTTTCGGTTTCTCCGCGCGATTCGTCGCGGATGTTGGCGTTGGATCGCAAGACGGGGGAGAGGACTCACAAGGCGTTCCGCGAAATCGTCGACGAGTTGGTCGAGGGCGACGTTCTTGTCATGAACAACACAAAGGTCTTCAAAGCAAGACTCAGCGGCACGGTCAGCGTCCGCGGAAAGAAGATCGAGCTCGAAGTGTTCCTGTTGCGCGGGGAGGGGACGCGGTGGTCGGCGATGGTGCGGCCGGGAAAAAAGGTGGCGGTCGGGGACTGGATCGATTTGCGCGGCATGGTCGCGACCGTCGTCGAGAAGCGCGAGGACGGAGTCGTGACGCTTGAGATGAACGCGACGGTCGACGAGGTGATCGCGTTCGCGAACTCGCACGGCGAGATTCCCGTTCCTCCGTACGTCGACCAGGCGCCGGCGAAGCTCGACGACTATCAGACGGTTTACGCGAAGACCGTCGGCTCGGTCGCGGCTCCGACCGCGGGGTTTCACTTTACCGACGAGCTCATCGCAAAGCTCAAGGCGAAGGGCGTCCAGTTCGAGTTCGTCACGCTGCACGTCGGCATCGGCACGTTTCGTCCGGTGAAGACCGACACGCTCGAGGAACACGAGATGCACGCCGAGTTCGTGACGGTCGACGCGGAGACGGCGGGACGGATTAACGCGGCCAAGCGCGAAGGTCGCCGCGTCGTCTCAGTCGGGACGACGACCGTGCGCGTCCTCGAGGGCGTCGCGGCCCAGTCGGGAGGATCGATTCCGAACGACGGTTTCTCCGGCGACGTGAACCTGTTCATCACCCCCGGCTTCGACTTCAAGGTCATCGACGCCCTCATCACCAACTTCCACCTCCCAAAGTCCACCCTCCTCGTCCTCGTCTCCGCGTTCGCGGGACGTGAGAACGTCATCGCGGCCTACGAGGAGGCGGTTCGTCTCGGCTATCGGTTCTTCTCGTTCGGCGACGCGATGTTTATCCGCTAAGATTGACGCTAATAGGCGTTTCCTTTATACTTCCGGCGTAAATCAATCAGGCGGGAATCAACGGTAACTGGCTCCTCTCGCAGACCCCGAGCATCGTCGAAGGGTATTTGCGGGTCCAGGCTGTCCGCCGGTGTCAAAAGGAGAAATCATATGGGCAAAATGCCAACACTCGTGGAGATGCTTCAGGCCGGCGTTCACTTTGGTCACCAGACTTCGCGCTGGCACCCGAAGATGAAGCCGTACATTTTCGGATCCCGCGGAACGATTCACATCGTCGACCTTGAGAAGACGCAGAAGATGCTTCCCGAGGCCCTGGAGTACGTTCGCTCCGTGGTGGCCCGCGGCGGCAACGTGCTGTTCGTCGGCACCAAGCGCCAGGCGCAGCCGATCGTGCGCAAGTACGCGGAACAGTGCGGCATGCCGTTCGTGACCGAGCGCTGGCTCGGCGGAACGCTGACCAACTTCCCGCAGATCAAGGTCACGCTGAAACGCCTTCGCTCGCTGAAGGACCAGCGCGAGAAGGGCGAGCTGAAGAAGTACACGAAGAAGGAGCAGATCGTCCTCGGCCGCGAGATCGAGGAGATGGAGCACAAGGTGGGCGGGATCCAGATGCTTGAGAAGCCGCCGGAGGCGATCTTCGTGGTCGACATCCGCACGGAGAAGACCGCGGTCATGGAGGCCAACACCACCGGAACGAAGGTGGTCGCCATGTGCGACACCAACGTGAACCCGAGCGGCGTGCACATGGTCATCCCGACCAACGACGACGCGGTGAAGGCGATCGAGATGATCACCCGCCTGGTCGCGGAAGCCGTCACGGAAGGAAAGGCCGAGACGATGCGCAACCTGAAGGCCGTGGAGGCCGCGAAGGTGGCCGCGACACCGGCGAAAACGACAGCGTAAAGGTCAAAAGTCAAAAGTAAAAAGTTAGGAAATTCCATCCCTTTGACCTTTTACATTTTACCTTTTACATCCGTATGATCGATGCAAAGCTCGTAGCCCAGCTCCGCGAAATGACCGGAGCCGGGATGATGGACGCGAAGAAGGCGCTTGAGGAAGCCAACGGCGACCTGACGGTTGCCGCGGAGAAGCTTCGGGAAAAGGGGCTTGCCAAGGCCGACAAGAAGGCCGATCGCGAGACCAGGGAGGGAAAGATCCAGACCTACGTCCACGGCAACGGCAAGCTCGGCGCCATGGTACAGGTTCTCTGCGAGACCGATTTCGTGGCCCGCACCGAGAACTTCGTAATGCTCTGCCACGACATCGCGATGCACGTCTCGGCCGCCGATCCGCTCTATGTCCGCCGCGAGGACGTTCCGCAGGACCTGGTCGAAAAGCAGAAGGAACTGTTCCGCGCCGAGGTGTCCGAGCAGGCAAAGCCGGCCGAGATCGTCGAGAAGATCGTCGAGGGCAAGCTCGCCAAGTACTTCGGCGAGATCTGCCTGATGGAGCAGACCTTCATCAAGGACGAGGACCTCACGGTTGCCGAGTTCATCAAGGGAAAGGTCGCCATCATCGGCGAAAACATCCAGGTGAGCCGGTTCGCACGGTTCATGATCAGCTAGTCGAAAAAAACGCCCGGGATTCGTCCCGGGCCTTTTGTTTGTGGTATATTACCGTCACTCCGTCACTCCACGACTCCATCACTATTTTCCACTTTTTTTATGCTTCGCATCGCCATCAACGGATTCGGACGGATCGGCCGCAACGCGTTTAAGATCGGATTCGGGCGGAAGGGGACGAAGTTCGTCGCGATCAACGACCTCACCGAGCCGAAGATTCTCGCGCACCTCTTGAAATATGACTCCGTGATGCGCACCTGGCCGCACGAGGTTTCGTTCGACGAGCACAACCTCATCGTCGACGGCCAGATCATTCCGATCGTGGCGGAGACGGAGCCGACGAAATTGCCATGGAAGCAGTTCAAGGTCGACGTCGTCATCGAGTCGACCGGACGGTTCGCGGACATGGAGAAGGCCGCGGCGCACCTTGTCGCCGGCGCGAAGAAGGTCGTGATCTCGTCGCCGGCGAAGGGCGTGCCGACGTTCCTCATGGGCGTAAACCACAAGGGCGCAAAGACGTCCGACGCGATCGTGAGCAACGCGTCATGCACCACGAACTCCATCGCTCCCGTCGCGCAGATCATGCACGAGCTGTTCGGCGTAAAGAAGGCGATGATGACCACCGTGCACTCCGTGACCGCCGAGCAGAACATCGTCGACGGCCTGCCGCCGAAGATGCACCCCGACATGCGCCGCGCCCGCGCCGCGCTCGTAAACATCGTGCCGACGTCGACCGGGGCCGCCAAGGCCGTGACGGAAGTCGTCCCCGAGCTCAAGGGCAAGTTCGACGGGCTCGCGATCCGCGTGCCGACGCTCGACGTCTCGCTGTCCGATTTCACCTTCGTGCTCAAGCGCAAGGTGACCGCCGAGGAAATCAACGACGCCTTCCTAAAGGCCGCCGCGTCGCCGCGCTACAAGGGAATCCTCGGCGTGTCCGATGTCCCGCTCGTCTCGTCCGACTTCATCGGCTCGACCTTCTCGTCGGTCGTCGACCTCGAGATGACGCGCGTCGTGGACGGCGACCTCGTGAAGGTGCTGGCGTGGTATGACAACGAGTGGGGGTATTCCGTCCGTCTCGTCGAAATGGCCGAGCACGTCGGATCGCTATAACCGTATGGATTCTCACAAGATCGTAATAATCGGCGCCGGCTTCGGCGGCCTCCGCGTCGCGCTGGAACTTGCAAAGCGCAATGCCCGGCTGAAGGCGTTCGAGGTCACGCTCATCGATCCGCGCCCCGAGCACCTGTATACGCCGCTCCTTTACGAGGTGTCGAGCGGCGATTTGGAGTTGTCGTCGGACGCGTGCGTCGGCGAGCTGCAAAGCGGCGTATGCGTCCGCTATGACGCGTTCGTGAACATCGTGAAGAAGCGTCATATCCGGTTCGTTCGCGGGTCCGTGAAGACCGTAGACGCGGCGGCGCAGTCCGTGACGCTGGCGTCGGGAGAGACGGTCCCGTACGACGACCTTGTGGTCGCGGTGGGCGTGGAAACGGCGACGTACGGGATTCCCGGGGTCGCGGAGCACGCCATGCCGATGAAGACGCTCGAGGACGCGTTTGCCATCCGCGAGCGCGCGTTCGGCTTCGTTCGGGCCTACAAGGACGGGAAGGAAAAGCACCTGTCGATCCTCGTCGTCGGCGGCGGCGCGAACGGTACCGAGTTCGCGGCCGAGACGGCGAATTTCTTCCATCGTCTGATCGCGGAGGGGACGCTCCTGCATTCCGACTGCGACATCTCGCTCGTCGAGGCCGGCCCGGACATCCTCTCGATGTTTTCGGCGTCGGTCCGAAACCGCGCGCGGGAACGGCTGCGCGCGCTCGGAATCAACGTCCTTGCCGCCACGAAGCTTAAGTCCGTCGAGGCCGGCGCGGTCATGCTCGAGAGCGCGGACGGCACGACGGCCAGGCACGAGACCGACGTGGTCGTGTGGACCGCGGGAATAAAGGCGCTCGACGTCGTGAGAACGTGGGGCCTGCCGGTCGACGAACGCGGATTTATCAACGTGACGCCGACATTCCTGGCGGAGGGAACGAAGAACGTCTACGCGATCGGCGACTGCGCGTCGTTCGCGCATCCGAAGACGAAGAAGCGCGTCCCGGCGCTCGCCCAGGCCGCCGTGAAGGAGGCCGGCATCGTCGCGGAAAACATCGCGCGAACCCTCGAGCGCAAGCTCCCCGTGTCCTGGACCCCGCCTGAGCGCTGGATCACCGTCGTTCCCATGGGCGGAGCCTACGCCATCGCCGACTTCGGCTGGTTCCATCTGACGGGAACGCTCGGCTACCTCGTTCGCAAGGCCGCGGATCTCCAGTATTTTCTCTCGATCCTCCCGTTCAAAGAGGCATGGAAGCTGTGGTCCTCGGGGGCGAGGGTGTATCGGAAAAACGATTAGTTCGTGCAAAAAAGCAGACTCTCCCGAGTCTGCTTTTTTTGTGATACAATCCCCCCCGATATGCGTTTGCGAACGTTGCGAAGTGGTGTGGACCTTTCCGGGAAGCGGGTGTTGCTTCGAATTGACGCGAACGTGCCCGTCGCGAAGGGGAAGGTCGTCGACGGGCCGCACGGGAAGATTGCCAGGGCGGCCGTGGACATCGAGTGGCTGCGGCAGCGCGGGGCGAAGGTGGTGGTGATGACGCATTTGGGGCGGCCGAACGGGAGGAAGATCAGCGCGTACACGGTTCGGCCGGTCGCGCGACGGTTGTCCGAGCTTTTGTCGATCGACGTTCCGGTCGCGCGCGACATCGCCGGGCCGTTCGCGCAGAAGCTCGTCAAGCAGATGAAGAACGGCGACGTCGTTCTCCTCGAGAACGTCCGCTTCGACGCGGGCGAGGAACGGAACTCGACGGCGCTCGCCCATGCGCTCGCCCAGCTTGGCGACCTGTACATGAACGACGCGTTCGCCGTGTCGCACCGCGCCCACGCCTCCGTCGACGCCATTACCTCCGAGCTTCCAAGCTACGCCGGCCCGCAGCTGGTCGCCGAGGTGGACGTTCTGCAGAAGGTCCTCGCGCATCCGAGGCACCCGTTCGTGGTCGTGATGGGCGGCCTGAAGATGGCGGACAAGATTCCGGTGATGCGACGCCTGCTTCCCGAGGCCGACCGCGTGCTCGTCGGCGGGGCGCTGGCCCACGCGTTCTTCGCGGCGGACGGGATCGAGATCGGAAAGTCCGCCGTCGACAAGGAAGGCGTGAAGGACGCCGAGCAGCTCTTGAAGAAATTTCGCGAGAAGATCTGGCTGCCGACCGACGTCGTGGTTGCGCAGGGACTTCGGCGCGATGCGACCATGCGGACGGTGCCGCTTGACGGGCTTCGCAAGACGGATCGGATCGTCGACATGGGTCCGGAGACGATCGAGCGGTTCTCGCGGGAGATCCGCGGCACGAAGATGGTCGTGTGGAACGGACCGCTCGGCTATTGCGAGATCGAGGCGTTTTCCAAGGGCACGACCGCCATTGCCCGCGCGATCGCCGCGAACAAGAAGGCGATCACGATCGTCGGGGGCGGCGACACGATCCCTGCCGTCGAGGCCGCCGGAGTCGCCGACCAGCTTACGCTGCTTTCGACGGGCGGCGGAGCGATGCTCGAGTTTCTCGCGGGAGAAAAGATGCCCGGAGTCGAAGCGCTCGAATCGTAACTCCACGACTCCATCACTCAATCACTCCACGACTATGCCTACCATCGAATCCATCCACGCCCACGAGATCCTCGACTCCCGCGGCAACCCGACGCTCGAGGTGACCGTCCTTCTTGAAAATGGAATCTCGGGATCCGCGTCCGTGCCAAGCGGCGCGTCGACGGGGTCGCACGAGGCTCTTGAGCTGCGCGACGGCGACAAGAGGCGCTACGGCGGGCAGGGGGTGCTCAAGGCGATAAAGAACGTCCACGCCAAGATCGCGCCGGCGCTCATCGGCATGGACGTCTGCGCCCAGCGTGAGCTGGACTCGCGGATGATCTTTCTCGACGGGACCGCGAACAAGAGCAAGCTCGGCGCCAACGCGATCCTCGGCGTTTCGCTCGCCTGCGCCCACGCGGCCGCCAAGGCGAACGGCATGCCGTTGTACCAGTGGATTCGTCGCGCGTTCGACCTTCGACACAAGGCGTACAGATTGCCGACCCCCACGATGAACATCCTGAACGGAGGCGCCCACGCCGGGTGGATCCTCGATTTCCAGGAGTTCATGATCGTACCGAAGCAGAAGAAATTCCGAGAGCGCGTCCGTTGCGGCTCGGAAGTGTTCCATGCGCTCGGCCGCCTCCTGAAGAAGAAGGGATTCTCGACGCTCGTGGGCGACGAGGGCGGATTCGCGGTCAAGTTGGCCAAGAACGAGGAGGCGCTGAAGACGATCGTGCTGGCGATCAAGGACGCGGGATACGTCGCGGGGAAGGACGTGATGCTGGCGATGGATCCGGCGACGTCCGAGTTCTACGACGCGAAGACGAAGCGCTACTCGCTGAAGGTCGACGGTGTCTCGTTTACGTCCGACCAGATGGTCTCGATGTGGGACAGGCTTTCCAAGAAATATCCGATCGTGTCGCTCGAGGACGGGCTGGCGGAGGACGACTGGGAGGGATGGAAGAAGCTCACCGACAGGCTCGGCGACAAGATGGCTCTCGTCGGCGACGACTTCTTCGTGACGAACGCCGAGCGCCTGCGACGGGGAATAGAGGAGGGCTGCGCGAACGCGATCCTGATCAAGGTGAACCAGATCGGCTCGCTCTCGGAAACGATGGACGCGATCCTTCTCGCCCAGCAGAGCGGATACGCCGTATCCGTCTCCCATCGCTCGGGCGAAACGACCGACACGACCATCGCCGACCTCGCCGTCGCGGTTAACGCCGAGTACATCAAGACCGGATCGCTGTCGCGTTCCGAGCGACTGGCCAAATACAACCGGCTGATGGAGATCGAGGAGGAGATCGCGTAGTATTTAGTATATGGTATTGTGTGAGCGTTCGCGGTATCCCTCCCAATTACCAACTACAAAGTACCCAATACTCCCCGTATGGATATCCCCAACCGTCCCAAACCCGCCGTCCTCATGATTCTCGACGGCTTCGGCGTCGCGCCGGATTCCGACGGGAACGCCATTACGCGCGCGAACATGCCGCGGTGGAAGGAACTCGTTCGGACGTATCCGACCATGACCATTCGCGCCTCGGGCGAGGAGGTGGGGTTGAGCTGGGGCGAGATGGGCAACTCGGAGGTCGGGCACCTGGCGATCGGATCGGGCCGCGTGTACTACCAGACCTTCCCGCGCATCAACCGCGACATTGCCGCCGGAGACTTTTATAAGAACGCGGCGTTCCTTCGGGCTGCCGAGCATGTCAAAAAAAATAAGTCGACGCTCCACCTGATCGGCCTCGTGAGCGGCGGACGGGTGCACGCGATGGACGAGCACTGCCACGCGCTCTTGAGGTTCGCGAAGGAGCAGGGAATCCACGACGTGGCCGTGCACGCGATCCTCGACGGGCGCGACACGATCTATAACGCCGGGATAGACTTCGTGACGACGCTGCTCGCGAAGATGAAGGAGTCTGGAGTCGGGAAGATCGCGTCCATGAGCGGACGGTTCTTCGCGATGGATCGCGACAACCGGTGGGACCGCGTGGAGATGGCGTATGACGCGATGGTGAAGGGGGCGGGGGAGAAGGCGACGGATCCCATCGAGGCGCTGAAGGCGAGCTACGCGAAGGAGGTTTACGACGAGCAGTTCGTGCCGACGGTGATCGTCGACGGCACGGGCGCGCCGGTTTCCACGATCAAGAACGACGACGCGGCCATCTTTTTCAACTTCCGCCCAGACCGCGCGCGCGAGCTCACCAAGGCGTTCGTGCTCCCCGAGTTCGAGCGGTTCGTCCGCCAGCCTGTAAAAAACCTCCTGTTCGTGACGATGGTCGAGTACGAGGAGGACATGCCCGCGATCGTGGCGTATCCGCCCGAGAAGATCGAGAAGACGCTCGCGCAGGTCGTTTCCGAGGCGGGCCTCAAGCAGCTGCACATCGCCGAGACCGAGAAGTACGCGCACGTCACGTTCTTTCTGAACGGCACGTACGAGAAGCCCTTCGCCGGCGAGGACCGCATCCTCATCCCGTCGCCGCGCGTCGCCAGTTACGATCTCGCCCCGGCCATGAGCGCCGTCGAGCTCTCCGACCGCGTCGTGAAGGAAATCCAGTCCGACGCGTACGACCTCATCGCGATGAACTTCGCGAACGCCGACATGGTGGCGCACACCGGGATTTTCGAGGCGACCGTGAAGGCGCACGAGGCGCTCGACGCGGCGATCGGAAAGGTCGTCGACGCGGCGCTCGCCAAGGGCGGCGTGGTGTTCATCACCGCGGATCACGGCAACTCCGAGGAGCTCAAGAACCTCCGCACCGGCGACATCGACAAGGAGCACGCGACGAATCCCGTTCCGTTCGTCATCGTCGGCAAGCAGTTCGAGGGGATCCCGTCCCTCGCCGGCGAGGTCCCGGACGGCGACCTCTCGCTGATGTCCCCCGTGGGGATGCTCGCGGACGTGGCGCCCACGATCCTCGCGGTCCTCGGGATCGAGCAGCCCGAGGAAATGACGGGCGCGCCGCTCGTGTGACCGATATCCCGCGCATCCTGAAAGCCCTCAAGCGACGCTTCCCAAACCCGGGAGCGATGGAGCTTGGCGATCCGTATCGCACCGTCGTCGGCGTCGCGCTCTCGGCCCGGACGCGTGACGAGCAGGTGCTGAAGCTGCTGCCCGGACTGTTCGCGGCGTTCCCGACGATGAAGGCGCTGTCCGTCGCGACCGTGGCGGAGATTTCAGGGAAGATCGACACGATCGGGATGTTCCGTCAGAAGGCAAGGAACCTGTCCGGGCTGGCGAAACTCTGCGTCGAGCGATACGGCGGACTTGTCCCGTCGACGATGGAAGAGCTCGTCGAGCTCCCGGGCGTCGGGCGCAAGACTGCCAGCGTCGTCCTGGCCTGCTGCTTCGGAACCCCGTCCATCGCGGTCGACACCCATGTTCACCGGGTGACAAATCGGCTAGGATGGGTGAAGACGAAGACGCCGGAAAAGACCGAGACCGCGCTGCTCGCGATCGTTCCGACGAAGGTCATGCGGCTCGTGAACCAGGTGTTCGTGAAGCTGGGCCGGTACGTCTGCCTCCCGGGCAAGCCGCGGTGCTGGACGTGTCCCGTCCAAGCGGACTGCGCGTTTAAGAAAAAGAACCTCGTCGCGCCAAAGGACGCGGACGCCATCGTCGCGGACGCCGCGCGGCGGGAGGAAAGCTTGGAAACGTCACGACTCGCCGTCGCCTATGGAAAACATCGATCATAGAATCTCGCACGCGATCGCCGACTTCACCAGGCGGTCGAAGATCCTGTCAAAGATCGCCGTCCTCGGGGCGGTCGAGATCATCTGGCTCATGGCCGGCATTCTCGTCGTCGTGGCAATGGTCCGGACGGGAAGCCCGGAATGGTTTCGCGAGTGGGACGGAGCCGTCCTGCTGCTGTCGGGAGGAATCGTCGTCCCGTGGGCCGTCACGGTGCTCGTCGAGTATCTCGTCAAACGATCGCGACCGTTCCAGCGCGAGGGACGCAAGGCGCTCATCGACATGGCGATCGTAACCCCGTCGTTCCCGTCGGGCCACGCGACCCTCACCTTCGCGATGTGCGCGACGATCGCCAGGCTCCAACCGGAAATG
>CALRGA010000006.1 GCA_943357025.1 Candidatus Uhrbacteria bacterium RIFOXYB12_FULL_58_10 | reverse complement strand
GGGCCGTATCCACTCGGCCCGTCTCTTCGGAATTACTTCGTAATCTTTTCTTCGGCGGGAAGAATCTGTACCGAGGTCTTCACGTCCAAACCGACATCAACCTTGGTTTTGGGCGTGTTCGTCTTCGTGGTCGTCACGGCCGGGGCGGTATTGACGGTGGTCGGCGTGACTTTCGGGGTCGTGATTTCGTCCGTCGGAGCGGACGAGCATCCTCCGCCCACGATGAGAAGGGCGGAAAGGATGAGGAGCGCTTTCTTCATAGGAGATGTTAGTGAGTACGGGTTTCATGATAGCATAAATGGGATGATTCCGACACGCGTCAAAATTCGAAACGGCGAGCTTCCCGACGACCCCGGGGTGTATTTTTATTATGATTCGTCGGGAACGCTGATGTATGTCGGAAAGGCAACGTCCCTTCGTCGTCGCGTCGCGTCTTATTTCCGCGCGGCCGGCGACGGTCGAGGGCAGCGCATCGCCGAGCTCGTGGCCAAGATCGCGCGCATCGATTACGTCGAGACGCCGACGGTCATCGAGGCGCTCGTGCTCGAGGCGAACCAGATCAAGGCGCATCTGCCGCCGTACAATATCCTCGCGAAAGACGACAAGAGTTTCCAGTATCTCGTCGTGACGAACGACGAGTTTCCGCGTCCCGTCGTGATGCGCCAGCTGGACTTGGAGCGGACGGGAGTGGATCCGTTCGCGAAATCGTCGACGGGGAAGTTTCTCGCGGTGTTCGGGCCGTACACGAGCGGACTGTCGTTGAAACGGGCGCTGGAGCTGATTCGACGGACGATTCCGTGGAGCGCGTGTCTGCCGGGGCAGGACCGGGCATGCTTCGACCATCAGCTTGGAAAATGCCCCGGCGTCTGTGTCGGCGCGATCTCGAAGGCCGAGTATCGCAAGACGATCCGGAACCTTATTCTGTTCTTTGAGGGAAAGAAGCTGGCGATCATCCGGCAGCTTCGGCGCGACATGGAGAAGGCGGCGGCGAAGCTCGACTTCGAGCGGGCGTCAAAGCTCAAGGGCCAGCTGTTTGCCATCGAGCACATCCGCGACGTGTCGCTCATCACGCGCGAGGACGCCGAGCTTCCGTTCGCGCCGATTATCCCGCAGGGCTATTACGATCTGAACGGACGCATCGAGGCGTACGACATTTCGAACATCTCCGGGACGTCCGCGACGGGATCGATGGTTGTGTTCGTCGACGGCAAGCCGGCGAAGGATCTGTATCGGAAGTTCAAGATAAGGACGGTGAAGGGGTCGAACGACTTCGCGTCGATGGAAGAGGTGCTGAGGAGAAGGTTGTCGCGTCTGGGCCAGAAAGGCTGGGACGCGCCGGTCGTGCTGATCATCGACGGGGGAGAGGGCCAGATCTCGGTCGTCCAAAAGGTCATGGACGAGCTCGGCGTGCGCATTCCGATGATCGGGATCGCGAAGGGATTCGACCGCAAGCAGGACCGGCTGGTGTACGATCGAAGCGACGTCGAGCTGCACCGCCTCGCGACGAGAGGCAAGGAGATCTTTCAAAAGGCCCGTGACGAGGCGCACCGGTTCGCGGTGTCGTACCATCGGGTGCTGCGGGCGAAACGGTCGCTGCGTGGTATACTCTGATCGAATCGATAAGCCGAGTTCGACGAGGCGAAGCACGATCTGCCGTCGACGGTTCCGCGGCCGCAGGACGAGATTGATAACGAGATCCTGGGCAAGAAGCTGGAGGGAATGCTCGAGCTGCTGCCCGAGCGCGATATGGGGAGATCGCGAAGGCGCTGAACGTGACGGCGGGAAACGTGGGCGTAATTCTGCACAGGGCTTTGAAACGATGCACAACATATAAATAATGAAAACGAAAACGAATCGTTGGAGAAGCTGTCGGCTGATTTGGGCCGCCACGCTAATTCCATTGACGTCACGCCGCGGCCCGGGTTCAAGGAGGCGCTTCGCTTGCGCCTGCGCGAGGCCGTCGCGGCTCCCGTTCGTATGTCGCGCTTTCAATTCGTCGCCTTCCTTTCGCCCGTCCTTGCCGTCCTCGTCATCGCCCTGCTTGTGATCCAGCCGTTTTACGGCGTGAAGACCGCGTTCGCGCAGGATCAGTTCACGCTCGTTCCCGAATCGTCCGACTCCGTTGGGGTCGAAGCGGATTCGGCTTTTTTGTTAACGAGTCGGGATTCCGTCGTCGCGGCGGACATCGAGAAGTTGCTGGTTGCGTCGTCTGGGACGACGACCGTTTCTCAGGTCGACGACAAGACACTTCGCGTCGCGCTCGACGAGCCGCTCGCGCCGGAGGAGATCGTGAAGTTCTCGCTTCCGACGACCGTCGCATGGCCCGACGGGCAGACGGCGACGCGCGATTACAACTGGGCGTTTCAGGCGAAGGGCGACTTCCAGGTGACGGGAATGATCCCGGGCGACGAGACGAGCGGCGTTCCCCTCGACGCGGGGATCGAGTTCACGTTCAACTACGAGAACGTGAGCGAGGCGGAGTTTCAGAATGCGTTCTCGATCGAGCCGTCCGTCACTGGGCACGTCGAATCGTCCCGCCGCACGTTCGTGTTCGTCCCGGAGAAACTCGAGCCGCTCACCGTCTATACCGTGACGCTCAAGGGGTCGCTCCCGCTCGTCGGTTCCTCCGAGACGCTCGGCGAGGACGTCCGCCTTACGTTCGAGACGTCCGCGGTCGAGGAGCGCGGCGCATCGTTCAATCTCAACGATCCGTACGAAAACGTGACCCCGACGCAGGCCGTCGCGCTTTCATTCGGCTACTACTCGCAGAACGATGGTCCGGAAACGGTCGTGCCGCACGTGAAGTTGTACCGGTACGCCTCGTTCGAGGAATACGCCGCGGCGCTTTCGAAGACGTACGCGATCGCCTGGCGCGCGACGATCACGGCGGATAATTTCATTGACACGTCCGCGACTCCGGCCCAGGAATTCGACGCGCCGGTCGTGAACGTGGACGGCCAGGACTTCCTCGTGTTTCCCGAATCGATTCCCGAGGGCGAGTACATTGCCGACGTCTCGGCGCTTGGCATGCGCTCTTGGGCATTCATCGGGTCGAGCAATCTCACCAGCTACGTCTCGCGTGCCACGAACAAGACGATGTTCTGGGTGAACGACGCGGTTTCGGGCAATCCTGTCGCGGGTGCCAGCGTCGGGTTCGTCGGCCAGACGGAACGGGGGACAACCGACGCGGAAGGACTCGGCTCCGTTCCGACCGTTTCCGAGCAGGGAGACTTCGTGCAGGTTCGGCTCGGGAACCAGGCGTTGGCGATGCCGTTCGAGGGGAACGCGACGATTCGTCAGGTCGACAACGTCTCGCAGGACAACTGGACGTACCTGTACGCGGACCGGTCGACGTACAAGCCGACCGATACGATGCATTTTTGGGGATATGTCGAGCGTCGCGACGACAAGGTTCGTCCGACCAAGGTGCGGGCGGACGTCGGATTCGCGGAACTGGACGTCGCGGTGACGGAGAACGGGACCTTTTCGGGGACGATCGACCTGAGGAACGTCGACCCGGGATATTATCCGCTCAACGTTCTCTGGGACGGCGAGATCGTGGCGACGCGTTCCCTCAACGTGAGCGAATACGTGAAGCCGGCGTATGCGCTGTCGATTCAGACCGACATTCGCGCGGCGTTCATCGACGACTCTGTCGGCTATTCCGTGCACGGCGCGTTCTTCGAGGGAACCCCGGTGAACGGGCTCGAGGTTCGCGTCACGGGCGACTGCGGGCTCGACCAGGTTCTGACGCTCGACGTCGCCGGGAACGCGCGCGGCTCGTTTTCCTGCGCGTACGACGCCAGCTCGCGCTATCCGATTTCGCCGTGGCTTTCCGTCCGCCCGAACCGCCCGGAGGAAGGACAGATCGAGGCGGGAACGAATTTCCTGCTGTTCGGGCCGAAGGTTCACATCGACACCTCCTACGAGAACACGAACGTGAAGGACGGCCTTGGGACCGTCGAGGCGACGATCCGCAACGTGCAGGCGATCGACTCGGGTGATCCGAAAACGTTCGGACCGACGACGCGCGCCGGCCAGGCCGTCGACGGAACCGTCACGGAAATCACGTACGTCCGCCGCGAGACGGGACAGTCGTATGATTTCGTCCGAAAGGAAGTGATCGTCCAATATTATTACGACCGCGTGGAAACGCAGATCGCGACGTTCCGCGAGATTTCCGACGGATCGGGGATCGTGCGCCACTCGTTTCCCGCCGCCAACAAGGACGCCAACTACCGCGTCGACCTGGCCGCGACCGACGAGTTCGGCCGGACGGACCGCGAGATCGCGTACGTCTGGGCGCGAACGGATCTCGATCGTTACGATTCCTCGAACGCGCTGACGTTCAACAACGACGACGTCGGGCCGAACCAGGACCAGTGGAGCTTCCCGGGCTACAAGGTCGGCGAGCGCGTGCGCGTCTCGGTGTATCAGCACAGCAAGCCGTTCGTCGCGCCGGCCGGCAGCAACTTCCTGTATTACCAGGCCCAGCGTGGGATCCGCGAGACGGAGCTGAGCGCGAAGCCGAGCTATTCGTTCGCGTTCGAGCAGAAGCACGTCCCGAACGTCGCCGTATACGGCGTGCTCTTCGACCACGGCGTTTACCAGCAGGTCGGACAGCTTGGATGGTGGTACGGTTCGAGCGGATTTGCGGTGTCGTACGACAACTCGCAGTCGAAGCTGACGGTATCGGTGTCTCTCCCCCTGCCCGAGGGGGAGTCGGAGGGGGTGGGAGCCGCGACGTTCAGGCCCGGCGAGGACGTCTCCCTTGCCGTCCACGTCACCGACAAAAACGGCGCGCCGGTCTCGGCCGCGGTGAACCTGAACGTGGTCGACGAGGCGTATTACGCGCTCTATCCGGAGACGGTGAATCCGCTTGGCGAGCTGTACCGCTGGGTCGACGACGGCGTGCTTGCCACGGCCGTCACGAAGGACGCGACGACGGCGATGATGGGAGCCGAGAAGGGAGGCGGCGGAGGGCGCGGCCTGGGCCGCTCAATCTTCAAGGATACCGCCGACTTCCAGGTGATCGAGACCAATGCGGCCGGAGACGGCAAGATTACCTTCGCGCTTCCCGATAACATCACGCAGTGGCGCGTCACGGCGCAGGCGATCGACGCGAATGGAAAGCGGGCCGGCGACGCGAAGCTTGGCGTCGACGCGACCCAGCCGTTCTTCCTCTCGCCCGTCATGAAGGAAACGTATCTCGTTGGCGACGAGCCGACGCTGATCGTTCGCGCGTCCGGCACGATGGTCGGTTTGTCCGACACCATCGAGTACACAATCACGGTTCCGGACGGATCGTACGAGAAAAAGCTCACGGCGCCCGCGTCGGACACGGTCCGGTTCGACCTTCCCAAGCTAGGCTTAGGAACGCATAACGTCACGATTGCCGCCAAGACGGGGAAGCTCGAGGATAAGATCACGCGCACCGTAACAATCGTCCCATCCCGTCTCATCCGTCCCGTCGTCAGCTCGACAACCGACCTATCCACGATCGACGGCGCGAACGACCGGTACACCGAGCTGACCTTCCTCGACGCGGGGACGGGGAAGTATTACCCGGAATTGCAGAGCCTCGCCGGATGGTGGGGAGACCGGACCGACGAGGCGGTCGTCCGACTAGAGGCGACACGACTTCTGAACGACGCGTTCGGCGAGGAGAACGAGCTGCCGGAGTTCGCGGCGAGCCAGGTGCAGGGACGCGGCGTCATGCTGCTGCCGTACGCGGACGATGATTTCGACCTGTCTGCGCGCGTGGCGCTGCTCGGGAAGGACTCGGCGTTCAACGAGGGTAATCTCGCGCGGTACTTCTACGACCGGATGGATGACCAGAACAATGCTCTCACCCCGCGCCAAACCGCGATGGCCTTCGCCGCGCTCTCCGCGCTCGGCGAGCCCGTCCTCGCCCAGTTCCAGCGGGCCGTCCCGAACCTCGGCGACGATCCCGACGTGCGCCTCTGGATCGCGCTCGGACTCCGCGCGGCCGGCGACGACGAGACGGCACGTACGATCTACCGCGACCTCGTGACGAACGAGGCGAAGGCGAAGGACGGCTACGTCTACCTCGCGTCGACCGACATCGAGACCACGGTCGAGCGCACGTCGCTGCTCGCCATCCTCGCCGGCGGCCTCAACGAGCCCCAGCGCGACCAGATTCACGACTACGTGATGGCGATGCCGGCGGGCGACACGACGATCCCGCTCGAGCGATTCCTCTACGTCCGCGAAACGCTCCCGCACCTGATCGGCGACGCCGCCGAATTCTCCTACTCGCTCCGCGGCGAGCGACGTAACGCGGCGATCGCGAACGGAAACGAGATTCTCAGGCTCGACGTTTCCACGGAGGAACGATCGCAGCTTGCGATCGAAGTCACGAAGGGCAAGATCCAGGTGGTGAGCCGCTACGACTTGCCGCTCGTCGACTTGAAGGCGCCGGTGGACAGGACGATCGGGGTGAAGCGGACGTATTCGGTTGGATCCTCGGCCACGTCCGCCGTGAGCTTCAAGGAAGGCGACCTCGTAAAGATCACGCTCGCCTACGAGCTCCCGATCTCGAACTGCCCGGCATACGACGAGTCCGAGGGATCGGACAGCCAGGTTCCGTGCGAGACCTACTCGATCACGGACGTCGTCCCGTCCGGGCTGAGCCCGATCACGTCCAACGCGTGGATCTCGCAGGATTATCCGCCGGCGGAAGGATCGTGCGTCGACTACCCGTGGCAGATCGACGGCCAGCGCGTCTCATACTTCGCGAACCCGAACACGACCACGACCTGCGGCGAACGAACGTTCGTCTACTACGCCCGCGTCGTCACCCCGGGAACGTACGTTGCCGAGCCGGCCTACATCCGCTCGACCCGCACGCCCGACATGAACAATCATTCCGATGCGTCCAGTATCACCATCACTCCGTAGCAGAACGTCCAAGACAGCGGCTTCCTTCGCCGCTGTCTTGGTTTTGACGGCGATGGTCTACCTCGTCGTAAAAACCGTCGTCGACCGGTCCGTCGTTTCCCCGCAGGTTCTCCCTCCTCATCGGGAGGAGGGGACAGGGGTGGTCGATAGTAGGATCTCGACGCCCCATACGACCTACCCGATCACCGACATCGTGGGCATCAACGACGTCCTTAACGCCGTCGCGGCGTACAAGCCACCCCCAACCCTGGGCGTTGGTGATAAATGGGACGAAGCTTCTACGATCTCTGCCGCCATCCTCCCGCACCACACCATCGTCGGCCCGCAGCTCCTCGACCTTTGGACCAATCTCGCCGCGCATACCAACCCGTCCGTGATCGTGATCGTCGGCCCGAACCACGAGAACTGGGGCGCAAGCCAGGTCCAGACGACTTACGGCGACTGGTCGACGCCGTTCGGAACGGTTTCGTCGAGCGACGCGATCGTGGACGCGCTTATCGAAACCGGCGCCGTGACGGACGAGCCGGACTCGTTCGTGAACGAGCACGCGATCGGAACGCACGTCGCGTACCTCGCCAAGCTGTTCCCTGGCGTCCCCATCGTCCCAATCATCGCCAAGTCCACGGCCGACGAGGCCGAGGCACGGTCGTTCGAATCGTCGCTCGCGTCGATTCTTCCGTCCGACGCGTTCGTTGCTTACAGCGTCGACTTCAGCCACTACCTTTCCGACGACCTCACCGCCGACATGGACGCCGAGACGATCGCGCTCATCGATTCCCGCGACTATCGCAAGATCCAGGGTCTCGGCTCCGACCACCTCGACTCGCCGTTCGCGCTGACGGCCTATCTGATGGCGAACGACCGCGCAGGGAATTCGTCGAGCCTCGTCTGGCACTCGTCGTCCCACGTCGTCCAGCGAACGCCGGACGCGCCGGGAACGAGCTATCTCGTTTACGTCTCATCCCCGTCGATCCTTTCGACCGTCTCGACCCATCCGACAACCCTCTCCCTCGTCGGCGACATCATGCTCGGCCGCTTCGTCGAGACGTCGCTTTCGAGGACGACGATCGAATCCGCGTTCGGATCCGCGGCGTCCGTCCTTGCGGACAGCGATCTCGTCTTTGGCAACCTCGAGTCCGTCCTCACGTCGTCCGACAACGACACCGGCAAGTCCATCCACTTCAAGGGCGACCCGGCGCGCGTCGACGTGCTTCGCTATCTCGGATTCACCGACCTGTCCGTCGCGAACAACCACGTCGATGACTACGGAAAGGCGGGCTGGCAGGAGTCCGTCCAGGTTTTGAAGGACGCGGGGTTCCGCCCTGTTGGAGACTATAACGACCGGCCGACGCCAACCGTCGCGTCCCTCGGTGACAAACAGGTCGTCTTCCTCGCGTACCACGATCTATACAGCCCGATCGACGAGACCCGGCTCGCGTCGGACATCGCCGCGGCGACGAGCCTTGGCGACGTCGTCGCGGTGTCATTCCACTGGGGCGTCGAGTACGCGCACAGCCCGACGGACAGGCAGACCAAGCTCGCCCGTCTGTCCATCGACGCGGGCGCGGACATTGTCATTGGCACCCATCCGCACGTCCTGCAAGGGATCGAGAAGTACAAGGACGGCCTGATTCTTTATTCGCTCGGCAACTTCGTCTTCGACCAGGATGGGGAAGACCAGAACGAGTCGCTCGCCGTAAAATTCCACTGGAACGACGATGGCTCGCGAACCTTCGAGCTCGTCCCGATGCGCATCGTCGGAACGTTCCCGCGCGAGGCGACCGTCGTCGAGGCCGACTCGACGATCGCGAGGATCGCGTCCTGGAGCCCGGATTCTACGATGATCCGCGCCGGGGAAATCGCGTGGTAGCCCGCCGCCATTGACAAATCCGAAGAATTCGACCATACTTTCGATCTGTTTCCATGGAGGGAATCATGAAGAGGATCTTGTTCGTTTGCATCGGAAACTGCCATCGCTCGCCGGTCGCGGAGGTCATCGCCAACGTCATCTTTCGGGAACGCGGGATTGGCGAAAAATACGGGGCCTACTCGAGGGGCACGTTCGCCGGAGGCGGCGGCCTGTGGACGAGGCCTCGCGACTGGGCCGCGGCGAAGCCGACGCTACGGACGCTCGGCATCCTCGACGAAATGTCCAAACACGCGCCGCGACGCGTCTCCGACGAGGATCTCGCGGGCGCTGCAATCGTCGTTGCCATGGACTACGGAGTGTGGCAGGGCCTGGTCGCCGATTCCGCGGCGGACGTTTCCAGAATTCGGTGCTTCACCGAGCTGTCGGGCGGGCGGCGCGCCTCGGTCGACGATCCGATCGGCGGGACGGAAGAGGATTTTCGAACTACCTACGCGTTCGTGGACCGCACGCTTCGCGACCACGTCGACACGTTGATCCAATGGACCGCCTGAGCCCTTCGAGGCTCATTTTTTTTATGGTATGATTCGGGCGTATGATTCGAGAAAAGGGCGGGCCATCCCAGAAAGAGCTCAGAAAGATCTGGTCGGACTTCAACGCCGAGGTCAACGTAATTTCACGCGAGCAAAACTTGGCCATCAAGGCGTTCGGCAAGCGGCTCGTCGACCAAAAGATTTCCAACATTCATCACACGCTCGAGCGCGCCTATGGAAAAGCCGGGAATCACTAATTTTTCAGGCGGACTCGGTAACGCCGCCGTCGGAGGAGATCGTCGCCGAAAGGACGGACAGGCGGCGATTGACGCGGATCTTCGCGCGGCGCAGAACAAGCTGTCGGAGGCGAAGCTTCGGCTTGCCACGAGCCTTGGAACGGCCTTCGGCGGCGTTGCCGGGACATTGCCATCGGCGGAGAGCCAGGAGTTGTATGACGCAATCGCTCGGGCGCCGGGAGGGCTCGAATGGCTCGCGGCGAACGATCCGGATGCCCGTCGGTTTCTCTCGAGGAATGTCGCCATGGAAATCGCGGCCGGCCCGGACGGCATCAACAGGCTGCTTCGCCACCTGCCATTGTTTCGGGATGCCGTCGATCTGGTTTTTGAGCTCTCCGATGATATCGCGTCGAACGGGCATCCAGACCCGGAGCTTCTGCTCTCCGCTATGCATCCGTTCGTCGAGGAGTCGACGTACCTCTTTCCGACGTTCCTTGAGGCGCTCAAGCGCTGCGGAAACGCGGAGAATCATTTCGGACGCGTCGCCAAGCTGACGGGAGAAGTCGTTGGAACTCTCGTGTCGGGAGGAAGTCTTGACGAGGCCCTCCAGCTTATTTCCGCCATGCGGATGGAAGAGGAGTTCCGTTCCAGCAGGGATTTCGCGCGGCAGCTGATCGCTAGCTTCGCAGAAGAACCCGTCAGTCTGCTTGGAATTGCCAAGTCGTTTCCAGAGCTAGAGTACCTGATGATGGCGGATGTAAGCGTCATGCAGTCTTTGGTCGCACGGATCGTCGAAGGATCCGGTTCGCTGGATGGGTTCGACACGGACGCGGTGATCGCCGACTTTGGTCTGACCTGGGATCTGGTCGTTCGGGACCAGGCGGTCTATCGATGGTTCTCCACCCCATCCGAACGATATAAGACGCGCGCACGAATCCGGTCGCTCGTCGATCGATTCAAGCCGTCGCGCGACGCGGTCCTGATGATGGCGGACTGCGCGGCAGCCTCGATCATCAACGAGGGCGACTCGTCGATTGACGCGTCGGCCTGCCTCGCCCTGAAGGAGACGTTCGACCTGTCGGAAGAGGAATTCGCGCTCGTCAGCCTGGAGACCGTCGGGCTTCGTCGCGTGAGGGAGCGCTTGGAAGGCGACAGTCTCTCCGTTCCGCTGGCGAAGCGCATCCTGGCGGCCTCCGCCCGCCCGGATGCCTTCCTCGAGTCGCTCCGGTCCTCGGAGATGAAGGCGGTCGCATGGGAGGCGTTTCGGCGAATCATCAAGTTCGACGAGTTTGAGACGGCGAGGGGCTTGGAATTCTTCGGGCTCGACGCGGAGAAAATGCGCGAGGTGGCCACCATCCAGTATCTGTTTCTCCTGGAAAACGGAATGAGCGCGAACAGGACCGACGAGCTGGCAGGAACGTTTGGTTTCTCCCGGGAAGGACTGCCGCCAGCCGTAGTCGAACCGGCGATCCGCGAAGGAATCGAGGCGTGTCTTTCCGCGAATCATCTTGGCGCCCTGATCGAGTTCGTTCGATCGCAGCGAGTCACCCCCGAAACGGCTTCGGTCGGCGAACCAGACCGCCGCCGCGCGGAATCGCTCGTCAAGAATGACATTGCGACGTTCGTTCTTATAAACGAGGAGGAGCGATCGGTCCTGAAGGAGCTATTCGGCGTTACGGTGGACATTCTACGCTCCCCGGACGTCGCCCAGCTCGTCGAGACGCAGACGACGTCGATGATCGACCAGGCATCCGAGGCCTTGCGGGCACTGCGGGCGATCGTTCCGGAAATTCTGAGTCAGGAGTGGTATCGCGATGCATGCGAGAAGAAAGTCCTCGCGTTTATCAAAGACGGACAGGCGCGATACGACGACGTCGGGTCGTTCATGAGGAATTTCCGCGATCTGGCAAGTCTTCCAGCGGAGTTCTTTCGTTCCCAGGAAATCGTCGCAGCCGCGACGGTCTGCGTGGCTCAGCTGCTTGATGATGAACGGTACGATTCGATCCCGCCGTTTTCGGATTTCTTTGGCGTCTCTCCCGCGAACGGATTAAAAATCAATCTGCTCGGCGGGTCCGCGCTTCCGCTCTACCTGTTTGGCGGACTGATCGATTCGAAGACGGTCGACGCCTGGAAGGCCGAGGGCGTACCCGACGCGATCGCGATCCTTCAGCGAGGCGGTTCGTCGATTCCAAAGAGCCTCACGAAATATTATACGAACCGACGTAATTTCAACGGACTCGCCATGGCCATCGAGCTCGGGGCCGCGACCGTTCCGTACGAGACCGAGTCCGACGCGGTGCGCGAGCTGCGGTCGATGGTCGTGAACGGCGACGGGGTTGCCGCCGAGGAGCTGCTCAGGTGCTACGGGCTGACGGGAATCCTGTTTGACGCGGCATTGCGGAAGCGCATCAAGGACGCCGCGGACGCGGAACGCCGGCGCCGCGAGCATCGCGAGGAATTCCCGCTCGACGCCGAACCGCACCGGGTCGAGGAGGAGATGGCCGGGTTCTATCTCGACGAGTGGATCGGCATCGAGCTGTCGGCGCTGGAACGAAAGGCCGGGGAACGGCACGTGGAATTGGGTTTCACGAACAGGATGGCGGCGTACAACGCGCGGGATGCGATCCGCATGAACGCGGAGTCCCAGTTCGCATGGCTGAGGGAGTATCTCGTGCGGTCGGTTCTCGGGGAAATGCGCCATCAGACCGACGGTGGCCAGCGCCGCGCGTCGTTCGTGAACGTCCCGCCGAACGCGGACGCGTGGATGTCGACGGCCACGAACGAGGAGATTCGACAGATGATGGCCGCCACCGCGGATCGGTTTCGCGAGCCGGGATGGCAGAGTTCGTTCGGCGGCGATCCGTGGGCTCGGATCGCGGAAACCGCGGAAATGATGTTCGCGCCGGAACCGGACCGTCGGAAGCTGATCGACCTGACCTACGACCTCGAGCACAACAGCGGAACGGTCCTTAGCAAGGAGCATGAGCGGATCTCGTACCGTTCCGGGGAACAGCTCCGGCAGATCTTGGGAATGAAGCGCGAGGTAAGCGACCCGGAGGCGTTCCTAGCCCTCCTTGAAAGCGAGCTGTCGCCCGAGGCGTACCGGACCGCGACGGAGCGGTGGAACGAATGGAAGGGCGTCCGTGCGCACATTGAAGCGCGGATCGGCGACAAGCCCGAGGATCGACGGGCAAGGCGGCTCGAGGACATTCGGTCTCTCTCCGTCTCGACGATCGATGCTTTTCAGGTTTTCTCGGTTCTGGATCGTATGGAAACGGCCGGGCTCCGAAGCTTCCTGACGTCGGAAACGTTCGCTTCCGGTCTCGCGGGCCGCGTCGCACTCATGCACGCCGCAGATAAAGCGATTCGAAAACGCATGAACGAGTCCGGAGGCGGGATCGAGGGCGTCCTGAAACAGCTTCGGCGGCCCGGCTGGATCGGAACGGCAAAGGTCGACTTTTTCGCCCCGATTCTCGGCGCATACCTGAAGGCACGCGCCGATGTCGCCCGGGATACCGCGCAAATGAACGCGGCCCAGGAAATTCTTTTCTTCCGTCGTGACGCCCATGCGGCCGTTCCGCTTACGATCGAGCTTGTCGAGGGGATCCCAGATGAATTTCAGAGGATCATTGACGAAATCACGAATGCCTAGCTATGCCGCACTTGGAAACAGGACATAATCCCGATCAGCTCGCGCCCATATATGTCGATTCCGACCGGGACCGCCGTTTGAATCCAAGCGGACTGCTCGAAAAGGGCGACGCACTGGTCGATTCCGTCCACGCGAAGGGCAAGCAACAGGCGACGGCGCTCGCAAACTCGCTCGGCGGCGAGCTGGACCCGGCCATACGGGCAGATCTTCTTCGCACCGAGACGAGGCTCGCCCGGGCGAAGAACGCCCTCGCGCACAGCCTCGCCGGATTCCCCGACGCGGCGGCTATTCTTGAAGCCCCGAGTCCGACGCTTCAGGGCTACGAGGAGGGCGACGAGCATGCAGGCGCGGTCGAGGAGATGTTCGATCGGGAATTTGCCGTCGCGTACCTGAAGTCTCCGGCCTCGGAGCGGTCTAGCTTCGAACAGAACGTCGCCTATCTCGAGTCGAAGGGCGTCAACGCGACCGAGACCGTCAGTTCGTTCGTCGAGGCCGGGCGATGGGGCGAGGTAATAAAATATTACGACATGTCCGGGCCGGCCGGCGATTGGATCTACGACGCGATCGTCGCCACTCCGAACGGACTCGAACGGCTCGCGAGCGAATACCCGCAGACGAACTATTTGGGAATGACCGCGCTCCACACCGTGTTCAACGGTCCGGACGGCGTGAACAGGACCTTGCGTCACGCAGGCCTGTTCAAGGACGCGGGATATCACCTTTCTTCCTGGGTCAGGGAAATCAAGGCCGATCCGAATCTAAACCCGGGGATTCTTTTGGATGCCATCAGGCATTTCTCAGGAGACAGGTATCTGGTCGAAAACCTCACCAGCTCGTTGGAATCATCCCGTGGGATTTCGGAACAGGACGATTCCGTCGGAGAAAAGATTTTTGAAACAGCCATGACGCTTGCGGGCAATGGGCTGATCGCCGAGGCTCTTCGGATCGTCAAAGCCACCGGCACGGAACGGAAGTTTTCGGAAAATCCCGAGTTCGCGAATGCGTTGAACGCGGCGTTCGGTGGTTCCCCGGAAATTATTCTTCCGCTTCTCGAGCGATTCCCCCTGCTTGCCCCGCTGTTGAAATCCAACGAGGACGTGAAACAGGGGGTTATTTCCGGCTGGCTTCTGGACCACGTTGGCCCCGGAAGGCTTCCTGTCGTGAGGGATGCCATAGACGCGTACGGCATCACCTGGGAGCACGCCATGCAAAATTATGCCGTGCGTTCATGGACCGAACGGCCCGTCGTTCGCGGCCGTAAGCATGAGATACTCACGGACCTCATCGATCTTCTTCGGCCTACCCGGGAGGACCAGCTCCGGCTTGCCGAAAAAGCCCTCATGTCCGAGTTGCGAATCAAAGAGGGGTCATTCGACGAGGAGACGTTCCGATCCGTTCACGACATGTTCGGTCTCACTCCCGAAGAACGCGTCGCGAACGGCCCGCCCGAGATCGGGTACCGCCTGATCCGCGACCAGCTGGAGAATTCGCGGTCGGACGTCTCGGAGATCGTCGTCGGAATCGTCAATGCGCTGGACTCGGGAAAGGACGCGTTTCTCGAGAGAATGAAGTCGCCGGAAATGAAATCCCTTGCCTGGCGGAATTTCGACACGATGATGGCGTGTAAGAGTTTTGACGTCGCCGAGAGACTGCAGATCTTCGGCCTGTCCCCAGAGGAAATGACAAAGAGGGCGCGCGCGGAGTACTTCCGTTACCTGCGGGACGGCTTGCCTAAGCATCTTACGAAAAAGCTGATCGATACGTTTGACATAGGCGAGGAGAACATTCCCCGATCGGAAATCGACCCGGCGATTCGGCAGGGAATCGAAACGTGCATCCGCGCAAACTCTCTTTCCATGCTCGCGCGATACGTCGGGTCGCGCGAGGTCTCGCCGAACGTGGCGGAAGCGACGGCCGCCGACGTTCAGGCCGTCGAACGAATCGTAACGCACGACCTGCAGACCTATTTCACTCTTGGGGCCGCGGAACGCGCGCGCCTGGATACGCTGTTTGGGATCACGCCGGATCTTTTCGCGCGTCCCGACGCCGCCACGGTCGTCGCCGACCAGGGATCGAGGATGATCAGGGACGCAAACCCGTCCCTCGCGCAGATTCGAGAAGCCATGCCGTGGATTCGGGAAACGTTATGGTACGGCATGGCGTCCAGGGAGCGCATGCAGAGGAACGTTTCCGACGCGATCGACCATTCGATGGAAACGTTCCTTCGGTTCGTCGACCTCCCGATCTCCTTTTTTCGGACGACCAATATCGTCGAACAGGCAAAACGAACGGCCGATGCCATCCTAAAAAACGGCCGATACGACAAGCTTGGTGGTTTCGAGCATTACTTCGGCGTGTCGCCGCGGGACGGAATGCGCAAGGTTCTAGAGTCGGGCGATCCCAGGCCTCTCTATCAGTTCGGTCGGCTGATTGACGCGAAGACGGCTTCGGCATGGAAGGACGGGGGAATTCGCTCATACATCGAGGCGATGGAACGTGCCAATCCAAAACTTTCCGAGGAGATCACGGAGTATTACACGAAAAGTCGAAACTTCGACGGGCTCGCGATGGCCATCGAGCTCGGGGTCGCGGCGGTGCCGTTTTTTGACGAATCCGACATCGTCCGCGAGCTGCAGAAGATGGAGCGCAGCGGGGATGCCATTGCCGCCGAGTCGCTTCTGCGCTGTTACGGCCTTTCGGGAAAGCTGCTGGACCCGGGCCTGCGGTATCGCATCAAGGTATCGGCAGGCGTCGAGCGCGAACGAAGGGAACGTCGCGAGACGCGCGAGCTGGACAAGGAGGATCACCGCGTGGAGGAAGAGCTCACGAGCTTTTATCTCGACGAGTACATCGGGGTCGAGCTCGCGACGCTTGAGCGAAAGATGGCCGACCGGCACGCCGAGCCGTCGTTCCGGACCAAGATGGACATACACGACCATCGGGCGGGAATCCGACGAAATACGGAGAACCAGTTCGTCTGGATGCGGGAATATCTCGTGCGATCGGCGTTGGGGGAGATCGGCCATGAGTCCGATTCTAGCCGCCTTCCGACCTCTCGTTCCGCGGGACTTCCCATGGATACAGACGCGTGGATGGCCGTGGCGACCAGCGAAGAAATTCGTCGCGCGATGGCCGCCGCGACCTTGCGGTTCCAGGATATCGGCTGGAATCCCTCATACGGTGGAAAGCCGTGGGCGAACATCTCGTCGACGGCGGAGAGAATGTTCGCGTCGAATGCCGAGAAGCGCTCGCTCATCGACCTCGTTTACGACCTTCAGCACAACAACGGGACGGTATTCAACAAGGATCGCAGGATTACCTACGATCCGAATGCCATCCAGCGCCTGCTGGACATGAAGCGCGAAGTAAGCGAACCGGAATCGTATCTCGCGCTGCTTCGGGCTCACGTATCCCCGGAGATTCACGCGAAGGTCTCTCGCCGGTGGGACGACTGGAAGACGCTTCGTTCGAGACTGGAGCGCGAGGCGGGTTCCGGGCCGGAGAAGCGCCGCGACCTGCTCGTTGATGAAATTCGTAAGCTGGCGAACAGTGCGGACGAGCGTGTCGAAAAGCTGGCGAAGCTGGAAGAAGAGGGGACCGCGGAGCTCGAGCTTCTTAACATCAGCCAGGAACGCATTGTCGGAAGCAAGCGGCGCGAATATGTTCTGGAGACGCTCGTCGCGGCGCTGCGGAATAAAATCACCGAGTTCGGCAACGGGGACGACGGCGTCGTTGACCGTCTTTTGCAGGGCGGCCTCGCGAGGTCCGTTGAGACGGACGAGCTTGCCCCGCTGATTAAATCCTACTTGGAAGCGCGAAAAGGCGTCATCGCGGATAGGATTCAAGCTTCTCTCGTAGCCGAGGTCCTAGGCGTTCGGTACGGATTCAAGACAGAGCCCAACCTCAATGCGATTATGATTCCTCCCGTGATCGATCAGCTCGCAAGGATTCTTCCGGAGATCTCCAAATAAGACCGAAAGACCTGTGGATAATTCCATGGGTTTTTGTGTTGACGCGTGGTTCTAACGGGGTTATTATGGTTATAAGTGGTACCGAGTGGTACAAAGTGGGGAATCGAGAGACAGTTGGTCTCTCGGTGAACCGCTTATTTTTTTCTAAAAAATATTGCTCGGGACCACTTCCTACTCGCCCTATGTTCATTGGGGAATACAACCACACCATCGACGACAAGGGACGCGTTGCGATCCCGGCGAAGTTTCGCGGAGACCTCGCGATGGGGGCGGTAGTGACGCGAGGTCTCGACGCTTCGCTTTTCCTGTTTCCCAAGGAGGAGTGGGACAAGCTCGCAGCCAAGTTGGCGAGTTTGCCCCTGGGACAGTCCAATTCACGCGCATTCGCCCGACTCATGCTTGCGGGCGCAATGGAAGTGGAGGCAGACAAACAGGGAAGGATCATCCTGCCGGAATATCTCCGACAGTATGCCGGGATGTCCAAGGCGGTGGTAGTAGCGGGGCTCTACAACCGCCTTGAACTCTGGGACGCGGAAAAGTGGGAGGCCTACAAGCGTATGACGGAGGCGGAAGTCGGTAACATTGCCGAGAAACTCGGCGAACTGGGGGTCTAGCTGAATATGGATGAACCTACGCACATTCCCGTACTGGTCACCGAGGTGCTTACGCATCTCGTAGAAAGACCGGAGCAAAAAGAGATGCAGGCTCGTGGGGCGAGCTTCATCGACGGCACCGTGGGGCAGGGAGGTCACGCCGAAGCGATTCTGCGTGCCCTCCCTGGGTGTCGGATCCTGGGATTCGACCGGGATTCCGCGAACCTGGACATTGCGCGACGTCGGCTCGAACGATTCGACGCCGCCGCGATCCTGGTCCAGGACAGCTACGCGAACGTTACGCAGCACGCCCGTGCCAACGGATTCGAGCAGGTGGACGGCATTCTGCTTGACCTCGGGTTTTCCTCCGCGCACATCGACGATCCGGAACGCGGATTCTCTTTCGCCCACGAGGGGCCGCTCGACATGAGATACGACCGAACGGGCGATCTCACGGCCGAGGCGATTCTGAACGGGTGGAGCGTCGAGGACCTGTCGCGCATCTTCCGCGTGTACGGGGAAGAGGCCGCGGCGTTGCAGATCGCGAAGGTCGTTTACGCGGCCAGGAAGAAGGTCCGGATCACGACCACCACGCAGTTCGCGGATCTCGTGGAGACCGTCGTCCGTCGGCGCGGCAAGACGCATCCGGCCACGAAGGTTTTTCAAGCGCTTCGCATCGCGGTGAACGACGAGCTCGGCCAGTTCGAGCGCGTTCTCCCGGACCTGGTCGATCTGCTTCGTCCCGGAGGACGGCTGGCCATCATCTCCTTTCATTCGCTCGAAGACCGCATCGCGAAGCATTACTTCTCGGAACGGAACGGCGAAACGCTCAACGTGATCACGAAGCGCCCCGTCGGGCCGTCCGACGAAGAAGTTCATTCAAACCCGCGGTCGCGCAGCGCAAAGCTCCGCGTTGCGGAAAAGATCTAGCGACGCTTATTTGAGGCTATGTCAAAGTTTTCACAAACCATGTATTCTGGAGTAGCGAGGACCCGCACGGCGGTCGCGTTCTTTGAGCGCAACGCGGTGAGGCTCAATCTCCTGACGCTCGCGCTGCTCGTGCTGTTCGGCGCGGCGTACGTCGTGCAGGTAAACGGGTCCGTCGCGAAGGGCTACTCGATCCGCCAGTACGAGGACCAGATCAAGCAGCTGACCCTCGACAACCAGAGGCTCGAGGTCGTCGTCCGCGACGCGCAGTCGCTCCAAAACGTCACGCGCTCCGTAAAAATGCTCGGACTCGTGAGCGCCGAAACCCCGCGTTATCTTACGTCCTCGCCGCCGACCGTCGTGATGCGGTAAACTCCCATGGCATTAGCGCTCGATACACAACAGGTTGGAACGTTCCTCTCGTCCATGAACTGGGTCACTCCTTCCTGGGACCTCTTCATCATTCTCTTTTTCGTCGTCGCGTCGCTCATGTACGGCATGTCGCTCGGCCGCGATCGTCTGCTCGTGATCCTCATCTCAATCTACGTCTCGCTCGCCGTGGTAAAATACGTCCCGTTTATCACCGATTTTAACGCGACCATCAACGTCAACGACGCGTTCGCGCTCAAGATATCCGTCTTTCTTGGAATATTCGTCATCCTGTTTTTTCTCCTGTCCCAGTCGGCCCTCATGCGAGCGCTCGGTGTCAATTCCGAGCGCGGGCCCATGTGGCAGGTGTTGTTGTTTTCCGTGCTCCACGTGGGGCTGCTCATCAGCGTGACGCTCTCGTTCTTTCCGTCCGACGCGTCAAACGTTCTGTCGCCGCTCACGCGAACGCTGTTCGTCGGGGACATATCGAAGGCCGTGTGGGTGCTAACCCCTGTGTTCGCGATGGCTCTGGTCGGACGGTCTCGATCGTCCGAGCATCATTGATCACGTTTGTAACGTTTCGTGATCCATTGTGTATTTAGAGCTGTGAAGAGCGAATTCGAACGTTTCTATCGCGAGAACATAAATCGTATCCACCGATACGTCTTTTTTCGTGTTGGGAGGAATCGCGACGTTGCCGAGGACCTGGTTTCCGAGATTTTTATGAAGGCGCACCGTGCATTCGACACGTTTGACGAGACCGTCTCAAAATCCGCCTGGATCTACAGAATCGCGCATAACCACCTGGCCAATTATTATCGCGACCGGAAACAGGACGTCGACATCGAAGACATGGCGCTCACTTTGGTCGGCGAGGATGGGAATAAAACCATGGAACGACAGGAAACAGCAATGATCCTTCAAAAAGCGTTGGGGATGCTGTCCAAGGACGAACGGCAGATTGTAACGATGAAGTACCTCGAGGGGTATGCATACGAGGATATGGCGCCGATTATCGGCAAGGCGGCGGATACGATCAAGGTTGCGACGTTCCGCGCGATGAAAAAGCTCAAAACATTGTGTATTTCTTAAAAGCAAAATTGAGACGGCTTGGCCGAAAGGCAGGTCCGACGCGTGCATTTCAAGACGAACTCTTCTTGAGGCTCGTCCCGAAGCCCGTCGTCTCCTACCGCCAGCATGCCTTTCGCTTCGCGGCAGTCGGCATGGCATCGCTGCTCGTCGTCTTCGGGACGGGCACGAGCGTCTACGCCTACGACAGCCCGGACGTGAGCGACGGCCATCCATTGTATCCGATCAAGCAGGGGATTGAGCGAATCGAAGAACGGTTTGCGGCGAATTCCGAGCAGCGCGCGGAGTTTCATGCGCGAATGATGGGGCGCCGCATGGCCGAAGCCGAGCGGCTCGACGGCGCGAAGGAGCAGATTACGAGGATCCTCGAATCCGCCGCTGCCGAGCTCGACCTTTCCGTCGATGAGCTGAAGGGCGACCTGCGCGATCCGGAGAAGCGGAAGAAATTGCTCGACCAGCTGTCCGAGACGAACGAGCGTTACGCGGAGGTGCTTTCCCGCGTACCAAAGGGCAAGCATCGGCCGCTTCCGCCTCCGGAAAAAATGCGGATGCGCGTCCAGCAGATGCGTCACGCCGTCGGACGGGATCCCGCCATCGGCGGTGACGAAAGACCTCCTAAGTCGACAAACAGGCTAATCCCTAATCCGTAATCTATGAACACTCGCGTTTCAAAAGGATTCGTGGCGGCGCTGATGCTCGTGACCGTCCTTTCCCCGTTCGCTCCGGCGAAGGCTTCCGAGTCGGAATCCGAGTCCACGAGCCCGATCTCGTTTTCCGGCCAGCTGATCGAGCTCTCGTCCACGACCGCCCCGACGACGATCATCGTGCGAAAGAATCCGGCCGGCGAGTTCGCGGACTACACCGTGGACATCGACACGAGCACGGCGTTCGGTACGAACGCGGCCAACACGACGTCGATGGACGACTGGATCACGGGCGACGGAATGAGCGTCGTCGGAACGCTAAACAACAACACCGGCGTCGTAACGGCCGATACGGTCGTGAACGCATCGCTCAACCCGCAGAACATGCGCGGGCTGAACGGCTGGATCTCCTCGATCGGGGACGACAGCATTTCCGTTCAGTGGAACGGCCGGGAGCACAATGTGAACGTCATCCCTACCACCAAGATGGTCGTGGGCAGGAAGAATCCGGCCGCGATTACGGATTTCACCGTGGGCGACCGCGTCCGCATCCGCCTCGACAAGGGGACGGAAAACGCGCGCATCATCATCGTCCTTCGCCGTGGCAACGAGAATTTTCTCAAGGCCCGCACGCGCGGATTCTGGGCGGAAGTGACGGATATCGACGAGACGGACTCCGCATCCGGAAAAATCGACGCGACCCTGCTTTCCAACCCGCACCTGCGTTCCGGCGACGTGAACAACATGGTCGGCAACGAGGGCGACTCCATCGACATCAACTACGACGAGAACACCAAGTTCGTACGCAAGTTCATGGGATCCTCGGAAATCTCCGAGTTCCAGATCGGCGACAAGCTCTTCATCGTCGGCCGCGTGAGCGACGAGGGGGAGATCGATGCCCGCCTGATCAAGGACAACAGCATGTGGAAGAAGGGCGTCTCGTCACGCGTCGGCGTGGTCGAGTCGATCGACTTGGACGACAACGTCTTCACGGTCTCGGCGCTTAACGGAGGCTCGAGCTCCGCGGACGTGTCGGTCTATTATTCCGACGACACGGCGTTCAAGACGCGTGGAGGCGACCGAACCGAAAGCAGCCTGTTCGTCGGCGCGGAAGTTCGCGTACGCGGTATCGCGCACACGGGTTCCGGAACGCTCACGATCGAGGACGTGGACAGCGTCGCCATTCTGTCGGAAGGCTCGTAGGCCGACCTTCCTCGGTATCCCCGCTGGTTTTCCGGCGGGGATTTTGGTATTGTCTGTGCATACTGAATCAATCGTATCCTCGTCATTGCAAGCTCATCAGGACGAAGCGATCTCTCATGGGATTTCTTCGTCGTCTGAGGACTTATCGCAATGACAGAAACACATGGAAATCCAACTTCAAAACTCCCTCACCAGAAAGAACGCGCCGTTCACGCCGATCTCTCCGGGCCACGTCGGGATGTACTCCTGCGGACCGACGGTGTACTGGTTCGCCCACATTGGAAACATGCGCGCGTTTTTGTTTTCCGACGTGCTGCGCCGCACGTTCGAGTACAACGGACTCGACGTGACGCTCGTCATGAACGTCACCGACGTGGGCCACCTGGTGGGCGACGTCGACGACGGGGAGGACAAGATGATCGTGGCGATGCTGCGGGAGGGGAAATCGGGATATCAGATCGCCGAGTTCTACGCCCAGGCCTTCTTCTCCGACCTCGCAGCGCTCAACATCAAGCCGGCTGCCGTCTATCCGCGCGCGACCGACCATATTCCCGAGCAGATCGAGATGATTCAGTCGCTCGAACGGAAAGGATTCACGTACCGGACGTCGGACGGGATCTATTTCGACACGGCAAAGCTTCCGTCCTACGGCCGCCTCTCGGGTCAGAAGTCCGAGGACAAGATGGCCGGCGCGCGCGTCGACATGGCCGAGAAGCTGAACGCGACGGACTTCGCCCTTTGGAAGTTCTCGCCCGAGGACGCGGAGCGCGAGATGGAATGGGAATCGCCGTGGGGAATAGGGTTTCCGGGCTGGCACATCGAGTGCTCGGCGATGTCGAAGAAGTATCTCGGCCTCCCGTTCGACATCCACACCGGCGGCATCGACCACATTCCGGTCCATCACGAGAACGAGCTCGCCCAGGCCATGGGCGCCGACGGCGTCCTCGAGGCGAACGTCTGGATGCATAACGATTTCATGACCTTCGACGGAGGAAAGATGTCGAAGTCGCTCGGAAACGTCTACACGATCTCGAATCTCGTCGAAAAGGGGTTCGACCCCGTCGCCTATCGCTACTTCGTCCTCGGCTCGCACTACCGCTCAAAGCTGAACTTCACCTGGGAAGCGATGGAAGGCGCGCAGAATGCGTTGAACAAGCTGCGGAATATCGTCCGCGAGTACCCAGGGACCACCCCCAACCCCTCCTTGCAGAAGGAGGGGAGACGAAACGACGAGATCCCCTCTCCTTTCAAAGGAGAGGGACAGGGTGAGGTCTTCGCGAGCCGTTTTTTGGCCGCCATCAACGACGACCTCAACACGCCTGCCGCGCTCGCGGTCGTCTGGGACCTCATTCATGACGCGACCATCGACGACGCGACGAAGGCCGCGACGCTGCTGCGATTCGACGACGTTCTCGGCCTTCGTATCTCCGATTATCTCGGCAAGCCCGTCGAAGTCCCCGCCGATGTCGCCAAGCTCGTCCAGCTCCGCGAAGAGGCGCGAGCGGAGAAAAACTGGAGCGAGTCCGACCGTCTGCGCGACGCAATCGCCGCGAAGGGATTCTCCGTGAAGGATTCTCCACAGGGCACGAAGATCTCCTTGGCATAATCGTGGTACAATGTCGCCACTATGGCAGACCCGATCTCCAACCCCGTCGAGACGCCGAAGCCGGTCGTCGAACAACCGAAGACTTCCGTGCCCGAGACCATCGGGCCGGAACTTGGCGTTGAGAAGGAACGTCGGGAGGGAACGGAGGGAGACAGGGTCGAGGGTTCGGAGAACCGCGAGGAAGAGACGATCGTCGAGCCCGTTCCGACGGAACCGATCGCGCCCATTCGTCGGGCCCCCGTTCAGACTGTCGCTCCCGCCAAGGACAAGATCCTTCAAAAGATCGAGGATATCCTCGGCGAGGAGATGACGGACACGTTTCTCAAGCTTTCGCCGGACAGGCAGAAGCTTTTCAAGGAAAAAGGCGAGGAAATCGCCGGCCTCATCAAGCAGATGATCGAGAGCGCGAAGGTGAACACGAAGAAGATCTTCGACCTGATTAAAAAATGGCTCAAGCTGATACCGGGGATCAACCAGTTCTTTCTCGAGCAGGAGGCAAAAATCAAAACCGATAAAATCTTGAGCCTAAAGCCATGAATCCCCTAGAAATCGTCGCGACTCCCGGCGCGAACGACGCGCAGTACGCCTTCTGGATTCTGATCGGCGTGGCTATTCTGCTTGCCGTCCTCGCCGTCCTCTTCGCGATGCGGTGGTATCTCCGATTCCGTTCCGGCGCCGATCATGCGGCATTCGAGCGCATTACGATCGTCGTTTGCGTTCCGAGGTTCCGTCACAAGGAGCAGGCCGAGCGCGTGGCCGGCAAGGAGCAATTGCAGGAGGCCATCGCCGCGGCCGAGACGTTTTTCACCACGGTCGGCGGATTGAAGGTTCATCATGGATTCCACGCCTGGCTGTTTGGCCGTCACGACGAGATGGCGTTCGAGATCGTGGTTCAGAACAAGGAGATCCGATTCTACGTCACGGTCAACCGCGACATGGAGCAGGTCGTGATCCAGCAGCTTTCGGCGTCGTATCCGGACGCGTACCCGGAGCTGGTCGACGATTACAACATTTTCGCGCCCGACTCCACCATCGCGGGCTGCTACCTCGTGTTCAAGCGCGAGCATGCATTCCCGATCAAGACGTTCCGGAAGATGGACCGCGACCCGCTCGACGGGCTTACGAACGTGCTTTCCAAGGTTCCAGAAGGCGAGGGCGCGTGCATCCAGTTCATCGCGCGGTCGGCGCACAAGCACTGGCGCGAACGGGGGATCGCGATCGCCGGGCGCATGCTGCAGGGCATGTCGATGGAAGAGGCGGTAAAGGGCGCGAAGAAGCAGAAGATCAAGCTGGGCGAGCTTACGGGAATTTCGAGCTCGGAGGACAGGAAGCCGGAGGAGCAGCGCAAGCTGTCGCCGCTCGAGGAAGAGACGGTCAAGGGACTGGAGGAGAAGGCCAGCAAGGCCGGGCTTGAGGTTTGCATTCGGCTTGTCGCGGCCGGAAAGAACGCGGACGCGGTGCATACGACGCTTGCCGGCATGGTCAACGCCTTCACGCCGTTCAGCATCTACCAGTACGGCAACTCGTTCATCCGCGTCGTCCCGCCGTTCAAGAAACGGTTGATTCGACGCTTCATCCACCGCTCGTTCGACGAGAGCAGAAAGATTACGGTCAGCTCGGAAGAGCTCGCCAGCATGTGGCACCTTCCGACCCCGTGGACCGAGACGCCGGGAATCAAGTGGCTCGGTGCCCGCAAGGGGGCCGCGCCGAGCAACGTGCCGACCGGTCCCGAGTTCGGCGGAGAGCTCGAGCTTGGATTCAATGTGTACCGCGGCGTGAAGACGCCCATCTGGATGAAGGGACCCGACCGTCTCCGCCACATGTACGCCATGGGTAAGTCCGGAGCCGGTAAATCCGAGATGATCGCCACGCTCGCCATCCAGGATATCGCCATGGGCCACGGCGTCGCCGTCCTCGACCCGCACGGCGACCTCATCGAGCACATCCTCGGCAACATCCCGAAGGAGCGCATCGACGACGTGATCCACTTCAACCCGTCCGACATCGAACGGCCCATGGGCATCAACATGCTCGAGTCGAAGAACGAGGACCAGCGCGACATGGTCGTGCAGGAAATGATCGCCATCTTCTACAAGCTGTTTCCGCCGGAAATGATCGGGCCGATGTTCGAGCACCACATGAAGCACGTGATGCTCACGCTCATGGCCGACATCGAGAACCCGGGGACGCTCGCCGAGATTCCGCGCATGTTCTCCGACCAGGAGTTCGCCGACACATGGATCGCCAAGATCAAGGACCCGATGGTTCGTGCCTACTGGGAAAAGGAAATGGCCAAGACGAGCGACTTCCACAAGTCGGAAATGCTCGGATACCTCATCTCCAAGGTGGGTCGCTTCGTGGGCAACGAGATGATGCGCAATATCATCGGGCAGAACAAGTCGAGCTTTGATTTCCGCCAGGTGATGGACGAGAAGAAGATTTTCCTGTGCAACCTGGCGAAGGGAAAGACCGGCGACATCAACGCCAACCTGCTCGGCATGGTCATCGTGACCAAGCTCCAGATGGCCGCCCTCGGACGCGCAGACATCCCGGAGGCGCAGCGCGAGCCGTTCTTCCTGTACATCGACGAGTTTCAGAACTTCGTTACCGACTCGATCGCCACGATTCTCTCCGAGGCGCGCAAGTACAAGCTTGCCCTGATTCTGGCACACCAGTACATCAGCCAATTGGCCAAGGACAACGACACAAAGATAAAGGACGCCGTGTTCGGGAACGTCGGAACCATGATGGTCGCCCGCATCGGTCCGGAGGACGTGGAGACGCTCGAGAAGGTGTACGCGCCGGATTTTACCGGGTACGATATGATCAACTCGGATAAGTTCACCTGGTACGTGAAGATGATCGTGGACAACGCGTCCATGCGCCCGTTCACGATGGGACTGACGCCGAAGAGCAAGGGCGACCGCGAGCTCGCAGAGGCGATCAAGGAGCTGTCGCGCCTCAAGTACGGCCGCGACCGCGCCATCGTCGAAGCCGAGATCATGGAGCGCTCGCAGCTCGGCGTCGCCGACGTCCCTCTTGCGCCGGAGGCATCGTCGAGCATCTTCTAGCTTATGGGATTTCTATTCGAGGACGAATTTACGACAGAGGCGATCGACGAGATCCCCTCTCCTTCAAAAGGAGAGGGACAGGGTGAGGTCCGCGCCGGTCACGGCTCGCCCGCCAACGACGGCGCCCGGCTTGAGCTTGCGGTTCGCGTTCTTCGACAGATGCACGACAGCCTCGGGCACGTGATCTCGCTTCTCGAGGGCGCGGATGCCACGGACGGCTCGCGCCGCGTCGCGGATCTGCTCATGGCAAAGCGTACCGTGTCGCAGATGATGGACTCGTCGACGGGTTCCCGGACGATCGAGGGCGTGTTCAACGGGTCGCACATGATCGGGCCGGACGGCAACGCATACCCGGTTCCGCCGAACTATGCCTCCAAGTCTCGTCTCGTCGAAGGCGACGTCCTCAAGCTCGTGATCAGGGCCGATGGAACTTTTGTGTTCAAGCAAATAGGCCCGGTTGAGCGCCGCAGGACGGTCGGCTGCGTCGCCATGGATTCGTCCACAGGCACCCACGTTGTCATCTGCGGCCAGACCGCGTATAAAGTGCTTCCAGCCACTATGAGCTTCTACCGCGCCGACGTTGGGGACGAAGCGGTGATTCTGCTGCCAAAGTCGAGAGATTCCGTCTGGGCGGCCATTGAGAATGTCGTAAAGAAATAAACGCATGGAATCGCTGTACCGAAAATACCGGCCGTCGACGTTTTCGGACCTCAGCGGTCAGGAGCACGTGAAGACGACGCTGCGGAACCAGATTACCTCCGGTTCCGTTGCGCATGCGTATTTGCTGACCGGTCCGCGCGGGGTGGGGAAGACGACGGTGGCCAGGCTGATCGCGAAGGCGGTCAATTGCAAGGCGATTGTCGACGGGGAGCCGTGCAACGCGTGCTCCGCTTGCCTTGAGATCATCTCCGGATCGGCGTTGGACGTGTTTGAGATCGACGCGGCATCGCAGACGAAGGTGGAGGAGACGCGGGAAAACATCATCGAGAGCGTCCGCTTCTCGCCGAACCGGATGAAGCACAAGGTGTACATCATCGACGAGGTGCACATGCTGTCGACGTCGTCCTTCAACGCGCTTTTGAAGACGCTCGAGGAACCGCCGCCGTACGCGATATTCGTTCTCGCCACGACCGAGATTCACAAGGTTCCCGCCACGATCATTTCCCGCTGCCAGCGGTTCGACTTCAAGCGTCTGAGCGTCGCCGCCATCGTCGAGCGACTGAAGGGAATCGTCGCCAAGGAGGGAATCGCGGTCGACGAAGACGTGCTCGCCGAGATTGCCCGCCACGCCGACGGCGGATTGCGCGACGCCGAAAGCGTCCTCGGCCAGGTGCTCGCGCTCGATGAAAAGCACATCACGCTCGATATCGCCTCCCTCGTCCTCCCCGCGACGAACGCCGCGATGGTCGACGAGTTCGTCCGCTCGCTCGAGTCGAACGACGCCGCGACGGCGTTGCGTCTCGTCGTCGAGGGACTTGAGCGCGGCGTCGATCTCCCGCATTTCGTCGAGGACGTTGTCTCGACTCTGCGGGACAAGATGCTGCTCGACGTAAAATCGTCCGGCCGCGCCGTCGCAACGATCGACCTCCTCCTCGAGGCCCGCCGCCAGATGAAGACCACCAAGATCGTCCAGCTCCCCCTCGAGATCGCGATCATCAAGGCGTGTGGCGGTGTCGCGATCGTCTCGCCTGTCGTGGTCAAGCCGTTCGTCGTTCCTCCCGTGTCACAAACGACAAACTACCCACACACCCACAATCCAACTCCAACCCCGACGATCACCCTGACTCACGTCCCAACCACGACAATTCCCCCAGAACAAATCCCCGAGCCAATCTCCGTCGCTCTCGGCGACGTCCCCGTCCTTGACCTCGAGGACGTCAAGCGCCGCTGGCCCGAGGTCTTCCAGCAGATCAAGAGCTGCAACGCCACCCTCCCGATGGTCATCCAAACCGGCGAGCTCTCGGCGGTAAACGGCGACCTCATCGAGATGTCGTTCGCATACGGCGTGTACGTCGACGCCATCAACTCGGACAAGAACCGCAAGCTCCTCGAGCAGGTCTTCGCCCGCGTTCTCGGCCGCCCGGTCCACGTGAAGGCGAAGCATGTGAAAAAGGAGGTCGAGCAAGTCGTGGAGACGCTCATCGACGCGTTCGGCGGCGCGGTCGTATGAAATCCCGGGTAGTTTGACCCGTTGGCCAACCCATGATATTCTTTTCGCGCGAATGATCGATCCGAGATCTGGCTGAGGTCAGATCTGCGTCGCTTCGTTCGCGAAAGAATAAGCTGAGGCTTCTTCTTTCGCTCACTACGCTCCGAGATCGTCTAACGGCAGGACAAAGGACTCTGAATCCTTCAATCATGGTTCGAATCCATGTCTCGGAACCACCACGACCTGTTCCTACAGACCGGGACAGGGGGTGACCAGCAAAAAGCCCGAAGTCTTGCGACTTCGGGCTTTTGCGTTTGAATCCGTCAGTGGTTATAGCGCCTCATTGAGCTTGGACTGATCATCCATGAGAACAACACTTGATAACTCAAGCAAAAAATAATAAACTACAAGATGTTAAAGAAAAAATGCAATTATGTCTGAAAAAGGATTTGATGGTCAATATGGAGGATCTGGTGAATACCTTGGTTCCAAAGCAGAACAGAAACGATCAGCGATCGAAGACAGTGCTAGTCAACTTTCAAATGAAGAACGCGCTATCGTCCAAGCAGAAGGGCAGATTTCGCCAGATATGTTAGAACGTTTTCAAGGAGCGCGTATTGAATATAGCTCCCTTGAAACGTTTAAAGGCATCAAAGATCCGTTAGAGGCGATAAGTTATTTTGAATCACTTGATGATTTAAATCAAGTGTTGCTTGCCTTTGCGATCAATCCAAACATAGGTAAACAACTCGAGGAGCAACTCGAGGAGCAACTAAAGCTTAAAGAAGAAGGTAACCAGAGAGGTTCGTATTTGTTTGAAGAGTTGCATAAGAGGGTTTCTGCTGTGAAAGGACAACTTTTCAGGCGAACGGTAGAGTCTTATCCTGTAGGTCGACAAATTGACCGTGTCGAGGCAAGAATGCAGCAGTTACAGCAGCAATACTATTTTTATCCGGTACCTCCAACATCGGATAAAGTTTTAAAAAGTACGGTCGCCATATTGCAAAGCGCCCAATTCAAATCCACAGGAAAGGATATTTTGGCCATGAATTTGAGTAGAGATGTTTTTGTCGGTGATGATGTGGGGCGGGAGGAGTCGCAGTTAATTCCTTTTGCGCACGTAGACGCTACGGCCAGTTTTTTAGCAGGCAATATCATGAGTGCTTCCGAATATGATGCCTATGTGTGGTTGAGCAAAACTTGGCTGCATAACAATAAGTCGATGGATTGGCAGAATTTAATAACAGAGATGAG
>CALRGA010000005.1 GCA_943357025.1 Candidatus Uhrbacteria bacterium RIFOXYB12_FULL_58_10 | reverse complement strand
GCGAATGTCCTGGTCGCGCCAGACATCGGGGAGCGCGGCGGTGTGCTCGTATACGGCCTGGACGCGAGACAGCAGCCCGCGGATCATCGTCGCGGATTTCCACTCGGAGTGGATGCGCGGCCCTCCGTCGAACTTGTGTATCGAGATGACGAAACCCTCGACGCGTCGAAATCGGAACCGTGCAATGCCGGTCCAGAGATGCGGGACCATTTTGGAAGCAGACAGACCAGTGGGAACATACCAACCGGGCGTCGGCACGCCCTTGATCACGATCGCCATGAGGCTCCCCTATGAGCACCGACTTCTTATCATTTTTTGACAAAACCGTCAATCCACGGCATTATCTTTCGCATGCCACATACACTTGTCATCGTCGAGTCTCCGACGAAAGCGAAAACGATTACGAAGTTTCTGGGGAAGGACTTTAAGGTCCTGTCCTCTTTCGGACACATCCGCGACCTGCCGGCGAGCAAGACGGGCGTCGACGTAAAAAATCATTTCGCTCCCACATACGTAGTCCCGGACAAGGCGAAGGATCACGTAAAGGAACTGAAGGCGGCCGCGAAAGGGATGACCGACATCATCCTCGCGACCGACGAAGACCGAGAAGGAGAGGCCATCGCGTGGCACATCGCCGAGACGCTTGGGCTCGACCCGGAGACGGCGAAGCGGATTACGTTTCACGAGATCACGAAGACGGCCATCGAGCACGCGCTTTCGGCGCCGCGGACGATCGACATGAACCTGGTGAATGCGCAGCAGACGCGGCGCATTCTGGATCGTCTCGTCGGCTACGAGCTGTCGCCGTTCCTCTGGGCCAAGGTGCGCCGCGGCCTGTCCGCCGGGCGCGTGCAGTCCGTCGCGCTGCGCCTCGTCGTCGAGCGCGAACGAGAGCGCCTCGCGTTCAAGATCGACGAGTATTGGACGATCGACGGAGAGTTTATAAAGGACGGAATCGCCTTCCCGGGCGCGCTGTTTTCGATCGACGGGAAGAAGGTCGACAAGCTTGATATCAAGACGGGCGACGAGGCCGCGAAGATCGTGGCGACGCTGTCCGGGCAGAAATTCGAGGTGACGAAGATCGAGACGAAGGAAGTCTCAAAGAACCCGCCGACGCCGTTTACCACCTCTTCCCTGCAGATCGAGGCGAACGGGCGGCTCGGGTTCGGCGCGAAGCAGACGATGGTTCTGGCGCAGAAGCTGTACGAGACGGGACGCATCACCTACATGCGTACCGACTCCGTGAACCTCGCGAACGCGTTCCTCGACGAGACGCAGGCGTACATTTCCTCCGAGTTCGGAAAGGACTACGCGGTCGGCGCAAAGAAATACGCCACCAAGGCGAAGGGCGCGCAAGAGGCGCACGAGGCCATCCGCCCGACCGTCGTCACCGCGACCCCGGAAGAGCTCAAGGGAACGCTCGAGTCCGGCATGTGGAAGCTGTACGACCTCATCTGGCGCCGCACCGTCGGCTCCCAGCTCCCTCCCGCGAAGGTCGAGCGCACGGCCGTCGACCTCGACGCCGCGAAGCATTCCTTCCGTGCCAACGGCAGCATGGTGAAGTTCGACGGATTCATGAAGGTGTATCACGCGTCGCAGGAAAAAATCCTCCCGGCGCTCGCCGTCGGCAACGCCGTGGACGTCACGTCCGTCGTCCCCACCCAACACTTCACCGAGCCGACCGCGCGGTACTCCGACGCCACGCTCGTGAAGGCCATGGAAGAGTTCGGCATCGGCCGACCGTCCACGTATGCTCCGACGATCGCCACGATCGAGGCGCGGCAGTACGTCGAGCGCGACGACAACAAGAAGCTGTTCCCCACCGACACGGGCATGATCGTGAACGACGTCCTCGTCGAGCACTTCCCGAACGTCGTCGACTTCACGTTTACCGCCACGATGGAAAACACGCTCGACGAGATCGCGGAGGGCACCGTCGAATGGGTTCCCACGCTCGAGGCGTTCTACGGGCCGTTCCACTCGCTCATCGAGGAAAAGGTGGTCGGCGTGTCGCGCGAGGACATCATGAAGGAGCGGATTCTCGGGAACGACCCGAAGACCGGGAAATCCGTCATCGTCCGCTCCGGACGCTTCGGCCCGTTCGCCCAGCTCGGCGAGTGGACCGCGGAGGACAAAAAGGCCAAGGTTCCGAAGCCGAAGAGCGCGTCGCTGCCGAAGGGCGCGAACATCGACACGGTGACGATGGAGGAAATTCTCCCGCTGTTCGAGATGCCGCGCGTCGTCGGAAAGACCGAGGCGGGCGAGGAGATCGTCGCGCACCTCGGGCGGTTCGGCCCGTATCTCAAGACCGAGACGCTCACCGCGTCGATTCCCGCGGACTATCACCCCGGCACGATCTCGGAGACGGACGCCCGGTTCGTGCTCGCCAACAAGGAGGCGCTCAAGGCAAAGCAGATGGCCCCGATGGCCGACCTCGGCGCGGGACCCGACGGCAATCCTGTCGTGGTCCGCAACGGACGCTTCGGCCCGTACCTGACGGACGGAACCACGAACGTTTCCGTCCCGAAAAAACTGGACCCGATGGAAATCACGCTCGACGTCGCGCTCGCCATGCTCGAAAAGAAACGAACGTCGCCGCCGCGCGTCTTCCCGAAGAAAAAGTCCAAAACGTAGCGAGAAAAGAACCCGATCGGGTTCTTTTCATTTTCGGCGTTCTGTACTATCCTGGAGCAATGCCTGAGAATGCGCGGACCTACGACGAGCTGACGCGGCTGATCGCGTCGTCCTATGAGAACCCGGACCTCGGGCTGATTTCGCGCGCGTACGAGATGGCCGAGGGAGCGCACAAGGACATCATCCGACTCACCGGCGACCCGTACATCGTTCATCCGCTCGCGGTTGCGTACAAGCTGGCGGAGATGGGATCGAACCTGAACGTGGTCGCCGCCGGGCTCCTGCACGACGTCGTGGAGGACTCGGACATCACGCTCGAGCAGGTTGCCGCGGAGTTCGGCGACGACATCGCGTCGCTCGTGGACTCGCTGACGAAGCTGAAGAAGGTTAAGTATTCCGGAGCCGACCGGTACGCGGAAAACATGCGCAAGATGTTTTTGGCGATGGCCAGCGACGTGCGCGTGGTTTTCATCAAGTTCGCCGACCGTCTGCACAATCTGAAGACGCTCTACGCCCAGCCCAAGCACAAGCAGGAGCGCATCGCGCGCGAGTCGCTCGAGATCTACGCCCCGATCGCCGGGCGCCTCGGCATGAGCGAGTTCAAGGGAGAGATCGAGGACCTGTGCTTCGAGTACCTCTTTCCGCGCGACTTCGAGCGCGTGCGCGACATGATAACGGCAAAGGTCCGCGAAAAAGGGGCATACGTCTCGCGCATCATCGATCAGACCGAGAAGTACCTCGTCGAGTTCAGCGTCGCGGACGCCGCGGTCCACGGGCGCGTCAAACGCCTGTACAGCCTGTATAAGAAGCTTGGAAAGTACGACGACGACCTGTCGAAGGTTTACGACCTCATTGCCATCCGCGTCATCGTGAGGGACGTGGAAGAATGCTACGGCGTGCTCGGAATCCTTCACCAAAAGTTCGCGCCGATGCCGGGACGCATCAAGGACTACCTCGCCCAGCCGAAGCCGAACGGCTACCAGAGCCTCCACACGACGGTGTTCACCGACGACGGCGAGATCGTCGAGTTCCAGATCCGCACGCAGGAGATGCACGAGCTTGCCGAGTTCGGCGTGGCCGCGCACTGGCGCTACAAGGAGGCCGGAATGTCGCCGCTCAAGAACCTGTACTGGATGGAGGAGCTCGCCAAGATCCAGAAGGAGCTGGCGGGAAAGAAGGACTTCATGGAGCAGCTTGAGATCATGAAGATCGACGTGTTCAAGGACCGCATCTTCGTCTTTACGCCGAACGGCGACGTCATCGACCTCCCTGAAAACGCCACGCCCGTCGATTTCGCGTACGCGATCCACACCGAGCTCGGAAACAAATGCTCGGCCGCGCGCATCAACGGCACCATGCGCAACCTCGACACTGCGCTGCGCTCGAACGACGTGGTCGAGATTGTCACTGACAAGAACCGCCGCGGCCCGAACCCCGACTGGATCAAGTTCGTAAAGACGCATCACGCGAGATCAAAAATAAAGGACGCGGCCAAATCGACCGTGTCCGGCTGGCTGCGGGGGATGATTTCAAGAAAAGCCTAGACGTCGGACAGGCGGCCGAGGAGCTCGAGGAGCTCCTCTTTCGAATAGAAGCTGATCGCGACCGTCCCCTTCCCGCCCTTCTCGGCGATCTCGACCTTCGTGCCGAAGATCTCGCGAAGACGGTTCTCATGCGCCGCGACATTCGGATCCTTCGTCGCGCGCACGCCGTCGACCTTCTTTCCTTTTGACCCGAGGCCCACGCGCTCTTCCATCTCGCGGACGGTCATGCCGCCGTTGAGCATCTGCTGGAACAGCGACCGGCGACGAACGGGATCGGCCTCGGCGAGCAATGTCCTCGCGTGCGACTTCGTCAGTTTGCCGTCGCGCAGCGCGTCGAGCACGTCGTCGGGCAAATCGAGCAGGCGCAGGATGTTTGCCACGTTGCTGCGGCTTTTGCCCACGCGCGCGGCAACGACCTCCTGGGTGAGGTTGAACTCGTCGATGAGCGCGCGATATGCGATCGCTTCCTCGACGGCGTTCAGGTCCTGGCGCTGGATGTTCTCAATGAGCGCAAGCTCAAGCTTCTGCTGCTCGCTCGCCTCACGGACAATCGCGGGGATCGTCGCGAGCCCGAGCGCCGAGGATGCGCGGAACCGCCGTTCTCCCGCGATCAGCTCGTAGCCGTTCGCGACTTTGGTGACGGTCACGGGCTGCATCACGCCGTGCTCCTTGATGCTGGCGATAAGGTCCTCAAGCTCGGCCGGCGAAAAATGTGATCGAGGCTGGCGCGGGTTCGGTACGATCTGGTCGAGCGGGACGTCCAAGATTTCCCGTCGTGCCGAAGGGATGATCTGCTCCGTCATTGTGCGCGGAGCCGGGGCGTTTGGGATGAGCGATCCGAGACCGCGGCCGAGCGCAGGTTTCATCATCATACGTTTCCGTCTTCGCGCAGAATGAATTCGCGTGCCAGCCGCTCATACGCCTTCGCCGCCTTCGACGACGGGTCGTATCCGAGGATCGTCTTGCCGAACGACGGCGCTTCCGCGAGGCGAACCGAGCGAGGGATGACCGAGCGAAAAATCTTGTCCGGAAAGTAGCGGTACAGTTCCTCGAGCACTTCCTGCGACAGACGGGTGCGCGCGTCGAACATCGTAATCACCGCGCCCATCACGTTCAGCTCGGGCTTCAGGTTCTCCTTGATCAGGTTCACCGTGTTCATCAGCTGGCCGAGCCCCTCGAGCGCGAAATATTCTGCCTGGACCGGGATGAGCACGGAGTCGGACGCCACGAGGCCGTTGATCGTCAAAAGGCCGAGGGTCGGAGGATTGTCGATGAGAATGTAATCGTAGTCGTTGCGGATCTCCAAAAGCGCCTTCCGTAGAAAGTGCTCGCGCTCCTCCATGTTCACGAGCTCGACCGAAGCGCCGGAAAGCGCCTGCGTCGCCGGGATGATCTTCAATCCCTCGTGCGCCGTGGTCATCACCACGTCCCGCATCGCCTTCTGCCCGATGATCCCCTCGTAGATTCCATGCTCCAGATCCGCGTGCGCGATTCCTAATCCGGACGTCGCGTTCGCCTGCGGATCCAAATCAATCACCAAAACGAACTTCCCCTGCTCCGCCAAATACGCGGCCAAATTCAACGTCGTCGTGGTCTTCCCCACGCCGCCTTTTTGATTTACCACCGATACGATGTGTGCCATAGAACGTGGGTAGTATACCAAACGAAACGACAAACAAAAAGATCCGTCGCGAGCGACGAATCCTTTTGGTTGCGGGGGTCGGATTTGAACCGACGACCTCCAGGTTATGAGCCTGGCGAGCTGCCTGGCTGCTCTACCCCGCGGCCTGCGTCCGTAAAGGCGCACGCCGCGAGCGATCAGTCTGAATCAGCTTTGGTAGCTGGGGGCGGAATCGAACCGCCGACCTAGGGCTTATGAGTCCCTCGCTCTAACCGACTGAGCTACCCAGCCTCGATGTGCCAGGATGATACCAGACACGACGTTTTCTGACAAGCGTTCGGTGGGACAAAAACTGTTTAATTTTGATGAGATGTTGGTGCGCCGCGAGCACCCGACCGAGGCGTATACGAATATACGGTGAGGGAGGGAGCGGAGCGGCAAACCAGCAGATCGCGAAATTAAACGGTTTTTGGTGGGCGAGGAGGGACTCGAACCCTCATGCCCTTGCGGACACGGGATTTTGAGTCCCGCGCGTATACCATTCCGCCACTCGCCCATTGGTCGCTCGCGGGAGAATGGTAGCAGAATGCCCAAGAATTGCCAAGCGAATCCAACTGCATTTTATTGCATAAATCCTCACGATATGGCATAATCCGGCCAACTATGACTTTGACAACGCACGCGACGCTCGGGGCGGTTATCGGGCATGCGGTTGGAAATCCGGTGGTTGCCTTTGTTCTCGGTTTCGTTTCTCACTTCATGATCGACATGATCCCGCACGGCGATACCGGGATCTCAGACAACTTTCGCGTCCACAAGACGCGCCAGACCCAGGCCGTGGCCTACGTGGCCGTGGACGCCACCATCGCGCTGCTGTTCGTCCTCCTGCTCGCCAATACGCGCGATATCGACCACATGCGGACGTTCACCTGGGGAATCGTCGGAGGGGTCCTACCCGACCTCATCGTCGGACTCTACGAGGTCACCAAGACCCCGCTCCTGCGATGGTTCAACACGATGCACTTCTACTTCCACGATTTCTTCGTGAAGAGGCGCGGAGAAGTTCCGCTGTACTACGCCTTGCTGGCGCAGGTGGTGTTGATTGCTTATTTGCAGACGAAATTGTAAGCGCGAAAAAAAAAGAACTCCGTGAGGAGTTTTTTTGTGGGTTGCCACCCACGGGGCCTTACTTTCTTTTGCGGAAAAAGAAAGTAAGCAAAGAAATCCGCCGCCCGGTCTCCATGGCGGGATGGGACGTAAAACTTGGCCTCGGCTGCGGAACTCGCTAGCTGCGCCGGACGTTAACCCCTGACAGCGCCGCTTCGCTCAGACAATCCTCGCCCGTGCTGATGCACCCGGCCAAGTTTTACGTCCCATCTCCCATCCGCCATTCCGACAGGGCGGGTCGTCCGGGCGGTGTTGCGCAATTGTTTTGTGGCTGAGGCTTTTTTCTCCCTCGTCTCCCCTCCTTTTCAAGGAGGGGTTAGGGGTGGTTATCAAAAAGACTTCCATCCGGTCGCCGCCCTGCCGGAGCGACCCAGCCAGGACGCGAAAAATTGGCGGGTGCGTCAGCACGGGCGAGGATTGTCTGAGCGTACGAGCCCGCAGGCGAGAAGCGAGTTCCGCAGCCGAGCCAATTTTTCGCGTTCTGGCGTAGGAGCGGATGGCCGGGCGGTAGCGGTTTTCTTTGGTTACTTTCTTTGCCGCCTTCAAAGAAAGTAACGCCCGGTGGCGGCGAGCCACAAAAGTAAAATCAAATTTTCTCAAAAATTTCTACGATCGAACGCGCCGTTCGCTCCCACGAAAATTCCGCCGCGCGGAGCTTCGCGGCCGCGACCATTTCTCCGAGCGCCTCGGGCATCATCACGCACTGGGCGATCGCGAACGCCATCTGCTCGGTGTCGTCGGGCTCGACGTAGATCACCGCGTCGCCGCCGACCTCGGGAAGCGCGCCGCGGTTCGACGCGATGACCGGGACGCCGGCGGCCATGGCCTCGAGGACCGGGAGGCCGAACCCTTCCTCCCACGATGGAAAAAAGAAACATGCGGCCTGCGAGTATAAATTCGCCTTCTCGTCCTCGGTGACGTACCCGACCTGTCGGACGACGTCGCCGCCCGCGACGGATTGCCAGGCGGCATTCGTCTGCGCGATCGCCTCAAGGATCGGCTCGGCGTTCCATCCGATTCCTCCCGCGATGACGAAGCGCGTCGTCGCGGCGCGCTCGCGGTGCATGCGCAGGAACGCGTCGAACGCGGCGAGCGCGTTGACGAGGTTCTTGCGCGGCTCGAGGGTGCCGACGAAGAGGATCGTGTCGGACGTCGCGGCGACCACGCCTGTCCCCTCCTCCCTATGAGGAGGGGAAACGCTGACGACGCCGGGATAGACAACGACAACCTTGTCGACGACGTCCGGGAACACGCGTCCGATCTGTTTCTTCGTCGCCTCGGATACCGCGACGATCGCATTTGCGCGTCGTAGCGATCGCGGGACGAGAACGCGGGCGGCGAAGTCGAGCTTTGACTTTGGGAACCATTCCGGGTGCTCGTAGATCGTCAGGTCGTGGACCGTGACGACAGTCTTTCCCGTCCAACAGATTGGCGACTGATTGGCGGGACAGAACAGGACGTCGGTCATTTTCATGGTCGCGACGACCGGCAGGCTGACATGCCGCGTCAAAAACGGGACGCGGCGCTTCGGATTCCAAACGAAGAGATCCGTTCCAGGAACGGATCGCATGGCCTCGACGACGGAACGCGCGTACGTGCCAATTCCCGCGCCGTCGCGCATCGTGGTGCCGTCGACCGCAATCCTCATAGCGACGTGACCTTGAACGCGCCGATCGTCAGCAGGACGACTCCGATGCTGGCAAATACGTGACCGATGATGATCGCAGGGACGGCATACCGATGCTTGATGTCGAACAGGACCGCGAGCGCGGTCACCGACCAGATTCCGGAACCCGGAAGCGGGGCCGCGACGAGAATCGCGAGGGCGAGGGCACCGAACCGCTGGTAGGATTTCATGTGATCCTTTTCGAGCGCGCGGAGCTTTTTGTCGACGAAGCGATGAAACCGTGGAATCCGTTTTTCCAACCACACCAAAATTTTTGGCATTCCGACCAAAAGAAACGGGACGGGAATGAGGTTTCCGATAAACGCGATTGCCCACGCCTTGAACGGCGTGAATCCAAAGAGCCCGATCGCGATCGGAACCGAAAGGCGCAGCTCCGTGACCGGGAGCGCGGACAGGATCAGGATGGAAAGCTCTTGTTTCATAGCGTCGATGTCTTTTCGTCGGGCCACTCGTAAACCTTGTACGCCCAAACCGTCAGTGCCTTCACGTCCTGAAATCTTCCGTTGATCGTCTCGGATCCGAGCACGACCACGATGAGCTCATGCCCGTCGTTCTCGGAGACGAGCGAGCCGAGACAATAGCCGGCCTCGGGCAAAAATCCCGTCTTGCCGCCAACGACCTTGTAAGGAGCCTGGTTGAGAAAGCTGTGCAGCAGGTCGTCCGTCGTAGCGATCGAATAGGCGCGTCCCGACGATCCTCGAAAGTTTGCGGTCGGCTGCTGCGTGGACTCACGAATGACGTCCACGCGCATCGCCGCGTCAATGAGCCGTACCACGTCGGGCGCCACGGATCGGTTGTCGGCGGACAGTCCGGTCGGGTCCAGGAACGTCGTCGCGCGCATCCCAAGCTCCGCCGCCGTCTCGTTCATCTTCGCCACGAAATCGCCGTCCGAAAGGCCGGAGAGTCGAACGAGCGCCGCCGTCGACGTGTTATCGGACCCAATGAGGCTCGCGCGAAGCAGGTCGCCCACGGTCACGATGTCGCCGACGGAAACGTGCTGCGTTCCGCCGGAGCGGACGTCCGACGCCTGGAGAGCGGACGGGGACGTCAGATCTGGGTTCCCCTTCAGGAAGACGAACGACGTCATCAGCTTGGTGATGCTGCCGATCGATCGCGGCTCCTCCACGTTCTTCTCGTACAGGACGGTACCCGTCGCGCGGTCGACCACGATCGCGCTCATGGCCGACGTAACGACGCCGACGCTATTCGGCTCGATCTTTCTCGGGGAGCGCGACGCGTCGGGAGCCTGCGGAAGTCCGGCGCGAAGCAACGACATCGCCTCGAACACGCCCGGCTGGCGCTGTTCGGCAGCGGGAAGCGTCGCATAGCGCTCGATCATTCCCGCGTCGTGCGGGTAAACCTGAAGCAGGGTGGTCGCAAGCAGAAGCTGTGTCATCAGTCGGAGGATCACAGGGCGGAATCTTGAAGGGACGACGACATGGAGTCGCTCAGCGAATCGACCAGCTGCGTCATTTTCTGATCCTCGTGAAGGTCGAGATAATCGGGAAGGTCCGCGATCGAATGAATCCCAAGGTGCCGCACGAAATCCGCGGACACGGTAAACACCGGTTGCAGGCGCTCTATATCGTCGGCCTCGTCGACCAGTCCTCGCATCGACAGGTTGCGAAGAATCAGCGAGCAGTTCACGCCACGAATCTGCTCGATCTCCGGCTTCGTGATCGGCCCGCGGTACGCGATGATGGTAAGCGTCTCAAGCGAAGGTCGCGACAGTTCCCCGCTCACCTCCTCCTTCAGAAGCGTCGCGACGATCGCGGACTCGGACGGGTTCGTGACGAACTGGATCTTTCCCTCGTGCTCGATTGCGTGGATGCCCGACGCCTCGACGTTGAATCGCAGCTTTACATCCGCGACCGCCTCGAGCAGCACCTCGTCGGAAACATTCAGCGTCTTTTTCAAAACCGAAATCGCGACCGGCTTTGCCGACGCGAACAGGATCGATTCAAGGGAGGTGGTGATCATAGCTAGTCGCTTCTCGTGATCAGTATATCGTGGAATGACCCTCCTTGGACAGCCTTAACCACGCGCTGCTTCATGAGCTCGAGAAGCGCGAGGAAGCTGACGACGACCTCGACCTTCGACGCGGAGCTGGCGATCATGTCCTTGAAGAGAACCTTGGATCGGTCGAGCATCGCGGCCTGCAGCTGCTTCATGCGCTCCTGGATGGACACGACGCGCTCGATGCTCGACTGGCGAAGCGCGAAGAACGGCTCAAGCCTCTTCTGAACGGCCTGGAACAGCTCGCGCAAGATCGTCGGCGTCACGTTCTTGGGCGGAAGGAACTGACGCACCTTCGCCACCGACGTCTTCTCCCGCGCGAACATGTCCTTCCCCGCCCCGAACATCGCCTCGATGACCGCCGACGCGTCCACGAACCGCTTGTACATCCGCAGCTGGTCCGCCAGCTTCGCCCCGTCCTCCTCGGCGTCGAGGTTCAGCTGAGGAAGGATCGCGTGCGACTTGATGAGCAGCAGCTTGGTCGCGACGACAAGGAAATCCGCGAGCTCCTCGGCGGGAACATCGTGCTCGTTTACGTGGCGGAGATAGTCCTCCGTGACCTTCGCAAGAGAAACCTCCGTAATCGGAAGTTTCTCCTGCTCGATCAGTTCGAGAAGAAGCTGCAGCGGGCCGGAGTATTGGTCGAGGGTGACTTCGAAGGACATAGGAGGCCGAAAGGCCGGAGGCATTAGGCCGAGAGTCGGATGTGCGCGTCGTCGAGCGCCTTTTCCGGCAATGCGCTTGGCGCGTCCATGACGGACGTATGGGCGGAGCCGGTCATTGGAAACGCCTGGACCTCGCGCAGGAACGTCTCGCCGGTCAGGATCATGATCATGCGCTCGACGCCGAGGCCGATGCCTCCGTGCGGCGGCGCGCCGTACGTGAACGCCTCCAGCATGTGACCGACGGACTCATCGATCTCCTCGTCGGAGTATCCCATCGTCTTATACGTCGCGCGAAGCACCTTCGGGTCGTGCGCGCGAATGCTCCCGCCGCCGGTCTCGTAGCCGTTGCACACGAGGTCGTATTGCGTCGTCAGGATCTTCTCAATGTTCGTGCCGGCAAGGTGGTCTACCAAGAACTCCGGCTTCGGCTGAGAGAACGGGTTGTGCGTGAACGTCCATCCGCCCTCGTCGGTCTTCTCGAAGAACGGAAAGTCCACGACCCACGCGTAGGCGAGAACCTTGTTCGCCTTGTCCTCCTCGGTACGCATATCGAACTTGTCCGCGCCGTATCGTTCCATCGATTCCTTGTACGAAAGCCGCGGGAACGGCTTTTCCTTAATCGTGAACCCGAGCGACTCGACGGACGCGGTAATCATCGCCTCGATCGTTTGCATCACGTCCTCGCGCTCCACGAAGCTCATCTCGATATCGATCTGCGTGTGCTCGAAGCCGCGGTCCGCGCGCGGATCCTCGTCGCGGAAGCAGCGCGCCGTCTGGAAGTAGCGCTCGAACCCGGCGACCATCGCCAGCTGCTTGTACTGCTGCGGGCTCTGCGGAAGCGCAAAGAACTTTCCCGGCTGCAGGCGCGACGGCACGATAAAGTCGCGAGATCCTTCTGGCGTCGCCTTGGTAAGATACGGCGTCTCGATTTCGACGAAGCGATCCTTCAACAGATGCTGGCGGCACGCCTGGACATACAGGTTGCGAAGACGAAGATGATGCTGCAGTCGCTCGGACCGAAGATCGAGATAGCGATACTTCAGACGCAGCTCCTCGTTCACCCCCATCGTATCCTTGTCGATCTCAAACGGCGGGGTCTCCGACGCGTTTAGGATCTTCAACGTCTTCACCCCAAGTTCCACGGTCCCTGTGGGTAAGTCGGCCTTCACCTGCTTTTCACCCCTTTTGTTGACGATTCCTTCGATTTCAACGACATATTCAGAGGACAATTCGTCGACGGCCTTGTTGGTTGCCTCGTCCAAATCGGGCTTGTAGCACACGACCTGAACGATCCCCGTCCCGTCGCGCAAATCAATGAACGCCAGCTTGTCGCCCATGCGCCGAATGTTCTGCACCCATCCGTTGACCTTGATTGTCTCGCCGACATGCGCCGGAGTCTCGATGTTCCAAGTTCGTTGCATAGATTTCCCAGGGACTTTGGTCCCATTCGCTATGGCGTAATCCGATTAATCAACCTCGGAAACGGAATCGTCTCCCGAATGTGCTGCAACCCGCAGACCCACGCGACGATGCGCTCCAACCCATATCCGAACCCGGAGTGCGGAACCGATCCAAACCGTCGCAAGTCGAGATACCACTGGTACGGCTCGGTCGGGACATTGTGGTCCTTCATGCGCTGGAGGAGCTGCTCGTAATCGTCCTCGCGCTGGGAGCCGCCGATGATCTCGCCGTATCCTTCCGGCGCGAGCATGTCGGCGTTGAGGACGCGCGTCGGATCCATCGGATCGCGCTTCATGTAGAACGCCTTCACGACGGCCGGATATTTCTCGACGAAGATCGGTCGGTCATAGAGTTTCGTCAGCACCGTCTCGTCGTCTCCTCCAAGGTCGTCCATGTCGCCGATGTCGCTTCCAAGCTCGCGGAGTTTCGCGACGGCCTCGGCGTGGGTCATGCGGACGAACGGAGCCTGGACCTTTTCAAGGGCCGCCACGTCGCGCTCGAGAATAGCGAGCTCGGCGCGGTTCTTTTCGAGGACGTCCTTTACGATGCGGCACACGAGCCCTTCCTGGACGGCAAGGTTTCCCTCGTGATCCACGAACGCGGCTTCGGCGTCCATCATCCAGAACTCGGTGAGATGGCGGCGCGTCTTGCTCTTTTCCGCGCGGAACACCGGGCCGAAGTCGAACGCGCGGCCGAGGCTCATGATGCCGGCCTCGAGGTACAGCTGGCCCGACTGCGACAGGTACGCGTTGCCCATGTCGAAGTACTCGATCGAAAATAATTCCGTCGTTCCCTCGCACGCGGTCGGCGTCAGAATCGGCGTGTCGAACTTCACGTAGCCGTTCTCGTTGAAGTACGCGAACGTCGCGTTGATGATGGTGTTGCGCACGCGCTGGATCGCCCACTGCGATTCGGAGCGGAGCCACAGGCTGCGCTGGTCGAGCAGAAAGTCGGGGCCATGCTCCTTCTTGCCGATCGGAAAATCCTCGGTCGGAATCTGAATCGCCGCGAACGAGACGCCCGTCAACTCGAACCCGGACGCCGATCGCGCCTCGGCCTTCACCGTTCCGCGCACGATCACCGACGACTCGATGCGCACCGTATCAAGCACGGCCCACTGATCCTCGGGCAACTCGGCCTTCGAGTACACGGTTTGCACGCGCCCGGTTCCGTCCCGCAGCTGCAAAAAGAAAATTTTCCCGCTCGACCGGAAATTATACGCCCATCCCTTCAGTTCAACTTCTTGGCCAACGTAAGCTCCGATTTGGGATATGGTTGTGGTGATCATAACGGAGAGATTGTACCAAAAAACGACCGTATGACGCAACGGTCGTTTTCTGTCAAAGAGAGCACGCCGCCCGGAGCGAGTTCGCCGGGATCACCGGGAAGTGCGAGATCATCAGCCCCTCGACCGCATCGTGGAACTCGTCGAGCGCGGCGACGGGGAGCAGCGGGCGGAGGTGGGACTCGAACGGCTCGGACAGGCCGAAGCGGAGGAGCTTGAGGGTGTCGTCGGAGATGGCGCGGGCGGCGAACCACTGGCGGTTGTCGCGGGTGACGCACGGGCTGCACACGACGCCGCCCCTGAGCGCGTGCCAGCGATATTGTCCCGCGACGACGGTCGCCTTGCAGTCGAGGCAGCGCGACACCTCGGGACGATATCCGATCGCCGCGAGCAGCTTGAGCGCGAACCCGGCAAGGAGAAATCCCGCGCGGTCGGAGCTGACGGACGGGGCCGCGTCGATGGCGACGAGCCAGGCGAGAACGATCGCGTAGAGCATCGGGTCGGCTTCCTCTTGGCGCGTGGCGATGTCGACGAGATACAGGGCGTTGCGGACGAGGAGGAGTCGCGAGACGTCGCCGTAGAGTCCCGGAAACGCGACGCGCCTGTCCGTTCCGGCGACGGTGTTAAACTGACGCCCGTTCACGACGTGAAAGTCGATCACCGCGGGCATCTCGAGGTGCGGCGTCAGCTTCGCCAGCATCTTGTGCCCTCCGCGCGCCAAGAGCTCGATCTTTCCGTGCTCCCGCGTCAAAACCGAATACCACCGGTCCGCTTCTCCACGATCGCGACGGGACAAAACGATTCCGGTGGTATTATACAACGTTGCCATTCTTATTCTCCCCCGCTCGTCGTCGGATCGATCCGATCCATATACGACTGCAAGATCAGCATCGCCGCGAGCGCATCCTCCTCGGCCTGCGCCCCTTCCTCGCGCTGCAACCGAATGCTCTCCCCCGTGGTATACGACTCGTCCTCCTCGAGGACGGGAATCGGCGTCGCGGCCTCGAGCAGCCTGATGAACGCGCGCGCCTTGTCGAGCTGCTTCGAGCTATGATGCGCCCCCGTCGAAAGCGGGACGCCGACGATGATCGCGTCGATGTCCTCGGACTTCGCACGCTTCGCAAACACGCGGATCGTCTCCGCGCCAACGTTCGGGACCACGTCGAGCGGGACGGCCACGTTCGACTCGGTATCGCCAAACGCGAGCCCGATCTTTTTATCACCGTAGTCGATGCCTAAAAGTCTCATACCGGCAGCGGCGTCAGGATTTCGATCCCCTCCTTCGTCACCGCGATCGTCACCTCGAAGTGCGCGGAGATCTTGCGATCCTTCATGACGACGGTCCACCCATCCTCGGCCGTCTCCACCTGCCAGTCGCCGAGGCCGAGCATCGGTTCGATCGCGAGACACATTCCATCGACGACGGGAACCTTTGGATTGCGCTTGTCGACGTAGTTCGGAATGTGCGGGCCCTCGTGAACTTTGTGACCGACGCCGTGGCCGACCAGCGCCTGGACGATGCCGTACCCATGAGGATCGACGACCGCCACGACCGCGTGCGACACGTCGCTGATCAGCCCGCCGACATGGACGGCGTTCGCCCCGGCCAGGCACGCCTCGCGCGTCACCGCCATCAGCTTGGTCGCTTCCTCCGAAACCGTCCCGACCGGAACCGTAACCGCCATGTCCGTGCAGAGCCCGTGCAGCCACAGCCCGATGTCGAGGCCGACAATGTCGCCCTCCTTCAATGCGATCGGCCGGTCACCGCGCCCGTGCACGACCTCCTCGTTCACCGAGATGCACATCGTCGTCGGAAACGGCTCGTCGTCCGGATGCGACCGATATCCCATGAACGAAGGCTCGCCACCGCCAGCTCGAATCACGTCCGTCGCGATCACGTCGAGCTCGGGCAGCGTGATGCCGGGACGTACCGCGTCAACCGCGGCCTTGAGCGCGCGCGACAACAAATGCCCGCCCTCGCGCATCGCGTCGATTTCCTTTGGGGTTTTGGTAAGAGCCACAGATTTCTAATTTCCCATTTCTAATTTCTCGACGATCCTTGCCTGTACCTCCTCGATCGTCCCGACCCCGTCGACGCGGACCAAAACGCCCTTTTCCTCAAATTTCCCAAGCATCGGCGTCGTGTCATTGTCATAGATGTCGAGCCGACGATTGATCGCGGCCTCGGTATCGTCGTCGCGACGAACGAACGATCCGCCGCACGCGCACGCGTCGCCTTCCTTCGCCCCGTCCTTCGTCGACGCGACCGCGCCGCACGTCGAGCAGGTCAATCGTCCACCAAGACGATTCGATGATTCCTCTCGCGGAACTTCGATCACGATCACGTGCGTCGGCGCGTCGAACGTAAACGCCGCGTATTGCAGCAGGTTGCGCGGATATCCGTCGAGCACATATCCATTTGCCGCGTCGGGACGAGACAAGCGCGCCTGGAGAACCTCCGCGGCGACCTCGTCGCTCACAAGACTGCCAGACTTCAGGATCCCGTCGACCTTCAGTCCAACATCCGATCCGGCCGCGACCTCATCGCGCAGCAGCTGTCCCATTGCAAGCGCCGGAATGCTCAGTTTCTTAGACAAGATCTGCGCCTGCGTACCCTTTCCACTTCCCTGCGGCCCAAGCAAAATGATTTTATACGTCATATATTTCCCGCTCATTATACCAGAAGACGAGGACTCTCGCCCCCGTCTTTGTAGCAATCCGTAGTATTTGTAGTTTCGTAGCCAATTCGTAGTTTCGTATCCCCTTCCCCCTACATGTCGTATTCGTGCATGCTCATCTGCGCTTCCATCTGCTTCATCGTCTCGATGACCACGTTCACCACGATCAGGACGGACGTTCCGCCGATGACGAGCGAGGCGTTGCCGCTCAGCTGCTGGGCGACGAGCGGGAGGATGGCAATGAGGGAGAGGAAGACGGCTCCCACGAGGAGGATGCGGTTGGTGACCCAGGCGATGTACTCGGCCGTGGGCTTGCCCGGACGGATACCCGGGATGAAGCCACTCTGCTTCTGGAGGTTTTCCGCCACGCGGTCCGGGTGGAAGATCACGGACGTGTAGAAGTACGTGAAGGCAAACACCAGGCCGAAGTAGATGACGCCGTAAACCAGCTGGTTTTGGAACACTTGGAGTACCCACTGCGCCGCGGTGCGAAGCATCTCGGTGCGGGCGTTCAGGAAGAACTGGGCGATGACGCTCGGGAACAGGATGATGCTGATCGCGAAGATGATCGGAATCACGCCGGCGATGTTGAGCTTGATCGGAAGGTTGCTCGGGACGGCTCCGGAAAGCCTCGATCCGCGCGTCTGGCGGGCATACTGCACCGGAATGTTGCGCTGCGCCTCGTGCATGATGACGACCGCGGCGAGCGTGACGATGATGAGAACCCCGAAGACGATCGCGGTGATCAGCTGGGAGCGGTCGAACAGAGCGATCGACTGGCCGAGATAGGTCGGAAGACCGGCGATGATTCCCGCGAAGATGAGGATGGACACGCCGTTTCCAAGCTTGCGTTCCGAGATGAGCTCACCCATCCACATGAGAAAAATCGTTCCGGCCGTGAGCGTCCCCATGATGAGAATCGTCGTAAAGAGGCTCGCGGATCCGCCCGCGAACAACTGTGCTCCGGACTGCTGGCCGAACAGAAGCACGAGTCCGTATCCCTGGAGAAGGGCGAGCGGAAGCGTTGCCATGCGCGACCACTGGTTGATGCGCTGGCGTCCCTGCTCTTCCTTCTGCATTTCCTCAAGCTTCGGCACGATCATGCCGAGGAGCTGGAAGATGATGGACGACGTGATGAACGGCGCAAGGCCGAGCGCCACGACGGAGAAATTTTCAAGCGTTCCTCCCGAGAAGATGTTCAGGAGGCCGAAAAACTGATTGCCGCCAAATTGATTCACGAGCGCGCTTGGGTCCACTCCCGGAACCGGGATGTGGGCCGCGATGCGGAAAAGGACGAGCATCGCGAAGATGAACAACAGGCTGTTGCGAACCTCTTTGGTCTTCCAAACGCGCGTGAATGAAAACATATTTTGGTTACTTGATCGAACCGCCGGCCTTCTCGATCTTTTCTTTTGCCGTCGCGGATACCGTGCAGCCTTCCACGGCCAGCTTGATCGCGATGGCGCCGTCGCCGAGCAGCTTCACCTTGCCCTTGGCGGGAACGAGACCCTTCTCGAGCAGGACGGTCGGGTTGACCGTTTCGCCGTCGGCGAAGTTCTTGGCGAGCATCGCCACGTTGACGACCATCGGCTTCTCATGGATGCTCTTGAATCCGCGGTTCTTCTTGGTGGAGAGCATGATGTGGCGCAGTCCCTTGAGCTGGAGGCCGGAGCGACCGCCCGAACGGGCACGCTGACCCTTCACGCCGCGGCCCGAATAGGAACCGCCTTTGGAGAGGCCGCGACCGACGCGCTTGGCGGCCTTGCGGGCGCCTTTTGCCGGACGAATTGTGTGGAGGGTAAACGCCATAGGTGGTTATGCGGCCACGGCTTGCGCCACGGCCGGTTTCTTCGGAAGGCGAAGCTGTTTGATCGCTTCGAACGTTGCCTTCGCGATGTTGATTTTGTTGGAAGAGTTCAGGATCTTGGAAGAGGCGTTCGGGACGCCCGCGAACTCGAGCACCATGCGGACCGCTCCGCCGCACTTGAGACCGGTACCGCTCGGGGCCGGCTTCAGGAGAACCATGGCCGAGCCGAACTTCACCTGGATCGGATGCGGGATGGTCTCGTGGATCATCGGCACGCGGATGACGTTCTTCTTGGCCTGTCGGTACGCCTTGTCGATGGCAATCTGCACGTCGACGCCCTTGGAAACGCCCAGTCCGACGCGGCCTTTCTTGTCGCCGATGACAAGGGTGCAGCGGAACGACATGCGTTTTCCTCCGGCGGTCACGCGCGTGACGCGCGAAAGGTCGAGGATCTTCTGCTCGAACTCCTTCGGCTCGCTGTGGCGTCCTCCGCCTCCGGCGCGCTGCGGTCGGGCTCCTGGCGCGGCTCCTGTGCGTCCGCTCGGTTTTCGTGTTTGTGCTTCCATAGGGTTTAAAAGTTGAGTCCGCCTTCGCGCGCTCCGTCGGCAAGCGCCGCGACGCGTCCCGCGTACCGGTTGGCACCGCGGTCAAACACGACCATGTCGATGCCGGCGGCCTTGGCCTTCTCGGCAAGCTTCGCGCCAACAGCCTTCGCTATGACGATCGGCTTCGCCTTCTCCGAGATATCCTTGTCGGACGCGCTCGCGAGGGTGACGCCGGCGTTGTCGTCGATGAGCTGGCAGCGGATGTGCTTCAGGCTTCGGTGGACGCTCAGGCGCGGGCACTCCTTCGTGCCGTGCATGCGCGATCGCACGCGTTTCGCGCGACGTCCGGCCCTCTCATTTTTTGCTTTGATCGTGTTTGGCATATTTCTAGGCGCTCGCCTTCGCGGCCTTACCGGCCTTGCGGCGAATCACTTCGTCGATGTACTTGATTCCCTTGCCCTTGTACGGCTCCGGCGGGCGGAGCTTGCGGATGCGCGCGGCAGTGAGGCCGACCTCATCGCGATCATTGCCCGTGAGGGTGAGGACGTTCTTTTCCGCGAGGGCGGTGACGCCTTCCGGAAGGTCGAAGATCACGTCGTGCGAGAAGCCGAGGTTCATGGTGATCTTCTTTCCCTGCACGGCGACGCGGAAACCGACGCCATTGATCTCGAGCACCTTCTTGAATCCTTCCGTCACGCCCGTCACCATGTTGGCGATGTTGGCGCGCGCGGTTCCCCACTGGGCGCGGTCGGCCACGAGCTCCGGGTCGAGAACGGTGACAAGGACGCCCTTGCCTCCCTCGATGTCCGAGACGACGGCGGTCACATGCGAGTTGAGCGCACGAGAAAGGGTTCCCTTGGGACCGGTTACGGTCACCTGCTGGCCGTTGACGACGACGTCAACCTTCGCGGGAATCAGGATCGGTTTTTTTCCAATGCGGGACATATGTTAAAACACTTCGCAAATAACCTCTCCGCCGAGCTTGCGGGAGCGGGCTTCCTTGTTGGTCATGAGGCCGTTGGACGTCGAAATGATCGCGATGCCCATGTCGGACATGACGCGCGGCATCTCGTCGCACTTGGCGTACACGCGGTGGCCCGGCGTGCTCACGCGGTGCACCTCCGTGATGGAGGCGGCGCCGTCGCGGTACGTCAAGCCGACGCGCAGCGCCGGGTGCGAGCCCTCGGGCGTTCGCTTTTCAATTCCGTTCACGAAGCCTTCCTTCTCGAGGATCTTGGCGATCGCGAACTTGACGTTCGAGTACGGCAAGACCACCTCGCGCTTCTTAACCTTGAAGGCGTTTCGCAGCCGGGTGAGCATGTCTGAGATCGGGTCGGTCATCATATTACCAGCTTGCTTTTACGATTCCGGGGATTTCTCCTCGGTTAGCCAATTCACGGAAACAGATGCGGCAAAGTTCAAACGCGCGCATGAACCCGTGCCGGCGTCCGCACTTCCAGCAGCGATTCACCTTGCGGGTCGAATACTTTGGTTTCCGCTTCGATTTTGCGATCTGATTCTCCGTTGCCATATGGCTTACGTGCGAGCTTTACGTTTTTTATCAACGTCGATTCCGGTCGCGAACGGGAAGCCAAGGTGGGTCAGGACGGCCTTTCCCTCAGAGGTCTTCGTCGTGCTCATGGAAATGGTCACCTGCAGGCCGTGGATCACCTCGATCTCGTCGGTGTGAATCTCCGGGAAAGCCGTATGCTCGGTGAAGCCGAGCGTGTAGTTTCCAAGCGCGTCAAACCCGGTTGCCGGGACGCCGCGAAAGTCGCGGATACGCGGGATGGACACCTTTACGAGCTTCTCGAGGAAGTCCCACATGCGCTTTCCTCGCATGGTCACCTTCATGCCGACCACCATGCCCTCGCGGATCTTGAACGCCGCGATGGACTTGCTCGCCTTCGTCTTTACCGGAATCTGTCCGGAGATGCGCTTGAGCGTGTTCTCGGAGGTCTCGAGGTACTTCGCGTCCTTCAGTCCTTTTCCAAGACCGATGTTCAGCGTCACCTTGAGCACCTTCGGTACCTGGTTCGGGTTCTTATATCCGAACTCTTCCATGAGCTTGGGAACGACGGCTGATTTGTAGGTTTCTTTCAAGTCCATATTATTCGATCTGTTCCGATCCGCTCTTCAAGCGAATCACGCGCACCTTCAGCTTCGTGCCGTCCTTCTCGATGAGGGAGAACCCGATGCGTCCGGTCTTTCCGCTTTTCGCGGAAATGATCTGAAGATTCGAGACATGAAGAGGAGAAGGAAACTTGATGGTCTGTCCCGGGGCTTCCCCTCGCTTCTTGAGGTGCTTCGTGAGCATGTTGACATTGTCAACGACCACGCGCTCCAGCTTCGGGAAAACCTGAAGAACCTTGCCCTCTTTTCCCTTGTCCTTGCCCGCCATGACGCGGACGTTGTCGCCTGTTTTAATCTTCATATTACAGCACTTCGGGAGCGAGTGAAACGATCTTCGAGTATCCGAGCGCGCGCAGCTCGCGGGCGATCGGTCCAAAGATGCGGGTGCCCTTCGGCTCCTTGCTCTTCTTATCGACGATCACGCCGGCGTTCTCGTCGAAGCGGATGTAGGTCCCGTCCTTGCGGCGGGTTTCCTTGCAGCAGCGAACGAGCACGACCGTGACGATATCGCTCTTCTTGACGGCGGAATGCGGGACGGCTTCCTTCACGACCGCGGTGACGAGCTCGCCAATTCCGGCGGAACCCTTCTTGTAACCGCCGAGCACGCGGATTACCTGGAGCTTTTTGGCGCCGGTGTTGTCGGCCGACTTTAACATGGAGCGATGTTGAACCATATTAGGCGTTCTTCTTTACCAGCCTCCACCGCTTATCGCGGGAGATGGGACGACACTCGACAAAGGCGACGATTTCGCCTTCCTTCGCCTCGTTCTTTTCGTCGTGCACCTTGTACGTCTGGCTTCGCACGTACCGCTTGTGGTACTTGGAGTGCGTTACCGTTCGGTCGACGCGAACCACGATGGTCTTGTCCATCTTGTCGGAGACGACGACGCCCGTGAAGGCGCGAACGACTTTCTCAGTTTTGGCGGTGTTGGTTGGCATAAATTTACTTCTTCTCGTTGAGCACCATGTTGAGGCGCGCGATAGTTTGTTTGACGTCTCGGAGGACGCGAACCTGCTTCAGCTGGTGGGAAGCGGTCTTGAAGCGCAGGTCGCGCCTCTGCCCCTCGGCTTCCGCCAATGAGCGCTTGAGCGCGTCCACGGTCTGTGAACGCATGGTTTTCACGTCTTCCATAGGAAAATATTAGGATTCGCGGTAGAGCACCTTGGTCTTGCACGGAAGCTTGTACGCGGCGAGATTCATCGCCTCCTGCGCGAGTTCGCGCGAGACGCCGTCAATCTCGAACATAACCGTTCCCGGGCGCACGACGGCCACGTAGTGGTCGACGGCTCCCTTTCCCTTACCCATAGGCATTTCGGCCCCCTTGATGGTGACCGGCTTGTCCGGGAAAATGCGGATCCAGATTTTGCCGCCGCGCTTGATGGCGCGCGTCATGGCGCGACGTGCCGCCTCGATTTGGCGGGAAGTCACCCATGCCTCGGTCATGGCTTTCAAACCGGCCGAGCCGAAAGCGAGCGTCGTCTTGCGCGTCGCGATGCGCTTGCCGCGGGCGCGGCCCTTGTGCCACTTGCGGTGCTTAACTTTTTTTGGCATCAACATAGGGTTTTTTTTACGCCTTCTCGACGACGACCGGCTTGTCGAAAACTTCGCCGCGGTTGATCCAGATCTTCACGCCGATGGCACCGTAGATAGTGCGTGCCGGAAGCGAGGCGAAGTCGATGTCCGCACGCAGGTTGTGCAGCGGGATCTTTCCGTTCGCGAGCGTTTCGGTTCGCGCGATTTCCGCGCCGTTGAGACGACCGGAAAGGGTGATCTTCACTCCTTCCGCGCCGCCCTTCATCGCGCGCTCGATCGCCATCTTCATGATGCGGCGGAACGGCATGCGCTTCTCGATGTCGCCGATGATCTGGAGCGCGGTGATGCGCGACGAAAGCGCCGGCTTCTCCACCTCCTTCACGTTGACGTTCACCGTCGTGCGGCGTCCGGCGAAAAAGTTCTTCCTAATCTTCTTTTTCAGCTCCTCGATTCCGGCTCCGGCCCGTCCGATCACCACGCCCGGCTTTGCAGCGCGAACGTTGATGGTGACGATCTGGCGGGAACGGTCGATATCCACGCGGTCGACCTGGGCCTCGCGGAGCTCCTTCATCAGGAACTCGCGAACCATGACGTCTTCGCGGAGAAACGCTGGAAAATCCTTGTCGGCGAACCAGTGACCCTGCCAGTCCTTGTTGATGGCAAGGCGAAACGCGATCGGATGTGTTTTTTTGCCCATACTAGTTCGCCTTCGCCGGTTTAACCTTTTTTGCCTTGGCCTCCTTCTTCTGGGCGGCGGCGGCCTTCTTCGCAGCCTTCGGAGCCATCACGTCGAGAACGATCGTGATGTGGCTCGTGCGCTTGCGAATCGGGGCGGAGCGTCCGAAGGCCTTCGGCGTCCAGCGATGAATCACCGGTCCGCCGTCGGCCATGATCGTCTTTACGAACAAGGTCTCGGCGGCGATCTGGAAGTTGTGATCCGCATTCGCCACGGCCGAGTTCAGAAGCTTCAGAACCGGCAGGGCCGCGTCCTTCTTCAGGAAGCGCAGCTGAGTCGCGGCGCGCGTGACGTCCATCCCGCGGACAACGTCAATCACGAGCCGCACCTTGCGCGGGGACATGCGAATATTTTTTGCGTAGGCCTTCACTTCCATATGGGATGATTATTTCTTCTTCGGGGCCGGTTTGGCAGCCGCGGCGGGAGCGGCTCCCGGGCTCGTGGCGGCAACCTGGCCTCCGTGGCGAACGAACTTGCGCGTCGGGGAGAACTCTCCGAGCTTGTGTCCGACCATGTTCTCGACCACGCGCACCGGGATGAAATCCTTGCCGTTGTGCACCGCGATGGTGAAGCCCACCATCTCCGGCGTAATAGAGCAGGATCGCGCCCAGGTCTTGACGACGGTCTTGTCGCCGGCCTTGAGGGCAAGAACCTTCTTTTGGGTTTTTTCGTCCACGAATGGACCTTTCTTGGAGCTGCGAGACATAGGGTTTTATGCTCCCACGAACCGGCCTTTCGGACGTCGCTGGATGATGAGCTTGTCGGAAGCCTTCTTGTGGCGCGTCTTGACGCCGAGCGCCGGCTTTCCGGCGGGAGTCTTCGGATTCTTGAGACCGATAGAGTTTCGGCCCTCTCCTCCGCCGTGCGGGTGGTCGACCGGGTTCATTGCCTTTCCGCGGACGGTCGGGCGGAATCCGCGATGTCGCGTGCGTCCGGCCTTGCCCCAGCGAATGAGGCGGCGGTCCTGATTGGACACGCGTCCGACCGTAGCCATGCACTCCTTCGGAACCTGGCGGATTTCTCCGCTCGGAAGCTTGATGGTGGCAAATGATCCTTCCACGGCCATGAGCTGGGCGCCGAGTCCCGCGCCGCGCACGAGCTGTCCGCCCTTTCCCGGAAGAATCTCGACGTCGTACACGTTCATGCCAACCGGAATGTTCTCGAGGCAGAAGCGGCTTCCATCCTGTACGTCTCCCTTCTTCTTGGAGTTCACGATCATGGTGCCTACCTTCATGCCGATGGCCGCGACCATATAGCGCTTCTCGCCGTCCGCGTACTGCAGAAGCGCGAGGCGTCCTCCGCGACCCGGGTCGTACTCGATCGCGACGACCTTGGCCGGGATGTCCAGCTTGTCGTGCTTGAAGTCGACCACGCGGATGCGTCGCTTGGCGCCGCCGCCGCGATGGCGAACCGTGATCTTTCCGTTGGAGCGACCCGCCTGCTGCTTCTTGGCGATGGTCAGCCTCCGTTCCGGCTCAGTCTTCGTGATATCCTCGAAGGTATCGACGGAGGAAAGCCGACGCGCGTTGGTGGTTGGATTGTATTTTTTGACCGGCATAGGATTTTAGACCCCTTCGTAAACGTCGATCGTCATTCCCTTCGGCATCGTCACGACAGCCTTCTTCCAGGAAGCGCGCTGGCCGTTGGAGCGGCCGAATCGCACAACTTTGCCGCGCATGCACATGATGTTGACCGACTCGGGAAGGATTCCGAACATGGCCTTGATGGCTGATTTCACCTGCACGCGATTGGCGCTCGTCGCGACGACGAAGGTGTACTGGCCGCCGTGGGCGACGATCGCGGCCTTCTCGGTGACGAGCGGGCGCAACACGATTCCAGAAAGGTCAGACGGGATGACCTTGGAGGTCTTCTTTGCGGCCGGTTTCTTTGCGCCCTTGTCCTCCGAAGCTCCTTTCAGAGCGGAGGACGGATTCACCACTTTGGCGTCGGCGACGATGTCGCCCTTAAGTTCCTGTTCCTTCTTCGATTTGAACTTTTCAAGAATTCCCATATTACGAGCGCTTAAACGTCTTCGTGATGGCGTCGATCGCTTCCTTGGAAGCCACGACGAAATCGTTTGCAAGCAAGTCGCCGATGTTCAGCGATAGGGCGGAGAGCGTCGTGACGCGCTGCAGGTTGCGCGCGGCGAGAGAGGCTCCGATGTTCGACGGTTCGAGAATCACGAGCGTCTTTTTTCCGGCGCCCGGAAGGTTTTTCAGAACGGAAATCATCGTCTTGGTCTTGTTTTCCGGAAGAACCATCGTATCGATCGCCACGAACTTTTCGCTTACGAGCTTGTCGGTGAGCACCATGGCGAGCGCCTTGCGGCGAGCGACGCGGTTCAGCTTCAGCGAGAAGTTGCGCTCGTTGCGCGGTCCGAAGGTGATTCCACCTCCAACCCAGATCGGGGAGCGGCGCGATCCGTGGCGGGCGCGTCCGGTTCCCTTCTGCTTCCACGGCTTCTTACCCGTGCCAGCCACCTCGGAACGATCCTTGGTGTGCGCGAGAACCTGACGGCCGTTGGCCTTCTGGATCACGAACGCTTCGTGGATAAGAGCGGGATTCGCCTTGACCTCGAAGATTTCGGCGTCGAGCTCCAGCTCGCCGACCACTTTTCCTGCCTGGTTATGCAGCGTTACTTTTGCCATACGAGCTTGCCTTCGCGGGCCACGACGAGGATTAAGCCTCCGCGCGCGCCGGGAATGGCGCCAGAGATCGCGAGAATGTTGTTGATAGGATCGACCGAGACGATTTCAAGGTTCTTGACCGTGGCGCGCTGGTCGCCCATGTGTCCGGCCATGCGCTGACCCTTTGAGACCGGGCCTTGGCGCTGAGAGGCGATGGAGCCAGGCATGCGCATCTGGTCCTTCTGACCGTGCGTTGCCGGACCTCCGGAAAAGTGATGGCGCTTCATGACGCCGGCGAATCCATGACCCTTCGAGGTACCCGTCACGTCGACGTGCATTCCCGGGGCGAACGCGGTCACGTCGACTACGTTGCCGCGCGTGAGGTCCGTAGAATCGACGCGAAACTCGCGCAGGGTTCCCATCAGGGAAAGATCCTTTACGTGTCCGGCCTCCGGCAGGTTCAGGACGCGCTTCACGTCCGTTCCAAGCTGAACCGCCACGTATCCGTCCTTTTCCAGTTCGCGAATCTGCGCGACCACGTTCGGTTCCGCCTTTACGAGCGTAACCGCAACGACCGTTCCGTCCTCCCGAAACTGCTGAGACATCTCGATTTTTCGTCCAATGATGAATGGCATAGACATTGGTCCCGACGGGACGTGCTAACAACTGACTCGCCTGACCGAACCGGCCAAGATAACGAAAAGCCAGAAGTTGGTAGTAAAACGTCGCGAAATCTCTCTTAACGGTGGTTTACTAACAGCTTCTGACCTGTTCAAACGTAGAACAGTTTTTTGGGAGAATTCTTAATGAATGGGTTGTTTTCCTTCTTGCGACATTGGAAGCTCCAGAAGGTTTTCCCCCTCCCGGCCTTGCGGACGGGAGGGGGATCTTTCTTCTGTGTTCCTCAATCTGCGGCGATTGTACTAGGTCTTGATCTCCACGTCAACCCCGGCTGGGAGGTTGAGCGACATCAGGGCATCGATGGTCTTTTCCGTCGGGTCCGTGATGTCGATGAGACGTTTGTGGACGCGCATCTCATACTGCTCCCGCGAATCCTTGTGGACGAACGTCGAGCGGTTCACCGTGTACTTGCGCTTCTCGGTCGGCAGCGGAATCGGTCCGTGAATCTTGGCTCCCGAGCGCTCGGCGGCCTTGATGATGGTCATCGTGGCCTGGTCGATGAGCTTGTGGTCGTAGGCGCGAACGCGAATGCGAATGCGCTGTCCGTCCGCGGACTTGTCCGCCTTGGCTGCCGTTGGTTTTGTTGCGTTGGACACAGTGATGAGGAAAGAACAGCCTATTTAATGATTATTTGATGATCTTCGTGACGACTCCGGCGCCGACCGTGCGGCCTCCCTCGCGAATGGCGAATGTCATCTTCTCTTCCAAGGCGACCGGCTGGATGAGCGTGACCGTGAGCGTCGAGGTGTCTCCCGGCATGATCATTTCCGTTCCGGCCGGAAGCATGATGTCGCCCGTCACGTCGGTGGTACGGATGTAGAACTGCGGCTTGTAGCCGTTGAAAAACGGCTTGTGGCGTCCGCCCTCTTCCTTCGTAAGGGCGTAGATCTCGGCCTCGAACTCGGTGTGCGGCTTGACCGAACCGGTCTTCGCCAGCACCATGCCGCGCTCGATGTCCTCCTTCTTCACGCCGCGGAGAAGCAAGCCGGCGTTGTCCCCGGCCATTCCGGACTCAAGCTGCTTGTTAAACATTTCGATTCCAGTAACGACGGTCTTCGAGGATTCCGGCTTGAGGCCGATGATCTCGACTTCCTCGTTGATCTTGACCTGACCGCGCTCGATGCGGCCCGTCACGACGGTTCCGCGGCCCTCGATGGAGAACACGTCCTCGACCGGCATGAGGAACGGCTTCTCAATTTCGCGGATCGGATCCGGGATGTAGGCGTCCATGGCCGCGATCAGGTCCAAGATCGGCTTGGAAGCGACCGGGTCGGACGGGTTGGCGAGGGCCTTCGCGGAAGAGCCGCGAATGACCGGCACCTGGTCTCCCGGGTAGTGGTATTTGGTCAAAAGCTCGCGAACTTCCTGCTCCACGAGGTCGATCAGCTCCGGGTCGTCGACCATGTCAACCTTGTTCAGGTACACGACCATGGCCGGGACGCCAATCTGGTGGGCGAGAAGGATGTGCTCGCGGGTCTGCGGCATCGGGCCGTCCGCGGCGGAAACCACGAGGATGGCGCCGTCCATCTGGGCGGCTCCCGTGATCATGTTCTTGATGTAGTCGGCGTGTCCCGGACAGTCGACGTGCGCGTAGTGGCGCTTCTCGGACTCGTACTCGGTGTGGGCCGTGGCGATCGTGATACCGCGGGCCTTGGACTCCGGCGCGTTGTCGAGATCGTCGATGCCTTTCTTCTGCGCGATGCCGCCGTGGGCGCTCAAAACGGCGAGAATGGCCGCCGTCGTGGTCGTCTTGCCGTGGTCGACATGGCCGATGGTGCCCACGTTGACGTGCGGCTTGTTGCGTACAAACAAGTCTGCCATAGCTATTTTTTGAGCTTGGTCGTCCGTTACGACCTTGCCCGGCCGGCTCAATGTGTCACGACGCGTGCCACTGAACCAGGCGGGCAAAAAATGCTCTTGTTAGGGTTGTTTTTTAATTAACGGCGAAATTGTAACAGAGGGAAACGGATAATGCAAGGTCTCGCCCGCCCGTCAACCCAGCCTAGTCGATCGGCTCGAGATAGAACTGTTCCTCGCTGAAATCCTCATCTTTCGGCTCGGTTTTCTCCTCAACGACCGGAGCGACCAGTTTTTCGTCGGCGATGCCAACCCTTCCCTTCTCCTGTTGATAATTTTCGAACTGCCTCTCCAAGTCAATCTTTTCTACGTCTGACATCCTTGAAATGTCCCATGTTTCCGAATCAGTCCCCGCAGGCGGCATCGCCTCCCAAATGTCAGAAGGTGGCGCGGACGGGGCGACCGGCTTGCTCTCCGAAACCTTAGCGTGGGAGGGCACGATCCTCCCCGGTTCTTCCTGAGCCTCGCAATCCTCAAACCATCCTTCGCTTCGAGAAGCTTCGGATGGCAAGCCATCATCGAGTTCGTCGCGACTATGCGGCTGGACGACCTTGATTCCTTGTGGAATCACAAGATTCTCATACTGTTCCAGCCCCATGACCACGTACACGTCCTCCCCGTTCCCGTCCGTCACGACCATCCGGTCGCCGGTTTTCCGCACCAAGTTCAAGATTCGACGCAGTTGCTCGTCCATAGAAATGATATTATCCGATTTTGTTCGTAGTTTAACCCAGGGGGACGAGGTGTCAATAAAAAACCGCGTCAGTCGACGCGGTCGGATTGTTTCCTCATGGCGGTCTCGAGATCCTCGACGTTTTTCAGGAAGCCGTTGGGCAGCGGCAGGTGCGCGCGTCCGAGCGGACGGAGATACATATTATTCCTCGTCTCCGCGATCATCGCCGCGACGGTCGTCGCGTGGGATTCGACGATGATTCCCTTCCGCGCAAGCTCGTTTCGGCGTTCCAGCGCCGCGAACAGCCTTCCCATGGCCGGCCACCGCGGATCGCCGACGACCGTGTCCGCCTTCGCGCGTTTCTCGTCAAACCTTCTGAGTACGGCATCCGTGTGCCACCGAATGCCGACCGCGATCGCCGGGAGAAAGACCGTGGCCGAGACGACCAGGATCAGAACGCGAGCGAAGCCGGAAGGAACGTCTCTCAGCGGATCCTTCGCGTCGGCCTCGTCGTCATCGTCCGGAAGAATCGACGGCGCGTGGCGCGCCATCCGTCGGATAATCGCCATGTTCGCGCAGGCGATTGCCGCGGCAACGACGTATCCGGCCGAGCCGGCGAATACCGCCAGCGCCGCGCACCCGACGCCCCAGAGGACAAATAACGCGCAGGCAAGGACCCGCACCGTTTTGACGACTATCCACTCCGCGAGCGCCTCGATCCCGCGCCCCGCCCGAACCACGGCCACGGCCCGCGCAAGTTCCGGCACTTCCCTATCAAGATTGATCGCCTTCCCATTGTCCATGTTCGCTCCTTCATGGAAGGCCAGGCTAGCACGGAATTCGACGCGTGTCCACGGGCGCGTCCCTTCTCACGAATCCAACCGAAAGCGCGGCGGAAAATCCGCCGCGCTTTTTCTCATGTCAGCCACGGCCCTCAGACTCGGAATCGTCGTCCGATCCCGATCCTGACGAATCCTGGTCGTCGGCATCGTCGTTCGAGTCCTCCGCGTCGACCTCGTCTTCCGCGTCATCCGAGTCCTCTGCATCAGCTTCGTCGTCCGCGATTTCCTCTTCCGCGTCGGCGATCTCTTCCTTCGCGTCGCCGATCGCGTCGAGCGAGTGCTTCTGCGCGTCCCTTCCGGACTCGATCTCGTCCACCTCGTCGATCTCAACCTCGTCCTCGACGTCGACCTTCACGAGCGAAAGCTTGGCCAGCAGTTCGGCAAGCCGCTCTATCTGGCTCGAAAGAACCTCGATGCGCGTGATCAGGGCTCCGATTCGCGCTTCCAGGCCCGTCGTGGAGATCGCGTTTTCCTGAAACACGTCCTCCTGGTCGGTGTCGAGCACGACGTCTATTTCCTGCGCCTCGCCGTCGTCGTCGACGCGCAGAAGCGTTCCGTCCTCGTCCTCCAGGATCATCCCCTCCGGCAGCTCGCCCTCGGCAAGCTCATCGCCAATCTCATATCCGCCAAAGAAGGTCTCGGGAAGGTCGTCCACGCGGTCGGCCCAGTCGTCGCCGTACAGGTCTTCCGCGACGTCCTCGCTCGGAATGGGCCGCAGCACGCCGTCGGACTCCACCGCGTACACCGTCGGAACGCTCGGAATCTTCAGAAGTCTTGTCCCGGCCTGGTACGGAAGCCTCTCCCCCAACGGGAACGTCGCGAGGCTCTCGCATGAAATGGTTACGACGTCCGAGAAATCCGGATACCAGGAGTAGTAGATCCCCTCGTTCGGAAAAACGTATCGGTTGCCGTCCTCGGCGAGATAGTAGACGGAGGAAAAATCCGGACACTGGATCAGGTCCCCGGCCCCGGCGGCCGAAACGGGACGAACGAGAAAGAACGACGGCGCCACGATGGCCGCGGCCGCGAGGAACGAAAGGAGTCGCTTCATACGAATAAGAATAATGTTTGCGTTTACTTATAGATTGTATCACGGATACTTACTCGCCCCAGAATCGATCTGCTATACTTCCACCGTATGTCAAAACATCTCGCCGACTACGGCTCCGCCCCCGTCAACTTCGTTCGCGGGAACGGGTCGTATCTGTTCGACAGGAAAGGTCGGAAGTTCCTCGACTTCCAAACCGGCTGGTGCGTCGGGACCGTCGGGTGGAAGAACAGGGAGATGGCCGAGGCGATTTCGGCGCAGGCGCGCGAGGGGCTTCATCTCCCGCCGTGGTTTCGACTGGAGCGCCATGAGAAATTCGCGTCGCGCCTCATCGAGCTCGCGCCAGGAAAACTCAATCGCGTGTTTCGCGCCTGCTCCGGGTCCGAGGCGGTCGAGTTCGCCATCAAGGCCGCGCGGGCCGCGACGAAGAAGTCGGTGATCGTCACGATCAACGGGGTGTACCACGGCCACACGTATGGCGCCGGAAGCGTCGGAAACGCGTTCGGGAATGTCCTCGCGCCGTGCGACGGGTTCGCAAAAGTCCGGATGCCGAAGAGCGCGAAGCAAGAGGCGGAGACGCTCCGCGAGATCGAGGATCTGTTCGCGCGCGGAGACGTGGCGGCATTCCTGTCCGAGCCGGTGTGGACGAACGCCGGATGCTTCATCCCCTCCCCGACGTTCTATCCGGCGGTCCAGTCGCTCTGCCGACGATACGGCGTCCTCCTCGCCATGGACGAGGTGGCCACCTGCATGGGCCGATGCGGGAAACTCTTCGGTTCCGAGCTCTGGGGAATCGAGCCCGACATTCTCTGTCTCGGCAAGTCGTTTACGGGAGGGTACGCGACGATGGCCGCGACGATGGTCACGGAATCCGTCTTCAAAAAGGCGCGTGGGATCCCGTCGCACCCAACGTTCGGCTGGGCATTCCAGGATCTCGCCGCCGTCGAAAAGAACGTCGAGATCATCGTCCGCGACAACCTCGCCGAAAACGCGGCAGAGGTCGGCGCGTATCTCCTCGATCTCCTCAAGCCGCTCGAATCCCTGAAGAAGGTCAAAGCCGTCCGCGGTATCGGCATGACGCTCGCCATCGAATTTCGCCTCCCCATCGTCGTCCTCATCGCCGCGAAATGCTACCGTGCCGGCCTGGTGGTCGAGTTCACGGATTTGAAGACGCTGTTCCTGAGCCCGATGCTAAATCTGACGAAATCCGACGCGCGCAAGGGAGCCGAGATCATTCAAAAGGCTTGCGGAATGGCTAATCTTAGCGATTAAACATATAATCAACCCCCAAAACGCTTGACGAAAACGCCAAACTCTGATAGTATTTCTTCTTGTGAGGCCAGACAGCTAGCGCTGGCAAGGATTCAAAGGTATCCCAAAAGGAACATTGTCACAGGAAAGATGAAAGATAACACGCAGGATCTAGTAACACTGATTACAGCCTGAACTGGTCTTCTCAGCTTCTGAATCAACAAGAAATCGCCTCACCGCTTGTCGGGGAGGCGATTTTCTATAAAAAATCCAGACCGATCAGGTCTGGAAAGCGGGGGCGGACGAGGCGAGCAGGGCACGCTCGACAAATTGTCTGGCGAGAATCGAATCGATGCGTCCGTCGTGGCGGAGGTGGCGGGAGGCCACGAGCGAGAGCGGGTTGAACTCGCGGACGACGCGCGTGAACCCGGCGTCGAACCGTTCCGTTGAAAGTCCGCCGGCGAGGCCGAACGGGAGGTTGACGCCCGCCTGTCGCAGCAGGCGCAGCGTCATGACGGCCCGCGCGTTATCGATGGGCGCGCCGCTTCCCGATGCCAGGTCGAACATCACGGAATCGACGACGCCAATTTTGGCGTACTCGGCCACGCGACGGGCCACGCGCGACGTGCTCTCGGAGAGATCCATGAAACATTCCTCCGAAACCCACAGCACGAGGCGGGTGTTCGGCCATTGTCCCTTGAAACGCGCGAGCGTGTCGCGTTTCGGCCAGACGGCGTGAAGGATCAGCACGGAGACGGTCGGACAGGACGACATCAGGTCGTACATCTGCTCCGCAAGCGATCGTTCCGGCGTCGGCGTGAAGTGCACGGCAACGTCCGTGTCGCCGCCCGTTTCGCAGATCGCGCCAAGCGTACCGCGCGACGGCAGGAACGGCCGGCTTGCCGCGCCGTGCAGCGTCTTCCAATCCGCGTATGTCCCAAGCAGCAGGCGGTGCGGACGATCCGCGAACATAGGCGCGAGCCGGGACAATTCCCCGCGCTCCTCGGGACGCTGTATCCCCATCAGTCCGATAAAAGAAGGTCGTTCCATGAATTCCCCAACGAACATGGATCCTACGCGAACCGACGATATTTGTCAACGCAGCAGGATCTACGCGACGATCGCTTCCATCTTCTTTTTCTTCTTTTGAATGTCGCGATACAACGCCAGCTGCCCCCGCGCCCTGGCAAGATTGTGCGCGCGGCGCGACGGATAGCGCGATTCGTCCCAGCCGAAGTAGTTGTCCTCGAAGTAGTCCGCGAGAAAGCGCGAGGCGAGCTCGAGCGTGATCGTGGCGACGGACTTTGGGACGAGCTTTCTCTCCCGGGCCGAGATAAATCCGTCGGCAGCCTTGGCGTATCCATTCCAACCCGCTTTAAAAATGTCCAATCGAAACACGTTCTTCGCGTCGTCCTCCTGCATGCCGCACCACGACCGGAACATGTCGCCGGTCTCGACGAGCAACGGTCGTCGATTGCACGTGTCGAGGTCGACGACGCCGGATGCGCGGCCCTTCTCGTCGTACAGCAGGTTCGAGATCTTCGGGTCGCCGTGGATCGCGCGCAACGGCAGCGACGCGGGCAGCAGAACATTGTGCATTTCGTTCGCAAGGAACGCGACGTCCTCTGCGACGTCGTCGAGCAGCGGGTTCTTCCAGTTTTTCTTGACGACCTTCACGAACGTCGCAAAAATCTTTTCCGTTTCATGCAGGATCTTTTTCGACTTGAACTCGTACTTCAGTCCCGCCAACGTCTTATGCACCCGCCCGAACATCGCCCCGGCCTCGCGTGCCATCTTCGCGTCGCGAACCGCGGTGAACGTCGTGCCCGGCAAAAACGTCTGTACGCGCCAGACCCTTCCCTCCTTGTCCTTGGCAAGCACCTGGAGCTTCTTCGTGACGACCGTCTTCGGCGCCGGAAACCCCTTGTCGTTCAGAAACGTCGTGACGACAAAAAAGTCCTTCCCAATCGCCGCGGACGCCAGCACCGGATGCAGCCGCTGCGCGATGAACGTTCCGTTTTTCGCTAAAATCTGGTATGTTTGATGAATCAAACCGACCGAGATCGGCTTCACGGACTTGATCGTCCCGAAATCGTACGCGTCGATAATGTCTTGTGGAATCATAGTGTATGGATTATATCACCGTCGTCCTTTCTGTCATCCTCGCCGTCCTGCTCATCATCAACGTCCTCGGATTCTGGTGGGTCGTCCAGCTCCTCATCCCCCTCGTCCACTTCGGCGGCCCGTACGTTCCCACGCAGAACGCGCACGTCGACGAGATGATCCGCATCGCCAAGCTCGTCGCCTCGGACAAGGTAACCGACCTCGGCTCCGGCGACGGCCGCATCGTGATCGCCGCCGCCGAGGCAGGCGTGGCCGACGCGCTCGGCGTCGAGATCAACGGCGCGCTCGTGAGGCTGTCGCAACGATCCTCCAACCGCCTCGGCCTCAAGAACGCGCGGTTCGTTAAGGAATCGTTCTGGAAAACGAACGTCTCGGACCGCACGGTCGTCTTCCTGTACCAGGTCCCGTACGCGATGCGAAAGCTCGAGACCAAATTACAGGAAGAACTTCCACCCGGCGCGCGCATCGTCTCGAACGACTTCCGTTTCGAGAACTGGAAGCCAAGCGAGGAGCACGGGAGGATTCATGTCTACGTTAAAACGACCCCGACGTAACGTCGGGGTCGTTTTTAATTCGTCTTATGTTACGCGGCGGTTCATTCCGGAACGCTTCTCGATGATTTCCTTCGAGACGTTGCTCGGGACCTCCTCGTAGTGGTCGAACTGCATCGAGTAGGACCCGCGGCCCTGCGAGATGGAGCGCAACTGCGTCGCGTAGCCGAACAGCTCGGCGAGCGGGACGAAGGCGGTGATGACCTTGACGCCGGAGCGCTCGGTCATCTCCTGGATCTGTCCGCGCTTGGAGTTCAGGTCGCCCACGATGGTTCCCATGTACTCCTCCGGCATGACGACCTCCACGCTCATCATCGGCTCGAGCAGGATCAGGCCGGCCTTGCGGGCCGCGTCCTGGAACGCCATGGAGCCGGCAATTTTGAACGCCGCCTCGTTGGAGTCCACGTCGTGGAACGAGCCGTCGGTCAGCGTCACCTTCACGTCGAGCACCGGGTAGCCGGCGAGCACGCCGCGGTCGGCGGCCTCGTGCGCTCCCTTGTCGATCGCGTTCCAGAATTCGCGCGGCACCGAGCCGCCCTTGATCTCCTCCTCGAACTCGTAGCCCTTGTTGGCCTCGTTCTTCTCGAGGCGGATGCAGGCGTGGCCGTACTGTCCGCGGCCTCCCGTCTGCTTGATGTACTTTCCTTCTCCCTCGGCCATGTCGGCCTTGATCGTCTCGCGGTACGAGACCTGCGGGGCGCCCACGTTGGCCTCCACCTTGTACTCGCGGCGCATGCGGTCGACGATGATGTCGAGGTGAAGCTCGCCCATGCCGGAGATGATGACCTGGTTGGTCTCGTCGTCGGTGCGGACGCGGAAGGTCGGATCCTCTTCGGCAAGTCGCTGAAGGGCCGTTCCCATCTTTTCCTGGTCGACCTTCGTCTTCGGTTCGATGGCGATGGAGATGACCGGCTCCGGGAACACGATGGCCTCGAGGATCACCGGGTTGTTCTCGTCGCAGAGCGTGTGGCCCGTGAACGTGGACTTGAGTCCCACGGCCGCGGCAATCTCTCCGGCGAACACCTCGTCAATTTCCTCGCGCTTGTTGGCGTGGAGGCGGACGATGCGGCTGATGCGCTCGCGCTCGCCGTTCAGCGGGTTGAGCACGTACGATCCAGCCTTCACCGAACCCGAGTACACGCGGAAGAAGGCGAGCTTGCCCACGAACGGGTCGGCGGCGATCTTGAACGCGAGGGCGGAGAACGGGGCGGTGTCGGAGGTGAGGCGCTCGACGCGCTCCTCGAGGTTGTCGGGGTTGTACGCGACGACCGACGGGATGTCGAGCGGGCTTGGGAGATAGTCGATGATGGCGTCGAGCATGAACTGCACGCCCTTGTTCTTGAGCGCGGATCCGCACAGCACCGGGATGATTTCCACCTTGATCGTGGCCTTGCGCAGCGCGACCTTGAGCGCGTCGATGCCAGGCTCCTCGCCGGCGAGGTACATGGCCATGAGCGCGTCATCGGAGGCGCAGATGGCCTCGATGAGCTTGCCGTGATACTCGGCCGAGATCGCCTTCATGTCCTCCGGAATCTCGAGCTCGTCGATGACCTTGCCCTGGTCGTCGCGGTAGTAGAACGCCTTCATCTTCAGAAGGTCCACGACGCCGACGAAATCGGCCTCTGTTCCGATCGGAAGCTGGAGCGGGTACGCCTTCTTGGTGAGGCGGTCGGCGATCGACTTCAGGTCCTTGTAGAAGTCGGCGCCCGTGCGGTCGAGCTTGTTGATGAAGCAGAGGCGCGGCACGTTGTAGTCGTCGGCATAGCGCCAGTTGGTCTCGGACTGCGGCTCCACTCCGGCAACGCCGTCAAAGATGACGCACGCGCCGTCAAGCACGCGAAGGGAGCGCTTCACCTCCACGGTGAAGTCGATGTGTCCCGGGGTGTCGATGAGGTTCATGCAGTGGTCCTTCCAGAAGCAGGTGGTGGCGGCGGCCGTGATGGTGATGCCGCGCTCGCGCTCCTGTTCCATCCAGTCCATGACGGCGGCTCCCTCGTGCACCTCGCCGATCTTGTGCGAGCGGCCCGTGTAGAACAGCACGCGCTCGGAAACCGTGGTCTTTCCGGCGTCGATGTGCGCGATGATTCCGAAGTTGCGTGTTTTTTCAAGTGGGTATTGTCGGGGCATAGGGGTCTAGCGGGCAAAGTGAGCGAACGCGCGGTTGGCCTCGGCCATGCGCTGTACGTCAGCCTTCTTCTTGACGGCGTCGCCCTCGTTCTTCGAGGCGGCGATGAGCTCGTCGGCAAGCTTCTGCGCCATCGGGCGGCCCTTTTTGGCGCGCGTGGCAATGAGAATCCAGCGGGCGGCCAGCATGAAGCGGCGCTCGCCGCGAACCGGCATCGGAACCTGGTAGTTGGCTCCTCCCACGCGTTTGCTCTTCACCTCAAGCGTCGGCATGACGTTCTTGAGCGCGTTCTCGAAGGTCTCCACCGGGCTCGACGACGTTTTCTTCTCCATGATGTCGAAGCAATCGTAGATCACGCGCATGGCGGTGCTCTTCTTGCCGTCGTGCATCACCAGGTTGGTGAAGCGGGCCACGTTCTCGTTGTTAAACTTCGGGTCCGGGGTAATCTGACGTCGCACCGCTTGTTTTCCGCGCATATGTTTAGAGAAAATGTCTCCGACCGGCACCTTCCTCCCTGCGTGGGGAGTACTCCGTCGGAGACGTGATTAAATTTATTTCTTGCCCGGCTTGCCACCCTTGGCTCCCTTCGCGGCCGCTCCGGCCTTCGGCTTCTTCTGGCCGTAGAGCGAGCGTCCCTTGCGACGGTCGGCGACTCCCTGCGTGTCGTACACGCCGCGA
>CALRGA010000004.1 GCA_943357025.1 Candidatus Uhrbacteria bacterium RIFOXYB12_FULL_58_10 | reverse complement strand
TCTGTCAAAGTAGCCTAGATCTTCCCGAGCACCTTGTCGATAAGGCCGTATTTCTGGGCCGCCACGGGGTCCATGAAGTTGTCGCGCTCCGTGTCGCCCGCGACCTTAGAAACCTTCTGCCCGCTGTGCTTCGCGAGGATCTCGTTCAGCCGGTTCTTGATGACCATGATCCGGTCGGCATGAATCTTGATGTCCGTCGCCTGCCCCGAGAATCCGCCGAGCACCTGGTGGATCATGATCTCCGCGTTCGGCAGCGCGAACCGCTTTCCGTCCGCACCGCCCGCGAGAAGCACCGCTCCCATCGACGCGGCCATGCCGACGCACATCGTGGACACGTCGGGCTTTACGTACTGCATCGCGTCATAGATGGCGAGCCCTGCCGTGACGGAGCCGCCCGGCGAGTTGATGTAGATCTTGATGTCCTTGGTCTTGTCCTCGGACTCGAGGAACAGCAGCTGCGCGATGATGAGGTTCGCGACGGTGTCGTCGATCTCGGTTCCGAGAAAGATAATGCGGTCCTTCAGGAGCCGCGAGTAGATGTCATAGGCGCGCTCGCCCATGTGGGTCTTTTCGATGACGGTCGGGATTAATATGGACATAGTGCGATTACTCTAACATGGCGACGGCCTGTTCGACCAGTTGCCAGCATCCGGCGTCGTCGCAGATGGACACCCCGGCCGCGACGGTATATCCCGCCGCCTTGCGGTGCCCTCCCCCGTTCATGGCCGCGGCGATCTTCGAAACGTCCGGTCCCGTCGAGCGCATGGAAACCTTGATCCCGCCGTCCGGAGTCTCGCGAAGGACGAAGAGGACTTCGGCCTCGGTCACCAGGTTGAGAAAGTTCGATAGTCCGTCCACCTCGTCGTCGGTCGCCCCGTTCTCGTCCATGTCCGCCCGCGTGAGAAAGGTCGCGACCACGGACTTCGACTCATGACGACGAATCCGCTCAAGCGCGGCTCCCCACACGCGAAGGACGTTCACCCCGCGATTCTGATACATGTTCCGAATCACCTCCTGAATCCGCGCCCCGCCCATGAGCAAATCGGACGCCGCCTCAAACGCCCGCTGGTTCGTCCCGGAGTTCGAGAACACCGTCGTGTCAAAGCAGATCCCGGTCATCAGGCAGGTGGCCGCCTCTCGGCTTGGGACGACGTTGTTTTCCTTGAACCAGCGATAGACGACCTCCGCCGTCGCGGGGGACGAGACGACGACCTGGTTGATCTGGCCGTATCGCGCGTTCGTCGCGTGGTGGTCGATGTTGATCGTCGTCGGGCGGGACGGGCAGAGCGCGAGGAGACGCGCGACGTATGCGGCGTCGGAGCAGTCGAAGGAGACGACGAGATCGATGGACGGGTCGTCGAAGATCGAAGCGTCGGTGGTGCAGAGATCGACGTTTGGGAGGAAGCGATACTTCGCGGGGATCGGCTCGGAGACGAACACCGGCACGCGGATCCCGCGCCCCTTGAGAAAGTCCGCCATCGCGAGGGACGATCCGAGCGAATCGCCATCGATCCGCTCGTCCGCGATAAACACGGGCCGCTTCGCGGCTAGAAGTAGGTCATGAATTTTGCGGTGGGTGTAGGATTCCATAGGAATGGATGATCCTATCATCGGATCGGTCGACGGTCAATCGACTAGGCGGCTACGGGCGCAGAGGAAAGTCCGGGGTATGCTATACTTTCCCCGTTATCCTCTCCCCAGCCATTCCCTATGTTTCTCCTCAAACTCGAACTCCAAGGATTCAAGACATTCGCCCAGAAAACGACGCTGTCGTTCCTTCCTCCCAAGGGCGGAGTATCCCCCATCACGGCTGTCGTAGGCCCGAACGGGTCGGGCAAATCGAACTTTTCGGACGCCATCCGGTGGGTGCTTGGCGAGCAGTCGCTGAAGCTTTTGCGCGGGAAGGAATCGCAGGACGTCATCTTTTCTGGGTCCGAGGGCCGCGGGCGGTCCGGGTTCGCCGAGGTTTCGATGACGTTCAACAACGAGGACCGGACGATGCCGATCGATTTCTCCGAGGTGACCGTCACCCGCCGGCTGTATCGCGACGGCAACTCGGAGTATCTCCTGAACGGCTCGGCCGCGCGGCTTTCTGACATCCAGCTGCTGCTCGCGCAGGCCAACGTGGGACAGCGGTCGTACTCAGTCATCGGCCAGGGAATGGTCGACCACATCCTCGTTTCCTCCCCCGAGGAGCGCAAGGCGTTCTTCGACGACGCGACCGGCGTGAAGCAGTTTCAGATCAAGCGCCACGAGTCGATGCTCAAGCTGAAGCGGACGTATGAGAACCTCGCGGAGGTCGAGATGCTCCTCACCGAGATCGAGCCGCGCCTCAAGTCGCTCAAGCGCCAGGTGTCGCGATTGCAGGAACGCGCCGAGGTCGAAAAAAAACTGCGTGAGCTCGAGCACGGGTACTTCGGGACCATGTGGTGGCAGCTGGTGGACGAGCTGTCGGGCGTGAGGGAAAAGTTCGGCCGGCTCGACATCCAGGTGAACAAGGAGACCTCCGACGTCGCGGCCCTCGTCGAAAAAGTGACGGCGATGGAACGCGAGGAGAAGGACAAGGACGTGCAGGACGACGGGCTCGTGGCGATCCAGAAGGAATATAACGAGACGCAAAAGAAGCGCTCGGGGTTCCGCGACGAGCAGTTCAAGGTTCAGAAGGAAATCGAGATGGCGAAGGTACGCGCGCAGAGCAACTGGGCGCCGCTGCCGCTGACGAAGATCATCGAGGGGATCGAGGGTGTCACGCTCGGGCTCAAGGGGTTGCGCGAGATGAAGGACCTCGACGCGGTGTACGCGAGAATTGACGAGATGCTGAGCGCGTCGACGACGCTGGTGTCGCGCCTGCAGCGGCCGAGCCCTGAGGACGTGGTCGCGGACCCGAAGGCGATCGCCCGCATCGTCGAGCTCGGCGAGATGATCGCCGCGAGCGAGGCGGAACTGAAGACGCTCGAGGAGAGCATGAAGTCGCGCGCCGTCACCGAAAAGCAGGTGCGCACCGAGCTGTTTGATTTGCAGCGCGATTTGCGACAAAAGCAGCAGGCAATCCACCTGGTCGAGAACCAGCGCAACGCGGTCGCCATCGACCTCGCGCGCCTCGAGGAACGCCAGGCCAACCTCGGCCGCGACATGGACGAGCAGCTGAAGGAACTCGCCGGCGACATCCGCGGACGTCGCGTCGAAATTACCGTCGACACCGCGGCCGCCTATCCCGAGATCCAACGCCTGCGCTACAAGCTCGAGCTCATTGGCGGCATCGACCCCGAGATCGTGAAGGAATTCGAGGAAACGAACGCCCGCTTCTCGTTCCTGTTCGGCCAGGTGAGCGACCTGCGCTCGGCCGTGGCGGACACGGAGAAGATCATCGACGAGCTCGACGAGGAGATTCACAGGCAGTCCGAGAAGGCGTTCAAGAAGATCAACGACGAGTTCGAGAAGTTCTTCAAGATGCTGTTCGGCGGAGGATCGTGTTCCCTCGTGAAGATGTCGCGCGAGGAGGTCAAGCTCGACGCGGCCGACGACCTCGACGCGGCAGTCGCGCAGCTCGGCGAGACCGAGAAGATCGCCCTGCGCATCCGGGAGCGCGAGGACCGCGTGGTCGGCATCGACATCCAGGCCACGCCGCCGGGCAAGAAGCTCAAATCGCTGAGCCTGTTGTCCGGAGGCGAGCGCGCCCTGACGTCAATCGCCCTCGTGTCCGCGATCATGGCCGTGAACCCGGGCCCGTTCGTGGTCCTCGACGAGGTCGACGCCGCGCTCGACGAAGCCAACACCTTCCGCTTCGCCGGCATCCTCGAGGAGCTGGCCAAGCTCACCCAGTTCATCGTCATCACGCACAACCGAGCGACGATGGAGAAAGCGGACGTCCTCTACGGCGTCACGATGGGCGACGACGGCGTGTCGAATTTGCTCAGCGTGAATCTGTCGGACGTGACGGCAGAGGCGAGCGCGCGGCACTAGATAAAAAAGGGCGACTCGACGAAAGGTCGGGTCGCTTTTGATTTTTTCTTGACCGTGCTCTCCGGTAGGAATACCATTGCGTGGCTTACGGAGCGCGTATGCAATCCGAACCGACGACGTTCGCCCGCACGATCGCATTCCGGGCGGTCGGCGCGATCGTCCTTTCCAACCTTCTCTGTTTGCCGTTCGATGGGATTTCCCCGTCCGCCGTCTTCCTCGTCGACGCCGCGTTCCTCGCGATGCTGGCGGCGCTGCTCGCAGTCATCGCGGACCGTTCGAACGCGCGAACGAACGAGACGCGCGCGGAGGGCCGGCGCGTCCTTGCCGACCACATCCGCTTCGCGCAGGAACTCGCCGCGTCGATTGCGCACCACCCGACGGAGGGCTCCGACGCGCAGCGGATCCGCGTCGAGATCGTCCGCCTCTTCTTTGCCCACGCGAGCAGGCTTGACGTCACGGAGAACGAGATGCGGGACTTCCTCCGCGACACCGACCCGATCGTCATCGCCGACGTGGTGGCCTCGCTCGCGAAGCACCAATCTCCGCTCATGGACGCGCATGTCCCCTGGGCCGCGTTCGTAAAGTCGTTCGCAATGCAGCACTCCGTCCTCTGTCGCCGCCCCATCGAGCGGCTCGCCTGGAACCGTTCCATTCCCCTGGAGCGCACGCTCCAGAACTCCTGACTGTCCGACGTTCCGTCGGATTTTTTCTTTATTTGATCTTCTTCTTTACCGCCGCGATTTTCCTTCCGTCCAATACCTTCGCGACGAGCTTCTTTCCTTCCGTCTCCACGTGTTTCATGTCGCGCACATGCTTTTCAAGGAGCGTCATAAGTTGCTCGGCGTACTTTTCCGGGAGCTGCGGGATCAGCTTGACGTATCCCCTGCGCATGTCGTCCGATATCGGAGCGACCGCGAGGATGGCTGCCATCTTTTTAAGATCGATCATATGATTATGTCAGCGCTTTTTTCACGGTTCCTGCCACGTGTCCGACGGAGCTCTTGAAGGACCGCGCCAGAACCTTTTTTACGACCTTCATGATCGTCATCGTGATCTTCTTCGAGAATGCCATCTCGCCAATCGTCGCGTGGATCGCCCGTTCGGCGGAGGTCAGGTCCTTGAGGCGGAGCCCCGTGACCTCTCCGGTCCCCGGATCGCGCCTCGTGGCAATTTCCTTACCAAAGAACGCGGATGCCATGCTCACGTACGGAAGAAGCTCAAAGGCGGCAATGCCCCATCCTGGAATGGAGTCGAGATCCTCCTCTCTGGCGACATCCTTGAGGATCACGGACAGCTCATTGAGCGTGCGGATCAGGAACTCCCGCTGTTCTCCCAACGCCAGCCTTTCCGCGGCCAGCCGCATCTCCAATCGCTCGTCGGCGGCGATGTTTTCCGAAAGTTCCCGAAGGGTTCGCGATACGTCGCTTTCGACAAAAGCGTGAGTAAGCCTTCGAGCGTCTATTTCCGCCTGCATATACGCCGTTGCCGCCGCGTTCTCCGCGTCAATCTTCGCCTGATACGCAAGCTGCTCGCCCTTGGGAAGCATCCGAAACGCCTTTCTTTCCGTCGCGCTCATTTCCTCGACGCTTGTCGACGACGTCCATCCTTTATACGGCTTAAAGTTGTCCTTGGATTCCTTCGGTACCTCCTCCCTGATTTCATCCGGTAACGGTTGATCGTGCTTCGACATAGGAATTCATTAAGATGACTACAGCAGAATGCTCGCCAACCCGAGGAAAACAAAGAACCCGAGGACGTCCGTGCACGTGGTGATGAAGATCGTCGCGCTCGTGGCAGGGTCCTTGCCGAGCTTCTGCATGATCATCGGGATCGTGGCACCCGCGGCGCCGGCGACCATGAGGTTGAACACCATGGCGATTCCCGTCACGAGGCCGAGCATCGGGTTCTGGTTGAACACGGTCGCGATGAGGGCGACAATGATTCCGTTGATCGCCCCGTTCACGAACCCCGCGCCGATCTCGTTCAAGACCACGCGCAGGCCGCTCGCAAGCTCCACTTCCTTCATGGCCAGCCCGCGGACCATCACGGCCATCGTCTGCGTGGCTGCGTTTCCTCCCATTCCCGCCACGATCGGCATGAACGCCGCGAGCACGACGGTCTTCTCGATCGTTTCCGAGAACATGCCGACGACGGACGCGGCGAGGAATGCCGTCGCAAGGTTGATCACCAGCCAGACGGCGCGCGACCTCACCTTCAAGAACGCCGTGTCATGGACGTTTTCCTCCTGCTTCACGCCGGCGAAGTCGTACAGCGACTGTGTCTGCTGGGCGCGCATCACGCGCAAAACGTCGTCCGTGAACACGACGCCCATGATCGCCTCGTCGGCGTCGAGCACTACGATGCGGGTGTGCGGATGGGCTTTGAACATGCGGACGACGTCACGCTCGGGAAGGTCGAACCGCGCCGTCGCGACGGGCTTCAGGCCGTCCGCGATCCTGTCGCTCGGCTTGTGCATCACGAGCTCGTGGCCGTGCAGCTCCCCCGCGAGCAGGCCGTCCTCCACGGCGAGGATTACCGGAAACTTTCCGGTCATGTTCTCGTGCTTGGTCAGGTCGTCGGCCACGTGCGCGTAGGTGGCGCCCTTCGGAACCTGGATGTAGTTGAGGTCCATCATGCCGGCGGCCTCGTGCGGATGGAACGAAAGGAGGCGCTCGACCTTTCCCTTGATCTCCTCGGACAGGCTGCGAACGAGAACCTTGCGCCTTCGCGGCGAGGCGAACTTCAAAATTTCCGACGCCTCGTCGGGATCCACGTACTTCAGGAGCTGGAGAACTTCCTCGTCCCTCAGCCTTCGAAGGACGGCGCCGCCATCGCGGTCGGACAGTTTCAGCAGCTCCTGGCCCTGGCGGCCGACGGGAAGATCACGAATGGCATCTGTGGTCATAGTGCTTCAAATGATAGCACAATTGACACATTCCTGCCCTTCCGCTATGATTCCGGCACCGTTCAACACGCTCATGTTTGAACCAAACCTATGCTGTCAATTCGTCTCACCCGCGTCGGAAAAAAGAAGCAGCCCATGTACCGCGTGGTCATCATGGACAAGCAGAAGGACCCGTGGGGCAAGTCCTTGGAAATTCTCGGCCACCGCAACCCGCGCACCAAGGAAACCACGCTGAACGCCGAGCGCATCCAATACTGGATCAGCAAGGGCGCCCAGCCTTCCGAGTCGGTCTGGAACATCCTGGTCGACCAGAAGATCGTGGACGGCAAGAAGCGCAACGTGACGCACTTGACCTCGACCCGCCAGAAGACCATCGCCGCCGAAAAGGCGAAAGCAACGGAAACCGCCGCTTAGGCGGTTTTTCGTTTGAGAAGGAACCGCCGGTCGAACGTCGGCGAGCAGACGGCGCACGAGCTCGGCTTCTTCAGAACGCGATACCGGGTCACCGAGTGACCCGCGGGGCAAGCGTAGAGAAACGTCGCCGGGAGGATCTTCGACAAGGTCGTCGTCCGCTCGCGGACGTCCTCCTCGGTCCACTCGCCCTTCCACGCCTTCGGAAGCGCCAAGACAAGTGACAGTCCGCGGCGGACGGACAGAACTCCCGGCCTTCCCTTTCCACGGAGATGCCGAAGCCGGACGCGCGCGTGATCGTCGAACGTCGGAACGAGCCGTCCGCCGATTGAGACGTACGCGTCATGCAGGTCCGCGACGGCCGCGTTGAATCCCTTTCCGTGCCGGACCGGCCGGATCGTCCCGTCGCACTCCTCGGCGATATGCCACAGCTCGTGCATCACCGTCTCAAGCGCCTGGCGGGCCGGAGCCGACGTCGAGACGAGCGAGACGTTGAACGTGATCACGTACAGGATTTCCCGCCCGCCCACGACCATCGTCGAAAAGACGGAATCGTGCCCCCGCCGAGCCTTCGCCTGCCGCAACCCAAGCGTCTCCCCGAGCCGCGTCGGCGGGAGCTTGCGGACGCAGACGAGGATCTTGGACGGGTCGACGTGCGAAAGGCCGGGAACGACGCGACATGCGGTCGCGACGATCGACGAGAAGACGTTCGGGAGGTGGTGGGCGTCGGTCATATCGTGGACAGTGTAGCAGGCCGTACCCGACTCGTCGCGCATTGACGAATCGCCGAGCCGTGCTATCATCCCCGTCGCCAAAGGATCTCTTATGAACGAAGAACGCTTGGTCCGATACCGACTTTCCCCTTCCCAGCAAATCGCGTACGTCAGCCTCTCGTTGCACGACGCCGACGCGATCGATCATTTCGTCGAAACGAACGAGCGGCCGTCCGTACTCATGCCTGGGACGCGGCCAACATTTGCCCTTTGCGAGCATCTCCGCTCTGCCTATCCCGGGCTGCCGCGGCCGCAGCGCGTCCAGCACGCGGTCCAGTGGATCGCGCGACACGGCCGCAAGGTCGACGCGTGGAAAACCTGGGAGGTCGAGCTCCTCCCTGCCGAATCAGACTACGACGAGCCGCCGCGCGACGCGCCGGACGTCGCCTCCTGACCCTTCGACGACCACGGTCGTCCTGGGTCTTTTTCTTCGTGCCAGCATTGACAGTCTGCCCGCGTCTTGGCACTCTCTGGCTCGGAGAGAATCATGGACAACGAACCGCGTCTCAGCAAGATCCAGGCGGCGCTGTGACTCGCCTTGACGGCCATCTCGACCCGACGCTCGTCGGGTCGTTTTCTTCGACGCAAAACGGGGCCTGGCCCCGTTACGCCTTCCGTGACATTTTTTTTCTCCACTCCGCGATTTTTTTGTGATCCCCGCCCATCAGCACCTCCGGCACCGCCCACTTCTTGTAAACCGCCGGCTTCGTATACTGCGGATGCTCGAGAACCCCTTCCTCCGTGTGCGATTCCTCCGCGAGCGACTCCTTGGCGCCGAGCACGCCCGGCACGTTGCGCGCCACCGCGTCGATCATCGTCAGCGCCGGCAGCTCGCCTCCCGTAAGGACATAATCCCCCACCGAGAACGCCTCGTCCGCAATGTGCTCCTCGACCCGCGCGTCGATTCCCTCGTAGCGGCCGCACAAAAAGATGAGGTCGAACTCCGCAAGGCGAACCGCGTCCTTCTGCGTGAACTTCTTTCCAGAAGCAGAAGTCACGATCACTTTGACCTTGGACCTTTTCCCTTTGACCTTTTTAACTGCCTTGTCGAACACGTCCACCTTCATCACCATCCCCGGACCACCTCCATACGGAGTGTCGTCCACCCGCCGATGCTTGTCCTCCGCCCAGTCGCGCAGGTCGTGCCCCACGATCGAGACCAGCTTCTTCTCCTGAGCGCGCCCCAAGATGGATTCCTGCGCGTACGCGGAAATCATCGCGGGAAAGATGGTGAGCACGTCGTATCGGCGAAGGCGTTGCTTTGGCATATCGCTCCCATCCTAGATGATCTGACGCTTCGTGGCCAGCCACGATTTACACCCCGAGGCTTTTTTTTGTCATAATCGTTGACAAACGGCCTATTTTCTGATATCGTCCCGCCCTTACACACGCAAATATCCTATGCGCATCCAACGCCTTTTCGCGCTCGTGCTCCTCTGCTCGTTCGCGCTGCCGCTTCCGAGCTCGGCCTCGACGTCGCTTGCGTCGCAGACTTCCGGGATGATCTTGCTCCAAGTCGAGCAGAACGGCGAGGCATGGTACGTGAATTCGGCATCGCTGACGAGGTATTCGCTCGGACGGCCCGACGACGCGTTCAATGTCATGCGATCGCTTGGGCTTGGGATCTCGAACGCGGACCTGGCGCAGATCCCCGCGGCAGGAAGCGGGGCGCCGGGAAGCGCGTCGATGCGGTCGCGGCTGTCCGGACGGATTCTTCTGCAGGTCGAGTCGCACGGCGAGGCGTGGTACGTGTATCCGAAGACGCTCGAGCGGACGTATCTCGGCCGCCCGGCCGACGCGCTTGCGGCGATGAGCTCGCTCGGGCTCGGGATCACGGACGCGGACCTGGCGACGATTCCGGTCGCGGGCGACTCGACAATTTCCTCGTCGGACGCGACGCATCTCAAGAAGACCGTTACGACGAGCCGCGGATCGTTCACCATCGACCTCGTGACGATTCCGCGCGAGACGTACGAGATGGTCACGGACACGGCCGAAACGGGCGACTGCGAAAACGGATGCGCGACGAAGACTCTCGCGGATTTCGTCGCCGAAAACGGCGGGACGATCGGAATCCACGGCACGTACTTCTGCCCGGCGGACTACGCGTCGTGCGCCGGCAAGACCGGATCGTTCGATCCGCCGGTGTACAACACCGCGGCCGGAATCATGCGCAACGAGTTCGACCTTCCCTACCAGACCGGCCCGATGCTGACCACGAACGAGGACGGAACGCTCTGGTTCTACCATCGCACGCCGAGCTTTGGAACGTCCGTCGCGGCATACGAGTCCGTGTCGGGCAAGCAGCTACAATCCGCGATCGCGAACTATCCGTCGCTCGTGGAGGGCGGCGAGAACGTTGTCGCGGGCGAAGTCGTGAACGCGTCGCAGACCACGAAGAGCTCGCGCGGAGGGATCGGTTTCGACGGCAAGAACTTCTGCCTCGTCATCGCCCACAGCGCCTCGGTGACCGACCTCGCGTCAATCTTCGACGAGGCGATCGGCGCCGACTACGCGATGAACCTCGACGGCGGGGCTACGAGCGCGCTGTACTTCGAAGGAGCATACGAGTACGGGCCGAACCGAACGCTGCCGAACGCGATCGTGTTCCGGCATCGCTAGGACGAGACGAAAAGCTGCGGGACTTGGTTCCGGCAGCTTTTATTTTTATGTACACGGATCGCGATTGCTGGTAGCGTGACACGTAGGAGGCAACGACATGGGCATTACCCTGACTCTCGGATATCGCCGCCATCCTGACGGTAGCGCCGTCCCAATCTGCGATCCGTGCGACGACTCGTTCACCCTGTTCCTCTGGCAACATTCCGCACTCGTGACTTTCTACTCCCCACTCTGTGTCGCGACGGGAATGATCGGCAGCCACGTAACCGTCAAAGGGAGGATGGAGCCCGCCCGGCTTCTGGACTTCATCCGGGTCCGACTCAAGCGCTCCCTGGACGTGTTGTCCTTCGTGAGCGATCGCATCGCGAAGCAGTATCCGATGGAAATGATCGTCGACTGCGTATCGGGACGATATGGCAACCTGCTGTACGCGTCCCTCGACCGTCCGTTCGTCGAGATAGAGCCGCCGCCGCGCGTCACGAACGGCTTCGTTCACGTGGAAAGACCGCGCATCGTCATTATAAATGGCCGCGCACGCCTCGTGATTACCGGCAACGACCGGGAATTTCCACTTTGGCAGTGGGCCGACGCCATCCTCCGCGAACGCGTGGAGGAAGCGGTCCTCAATCACGTCACGAACGCATGTTCGTCCGAGTCCTGATCCTCTCTCGAGGATCTTTTTTTCAGAATGATTGACAGGTCAGCATAAATATTGTAAGTTTTTCGTCCACAACGAAAAGGAAGGTGTGGAATCATGACCAGAATCAAGAGACTGAAAGCTCCTTTCAGGGCATGCAGGAAGGCAATGGAGATTCACCTGGCGGAATCCAAAAGCGTGGAGGTGTTTACCAAGTTGGATGGAAGTCCCGTAACCGTTGCGGATACCCGAGCGGAAACGGCCATAAGATCTATGATCCTCGAAGCCTTCCCGCAGGACGGGTTCGTCGGAGAGGAGGGAGGCACGACCGCCGGTTCGTCTGGGCGGGTATGGTACGCCGATCCGCTCGACGGAACGATCCAGTTCATCAGCGGCATGGAGGATTACGGCGTGCTCATCGCCATGAAGGATCCGAACGGGATCCAGCTCGGTATCCTCGGGCATTCCGCGAGGGAGACCATCTGGGTCGCCGAGCGCGGTTGCGGCACGTATCGCATGGAGCCAGATTTGTTCGAAGGTTATGAGATCGTCGCGAAGCCGTGCGTAAACCGGATGTACGCTCCTCGCCTCATTGAGCGCGCCATCGCGTGCTTCGGGCATCTGCACCGAATGTACGGGGCTGGCATGGACGTCGGGGTACTCGTTTCACGATTCAAGACGCACCTGCCGGTTCCGCGGTTCCTGATGTTCACGCTTGTGGCGCAAGGGTCGCTCGACGTGGCCGTCGCCCGTCTTGTAAACGACTGGGACTTGTTCGCGAACCAAATCATCGTGGAGGAAGCCGGCGGTACGGTCATTTCTATTCAGCTCAAGAACGGCCGCTGGGTCGTGGCCGCTCGGAGCAGGGAGCTTGCGGAGCAGGCGATCACGGCTATCCAGGAAAGTATCTACTGAGATCCTAAGTGGTCTCGTTTTTTTATCTCACGCCCCCCCATCTAAAGCAAAACCCCGCCCTGGTGGGCGGGGATTGTCAATTGAATCGATGCCAGATTGTCACCTGTGTGATTGCAACGTCTACCTGCGTCCGAAGTACATCGGACGACTTTGATCTGATCAAACGAATTTGATCTCGACCTAGGATCGTAGAAGCGCAAGCGCTTCATATTCCCTAGAAAGGAGGTGATCCATCCACAGCTTCCGCTACGGATGCCTTGTTACGACTTAGCCCCTATCATCGGTTTCGCCTTCTGCCGCCTAACGGCGACATTCGGGCGCCCCCGACTCTCTTGGCTTGACGGGCGGTGAGTACAAGACCCGAGAACGTATTCACGGCCGCGTAGCTGATCGGCCGTTACTAGCGATTCCAGCTTCATGAGGGCGAATTTCAGCCCTCAATCCGAACTGAGACTGGCTTTATGGGATTCGCTCCACCTTGCGGTTTGGCAGCCCATTGTACCAGCCATTGTAGCACGTGTGTGGCCCTGGACGTAAGGGCCATGCTGATTTGACGTCATCCTCACCTTCCTCCCTCTTGCGAGGGCAGTCTCATGCGACATATGTAACGCATGACAAGGGTTGCGCTCGTTACCCCACTTAAGGGAACAGCTCACGCCACGAGCTGACGACAACCATGCAGCACCTAGATAGCACCCTCGAAGGCGGTCCGGCTTTCACCAGACTTGCAGCTACCTTTCAAGCCCAGGTAAGGTTCTACGCTTACCGTCGAATTAAACCACATGCTCCACCGCTTGTGCGGGTCCCCGTCTATTCCTTTGAGTTTTAGTCTTGCGACCGTACTCCCCAGGCGGAGTGCTTAACGCGTTAGCTTGGTTCAACGACACCAGGAGGGTCGATACTCCTGATATCTAGCACTCATCGTTTAGGGCGTGGACTACTGGGGTATCTAATCCCATTCGCTACCCACGCTTTCGTCCCTCAGCGTCAGAATCGTTCCAGCATGCTGCCTTCGCATTTGGTGTTCTTGTTGATATTAACGCATTTTACCGCTACACCAACAATTCCACATGCCTCTCCCGACCTCTAGCCTACCAGTTTCACGCGCAGCCTCTGGGTTGAGCCCAAAGATTTGACACATGACTTGATAAGCCGCCTACGGACCCTTTACGCCCAATAATTCCGGATAATGCTCGAGGTCTCTGTATTACCGCTGCTGCTGGCACAGAGTTAGCAACCTCTTATTCTTCAGGTACCGTCATTTGTTCGTCCCTGAAAAAAGCCATTTACACCCCGAAGTGCTTCGTCTGGCACGCGGCGTCGCTCGGTCAGGCTTTCGCCCATTGCCGAATATTCTTGACTGCAGCCACCCGTAGGTGTCTGGGCAGTGTCTCAGTCCCAGTGAGGGGGGCCACGCTCTTACGCCCCCTACCCGTCATAGCCTTGGTGAGCAGTTACCTCGCCAACTAGCTGATAGGACATAGGCCAATCTTGAAGCGCCGAAGCTTTACAAGGGAATGTCTTACGACCCCCCTTGGCCATCGTGTATTAGCCCCAGTTTCCCGGGGTTGTTCACGACTTCAAGGAATGTTACCAATGTGTTCCGCTCCCGTCTGCCGCTAACATAGCTTGATGTAATCGCATTATGTCCGCGCGACTTGCATGCCTTAGACACGCCGCCAGCATTCATCCTGAGCCAGGATCAAACTCTTAGTAGAACATCCGGTCCGAAGACCGGATATCTGATTGTATCGATATAGACGTTGCAATCACACAGAAGAAAATCTTCCGAATGACTTTAGGTTCTTATTTGGCTCGATTCAATTGTGAACGATCTCCTAGGTCTGCAATTCAGTTAGGTGCCGGTATTTTAGCCGAGGGAGAAAACCCTGTCAAGGGCTGGGGATCGTGGGGCTTGTGGAGAGGCTGTGGATGAAAAAAGAATGGTAGTGTATACTTATTCTATTATTCTCTAGTGATTCACCACGCACTGATATGGCAGAGTTCGACCAAGAGTTCGTTGAGTTCATTACCCGCGCCATCGTAAACCATCCAGACGACGTCACCACTGATCGCATCATCGACGAGCGCGGCGTGCTCCTTACCCTCCACGTGAACCCGGAGGACATGGGATACGTCATCGGCCGCCAGGGACAGACGGCGCGCGCCATCCGTACGCTTCTCAAGATCGTCGGTGCGAAGGTGAACGCCCGCGTCAACCTCAAGATCTACGAGCCGGAAGGCTCCCGCCGCCTGCGCAACCCGGAAGAAGCCGCCGCGATGGCCGGAACGGACACGGTGGTGTCCGTCGACAATCTCGACATTTAAAATGATCACGGAACGCCCTAGGCGTTCCGTTTTTATATGAAGCACGTTCTCTCCGCGTCCCAGTTCTCACGCGAGGAAATCTCCTCGCTCTTCGCGACCGCCGACCGACTGAAGCAGGAGCGACACGACCACGGCGTTCTCGACTACCTGCGAGGCAAGCTCGTCTACCTTCTCTTTTACGAGCCGAGTACCCGCACGCGGACCAGCTTCGGGCTGGCGGCACGGTATCTCGGCGGGCGCACCGACTTCACCGAGGCCGCGGGGATCTTCTCGTCGGCCGCGAAGGGCGAGACGCTCGAGGACACGATCCGCGTGCTCGAGTCGTACGAGATCGACGCGATCGTGATTCGCCACAAGGAGCGCGGCGCGGCCGAGGCGGCGGCGCGCGTCGCGGGAATTCCGATCATCAACGCGGGCGACGGCGACGGCGAACACCCGACGCAGGCGCTGCTCGACCTCTATACGATCACGTCGAACGTCCGACGCGAGGAGACCGTCGTCGCGATGGGCGGCGACCTCAAGCACGGCCGGACGGTCCGCTCGCTCTGCCGCCTCATCATTAAGTACGCCGCGCCCGACGCAAAGTTCCGCCTCATCTTCTGCTCCCCGCCCGAGCTCGCCATGCGCGACGACGTCCTCGACGAGCTCCGCATCGACGGAATCCCCTTCTCCGTTACCGACGACCTCGCCGCGACGCTCACCGCCTGCGACGTCTTCTACCAGACCCGCGTCCAGCGTGAACGGTTCGCTGACGCGACGCTCGGGGAAGCCGCGTTCCTCGAAGTCCAGACGCGATTCGCGCTCAACGCCGCGAACGTCGCGACGATGCGGCCCGACGCGATCGTCCTCCACCCGCTCCCAAGGGTCGGCGAGATCTCCCCGGAAGTCGACGCGGATCCACGCGCCAAGTATTTCCACGAGCAGACGAGGAACGGGCTCTATATCCGCATGGCACTGCTGCTCATGATTCTAAGACCGGATGCGATCTATACGTAAAAGGACCGTTGCGATTTGCAACGGTCCTTTTGGTGCCTAGGGTCAGAATTGAACTGACGACACGTGGATTTTCAGTCCACTGCTCTACCACTGAGCTACCCAGGCGCTGGGTGGTGGGCGTGCCAAGATTCGAACTTGGGACCTCGACATTATCAGTGTCGCGCTCTAACCAACTGAGCTACACGCCCGCTCTGCTTTCTCTTGCCGTGCCGGTAGTCTAATAAAAACCGGCGGAACGGTCAAGATCGACGGAATCATACCACGTTTAGATCATGATCGCGATCTTCTTCGGCTCCGGCGGCCGCTTCATGGCAAGCTTGTCGCCGACGATCCGGTACACGGTAATCTCCGCGTTCGGCGGGAGCGGCGGGCCGTGGTTCTCGGCCATATCGATGTAGTCGGTAACGTCCCTGAGGTACGCGATCGCCGCATCGCCGATCTGGTCGGCGATGCGCGTCGCGGTGTCGTCGAGCGCCTTCTGCATCGGCCTCCCCTTCGTGAACGAACCGACGGAGCTGACGAATTCGGAGGGAAAGGCCAGTCCCGCGAAACGCACGGTTTCCCCGGTGGCGGCGGACGTGTACGACAGCCTTCCGCGAAACAGGTCCTCGACGAACGAGGGAGTTCTTAGTGCCATCCCAGTCGCCACGTGCGCCTCCTCGTGTTCCTTCAGCGTCTTTCCGATCCCGTAGGCGCTCGCCATGTCCTTGGCGACGTTGTACGTGATCGTGACGTCCTTCGGAAAAACGGCTCTGATCCTGTCGATGCGGATCCGAACCGTCTCGCCGCTCACCTTGCCGCTTACGTCGGCCCCCGCCTGGTAATCCATGAATTCCACGGAGGCGTGGTGCTCGCGCGAACCGCCGCCGGTCCGGGACCGGTCGATCACGCTTACCTTTCCTCCCGGACAGGAAACCTCGATGCGATGGCCGCGCAGCGTGTCCCTGCCCGCCTCGCGCGTCAGCCGCTCCGCGAACGGACGGTTCTTTCGCTCGGGATGCGAAATCTCCGGCCCGCGCGCCGCGTCCGGTGTCGCCGAAGCGGGAGGCGTGGGCGTCAAAAAATATTTGGCGATCTCCTCCATGCTTGGAATTTTCCAATCCGACATATTCGCGCGGCATTATGAATGGGATCATTATACACTACCGGCGCATTCTGATATTCTGGACTCGTAATCACATCCTTCTATGCGCATCACGAACATCCTCGCACTCGGACTTCTCCTCGCCGGCCTTTCCCCGGCGACCGCCATCGCCTTCGCCGCGTCGGACGTCTACGCCGACGAATCGATCGGGTCCCCGATCTCCGTCTACCGCCCGTCGAACGCGGTCGGCGAACCCGACGGAGTGTACGCCGACTTCCAGGACGAGCGCGCGGCAATCACGCTCGACATGGGCGACGGCGAGGAAGGCACGGGCGACCTGACGCTCACCTACAGGATCCTCGACTACGGCGCGGCCTGGCGCGTCGAGCTGTTGGACGTCGATTCGAACGTCCTGCAGAACACCACCGGAACGTTCGCGGTCTACTCGACGGAAACGACCGTTTCATACGACGGAAGCGAGCCGTACCGCTACGTCCGCGTCACCTGCGTCGAGGACGAGCTCTGGAGCCTCGATGCCATCGCGTCCGAGGACACGTCCCTGTTCGTCGACGAGGAAATTCCGACGGACTCCGAGGAGTCGACGGACTCGTCCGTCGAGACCTCGACCCCGCAGCGCGGAATGGTCGTGCGGCTCGTCGACGACGGCGATCCCACGACGACGGTCGACGAGGCGGTGTACGTGGTCGACGACGAGGGGATGCGCCACGCGTTCCCGTCAGAGACCGTGTACAAGACCTGGTACGAGGACTTCGACGACATCGCCTACATCGACCCCGCGAACCTCGCCACGTACGCGCTCGGACCGAACGTGACGGTCCGACCGGGAACCTGGCTCGTGAAGATCACGACCGACCCCAAGGTCTACGCCGTCGAGCCGGGCGGCGTTCTCCGCTGGGTTTCGACCGAGGCGATCGCGGTATCAATCTACGGGACCGGCTGGGCCAAGCGCGTCATCGACGTCCCGGACACCTTCTGGGGAAACTACACGGTCGGCGACCCTATTACCGAGGAAATTCCACCGGCCGGATCGGTCGGCGCGCTTCCAAGCGGCGAGGTCGTCTACCTAAGCGAGCCGGGATATTACTCGCTCCCGGGAGACACGCTCAGTTACATGCGCTTCATGAGCAAGTTCTTCCTTACGATCAGCGACGATGAGCAAACTCATTTCGCACCCGGAGGAGATTTGAGAGTTGATCCAGGCATCGCGTTTCCGTACTAATCCGTCCGAGACGACCACCCCTGACCCCTCCTCCCTATGAGGAGGGGGAAACGTAAAAATCCCTTGCCATCGCAAGGGATTTTTGATACTGTCCTGGCGTTAGTGTGTATTCCTTTGTTCGGGCCGTGGCGCAGTTGGTAGCGCGCCTGGTTTGGGACCAGGAGGCCGTGGGTTCGAGCCCCGCCGGCCCGACCAATGGAATATATAAGTAATAAGCGCGCGCCTGGTGCGGGAGTTAAAGCGGTGCGAGGAGCCAACTGCTTGGCTCCGAGACGCTTTAACGGGCATGGCGTTGTGCCTCAGCGCAGCCATGCCCAGGAGGCCGTGGGTTTCCCGCCGTCGGGCGGGACCCCGCCCGACGGCGGGGCGAGCCCCGCCGGCCCGACCAAACATATGCAGACGATCCCAAAAACTTTTATCGCCATCTCCCTCCTCCTCCCATCTCTCGCCCTCGCCGCGGCCCCGGCCGCCGGCACGAGCGACTATTTGCGATCGCTCGGCTACACCGACGCGCAGCTGTCCCCGGTTGCGACGACCGAGGAGCGCGAGGCATTCGAGATCTCTACGGGCGACGGTGACGTCGAGGATCCGGTCGGCGACGTCGTGGACCGCAAGGGCGGAGTCACATCGGTTACCGAGCCTTACGGGGACGTCTCGTCCGTCTCGATGACGAGGAACGACTCGGCGCAAACCTGGGACGCGGTCGTCACCGTCGGCGGCGCGATCCCAGAAAAGATCGACAGGAAAATCCAGCTATCGATTCTCATCGACGCGGACGGCGATACGGCGAACAACGCCCCCGGCGGAGTGCGCGTAGGAACCGATGCGGAGTTCACGGTCCAGACGACCCCCGAGCATCCCTGGTACACCGACTTCCGATGGTACAACAAGGACGCGGATTTCTGGGCGACGAACAAGGAGACAACGTTGACGTTCGAGATGTCGGGCGAGACGATTTCCATGAGCATCCCCTTCGCCGAAGTCTCCGGCGACGTCACGCCGTCTTGGCGCGTCGTCCTGGCTGTCGCAAAAGGAAACAGCTCCGAGATCGACGTCGTCCCGGGTATCGGGTTCCCACCCCCGAAAGGCGAGACGTATCCGACGCCAGCCGAAACGTCGACGATCGACATTCCGCCAGCCGCCAAATGGGTCGTCATTACCACCCTCGCGGCCATTCTGTCCGTTCTCGTCCACAGGAAATTTGCCAAGAAGCGAAAGAAGTAATATCCTTTCGCCACGCGCGGGTATCGTATAACGGTTATTATCTCAGTTTTCCAAACTGATGAAGCGGGTTCGACTCCCGCTACCCGCTCCAGAAAAGACATCTCGTTCACGAGGTGTTTTTTCTTATTTTCCTAAGAGATACGTGGATTTGTTGACTTTTCTTCTCTTTTATGGTAATATTCCCCGCGTCGTAAGCCTTCGGAAGAACGCGATGCCTAAGTCTCGTGCTTCCGCTGGGTCGGTGACCCAGGTTTAAACATAGCCACTCATATCGTATGGGAGACATCACACTCGTTTGCCGCGACTGCGGAAAGGAATTTGCCTTCTCGGAGCGCGACCAGGCCTTTTTCGCGGAAAAGGGATGGGCCAACCAGCCGACACGCTGCCGCGACTGCGCGCGCGCGAAACGCGACCGCATGGATGCGCCGCGCCAGATGTTCGACGCGGTTTGCGCCGAATGCAACGCCGCCTGCCAGGTGCCGTTTCAGCCACGCGGCGACAAGCCGGTGAAGTGCCTTGCCTGCTTCAAAGCGGGACAAGCATAAGATCACGTAAAAACGCCCGGTCCCGCAAGGGGCCGGGCGCTTTGATTTCGCCGCGATTACGCGTCGATCTTTTTCATCCGTGCGACGATTGCCGCGGCGAGGGCCACGAGAACGAGGTTCTTAAGGATGTACTGTCCCTCCATCGTCGGGACGAACGGCGCGGTCCACACCAGGCTCGGAAGGAGGAAGAGCGGGAGCGTCGTCATGACGATGTGCGCGACGAAGACGGGAAGCGTGACGCGATCGAACTTTGAAAAAAGGAAAAGTGTGCCGATCGCCATCTCGAACAGGCCGAACAGGACGTTAAACGTCGCGGGATCGACCGCCGGCAGCGTGACGGCGAGCAGCGCGTCGACGAGCGGACTTGCGGGACTGACGCCGACGACCTTCAGGACGCCGAACCAGAAGTAGACGACGAAGAACGCGGCGCGGGCGATTTGGAGGGCGTGATGCTGGGAGAACCCGATCAGCGCACGGTCGATTTTTTTTACGAGTCTCGTTGGCATATGGTTTTACCAGCGCATGGTGCTGGCGGTTATCGCGATCGCCAAGGCGTCCGCCGCGTCGTCGGGCTTCGGGACGCGCGGCAGGTTCAGCAGCGTCGCGACCATCTTCTGCATCGCCGGCTTCTTCGCCGCCCCGTCGCCGGTCACCGCCTTCTTCACCTGCGCCGGCCCGATCTCCAGGATCGGAACCCCGGCCTGCGCCGCGAGCAGCAGGACGATTCCCCGGGCCTCGGCAACGCGCATGGCGGTCGTCGAATTGTTCGCGAAGAACAGCTTCTCGACCGCGATCAGGTCGGGCTTCAGGTGCGCGATGATCTCGTTCAGGTCGGTCGCGAGATGCAGCAGTCGAATCTCGATCGCGTCCCCGGCCGTTGTCGTCATCACCCCGAAGTCGACCGCCTCCGTCTTCCCCTTCGACACGGCGATGCACCCGAATCCCATTCGGCCATAGCCCGGGTCGATGCCAAGAATGAGCGAGTCCTTCATACTAAGCCTCGTTCGTATACACAGCGTCGACGTCGTCCAAATCTTCCATGATTTCCAAGAACGCCTCCAGCTCGGCGCGCTTCGACCCGTCGACGTCCATCGTCGTCTTCGCGATGTACACGATCTGCGCCCCGTCGATTTTCCCCGCGGCCGCCGCGACTTTCTGCAAGTCCTTAACCTCGCACACGATCTCAAACATCCCGTCGTCCGTCGACGCAATATCCTCCGCGCCAGCCTCGATCAATGCCATCTCGTCGGCTGTCGAAGATCGAACGATTCCCTTCTTCTCGAACATCCACATGACGGACCCGCTCACTCCGATAACGCCGCCGTGTTTCGACGCGGCCGTCTTCACCTCGGCGACGGAACGATTGCGGTTGTCCGTGAGGCAGACCACAAGCATCGCGACGCCGCCCGGAGCGAACCCTTCGTACACGACTTCCTCGATCACCCCGTCCTCCCCGTTCCCCGATCCGCGCGCAATCGCCCGATCGATGTTCTCCTTCGGAACGGACATCCCCTTTGCCGCGTCCACGGCCATCCGCAGCTTAAAGTTGAACGTCGCATCCCCGCCCTCGCGAGCCGCGACGGTAATGTTCTTCACCAACTTCGAAAACGCCCCGGCCCGCCTCGCGTCGGCCTTTCCCTTCTTCAACTGAATGTTGTGCCAATGGGAGTGTCCGGACATATCGCGCTCATCCTAACAGATTACCACCCGCCTTTCAACGGCTTTGCGAGGCATGGATGATCTCGACAAACTCGCTGAACGGGGCTAAGCTTATCGCGGACAAGACGGGGGATTATGAACTGGCATTTGCTCATTGGGATCGCCGCGGCCGTCGTGCATCTGTACGCGATCGTGCCGTACGTGAAGGACATTCTAAGAAAGGACGGGGTGCGGCCGAACGTGGTGTCATTCGCGCTGTGGACGCTGCTGCAGCTTGTCGCAATCGGGATCATGGTCACGTCGTCGGACGGATTTTCATGGGCGCTCTTCGTGCTTGTCGCCTCGACGTTCGGCACCTCGTTCGTAGTCGTCCTCTGCCTCCGCGGATACGGCGACGATAAGTTCGGCCTGACCGAGAAGTTGTGCCTCGCCATCGCGCTTGTCGCGATCGGGCTGTACGTCGTGACGAAGGATGCCGTGCTCGCGATCGGTTTTAACATCGTCGCCGACCTCGTGGCCGCGTGGCCGACGATTGCAAAGACGTTCCGCGACCCCCGCTCAGAGGCATGGTTTCCCTGGTTCCTCGTCTCCCTCGCCGCAGCGCTCGGCACGCTTTCGAGTGAGATCCGCGACGTCGAGAACCTCGCGTTCCCGATCTACCTCGTCCTCGTCAACGGCCTCATCGCCTCGCTTGCGTTCGCGGGGCGAGGCAAGAGGCCTTCGCCGGTCCCCTGACCGGTTTTTTTGTTTGGTCGGACGGCGTATACTTGTCCGATATGATCGACCGCCGCGCTTATAAAAACTACGCGAACGACGACCTCGCCGGCGTCGACCTCGAGGACGTCCTCTTCGAGACCTGCTCGCTTGTCGCGACGAATCTCGCGGATACGCGATTCTCGTCCGTCGCGTTCGAGGGATGCAAGCTCGTCGGCGTCGACTTCCGAAAGTGCCGCGCATTCCCTTCCGTCGACGTCTCATTCGTCGACTGCATTCTCGACGGATGCAACTTTTCCGAACTCGCGCTCCGCAAACAAAAGTTCGTCTCCTGCGACCTCCGCCGTTGCTTCTTCCTCCGCACCGACCTCACGGACGCCGACTTCTCACACTCGGATCTCGACGAATCGATCTTCTACGAATGCGACCTGCGTCGGGCCGATTTCTCGCGGGCAAGGAATTATCTGGTTGATCCGAACGGGAATAAAATCGCCGGGGCGAAGTTCTCCCTGCCGGAGGCGGTTTCTCTGTTGAGAGGGTTTGAGATTGAGCTTCGCTAGTTTTTTTATGTGGCTGGCTGCCACACCGCCATACTTTCTTTTGCGGAATGGGATTGGAGCAAAGTCCCGCCGTCGGGCGGGATCCCGCCCGACGGCGGGAAAATCCGCCGCCCGGTCTGCATGGCGGGATGGGATGGAAAAGACCTCCATCCGGTCGCCGCCCTGCCGGAGCGACCCAGCCAGGACGTGAAAATCTGCTGGCGGCATCAGACGAGCGAGGATTGTCTTAGCGTACGAGCCCGCGGGCGAGAAGCGAGTTCCGAAGCCGAAGCAGATTTTTGCGTTCTGGCGTAGGAGCGAATGGCCGGGCGGAGCGGATTTCTTTGGTTACTTTCTTTGCCGCCTTCAAAGAAAGTGACGCGGGTGCAGGGCGCAGCGCCTGCAGGAAAGACATCCGTTTCAAAGTCTATCATACAGCGCCCGGAACAGCGCGGTCTGGTACGCCGCGAACACCGGGTTCTCGATGATCGTCGCGGTCTCCGTCCCGTAGTCGATGAACGCGACCTTGTTGCCGTACACCACCTGCGTGACGTCGAAGTCGAACAGACCGTACTCCTTCGGGAACACCTTGATGGCCCGATCCATCCGCGGGCCCTTCTCCGACGCGCGGGCCTGGCTCGTGATCACGAACCGCTCGATCTGCTTCGCGTCGCGGGCGGCGCGATACGTCTGTGGGAGATACTCGTCGCGGCTCTTGCTGGCGGACGAGTATCGATAAAACGTGTCGCCGCGCTTCAGCGTGCGAACGAGGTCCTCGAACACGAACTTGATCCCCTTCTTGCCTTCGAGCGTCTTCACCGTCGGCCGCTTCCCGCGCGCATGGAACGATTCGGTCAGCCCGGGAAGTACAATCTGCAACTGCCCGCGCACGTCGTCGAGCAGGCGTTCGAGCCGGTCCGGCGGTTCCGCGACGAACAGGTTGCGCTCGCCTTTGCGCGAGACGGTCACGAGCCCCTGATCCTGGAGGACGGGGAGATGCTTGTACACGATCGGACGGTGCAGTCCCGTGCGCTTGGCAATGTCCGAGATGGTCGCCGGACCCGTCTCAAGCAGCGCGAGATACATGTCCGCCTCGTTCTTTCCGAGGCCGACGCGGCGGAGAAGCTCGCTGATCGACATAGAACTACACATTTAGTTACAACGGCGAGAGTATAGCATTGTTCTCCGAAAATGACTGCCATTCCGTCGATGGCGCGACGTCAACCAAAAGGCGGCCCGACTCGCGTCGGACCGCCTCTTTCTATTCCTACCGTTCCATTTCCTTCTCCTTCTCCGCCGCCATCTTCTCGGCCGCGAACGCGTCTCGCGCCGCCGCCTTGTGGTCTACCCCGAACCCTGTGCCCGCGGGAATCAACCTTCCGATGATGACGTTTTCCTTCAGACCGATCAGCTTGTCGACCTTTCCGGTCACCGCCGCGTTAATCAGCACGCGGGCGGTTTCCTGGAAGGACGCGGCGCTGAGCCAGGAGTCCGTGGAAAGCGAGATCTTGGTAATGCCGAGGATAAGCTCCTCCGCCTCGGCCTTCTTCACCGCGTTCTCGTCCTCGTTCGCCTCCATGAACGTGGCCTTTTCCACGACCTCGCCCGGGAGCAGGTCGGTATCGCCCGGATCTCCGACGCGCACGCGCGAGAACATTTGCTTGATGATGATCTCGATGTGCTTGTTGTTCACCTTCTGTCCCTGCGACGCGTAGATGAACTGGATTTCCTTCGACAGGTACTTCTGAACCGCGTCCTTGCCCTTGTGCTTGTACAGGAGCTGAAGGTCGAGGTTGCCGTCGGTGAGCGCGTCTCCGGACACGACCTCGTCGCCGTCCTTCACATACACGGTGTAGCCCGGCGGGATGATGTACTCGCGGATCTTTTCCGTCTCGTAGATCACCGTCACAAGGCCGGCCTTCTTGATGGCGACCGTGCCGTTATACTCGCTCACGATCTCCTCGCCCTTCTTCTTGGTGGCGAGAATCTGTCCGATCTTCACCTTGGAGCCGTCCTTCACGGAAAGAACCGCGTCCTTGCCCGTGATGTACGCCTGCTCTTCCATGCCGAGGTGCTCGATCTTGATCGTCTTCTGGCCCGGGCGCATGTCCACGATCTGCTTGCCCGTGACGGCCTGGACGATCTCGCGGCTCGCGGTCTCAACTTTGATCTTGCCGGAAACCTCGGCCATGATCGCCTTCTGCTTCGGCGGGCGCGCCTCGAACAATTCTTCCACGCGCGGCAGACCCTGCGTGATGTCCTTGCCTGCGACTCCTCCCGTGTGGAAGGTACGCATGGTGAGCTGCGTTCCCGGCTCTCCGATGGACTGAGCGGCCATGATGCCGACGCTCGTTCCGGTCTTGACCATCTTGTTGTAGGCGAGGTCGTAGCCGTAGCACTTCTGGCACACGCCGCGGTGCAGGCGGCAGGTCATGACGGAGCGCACGTGCGCCTCGAGCAGATCTTCCTTGCACTCCTCAATCTCGCGAATGTGAACCTCGGTGATGAGCTCGCCGGCCTCCACGATGACCTTGCGGCCGCCCGGCTTCTTAATTTCCGACAGGGCCACGCGGCCGAGGATGCGGATAAGCAGCGCCTCGCCGATCTCGTCGGACTCAACCTTGGTGAGCAGCACGCCCTTGTCGTCGCCGCAATCCTCCTCGCGCACGATGACGTCCTGCGACACGTCCACGAGGCGGCGGGTGAGATAGCCGGCGTTGGCGGTGCGGAGGGCGGTGTCCGTAAGTCCCTTTCGGGTTCCGTGCGAGGAGATGAAGAACTCCAGCACGTCGTATCCGTCCTTAAACGACGACGTGACCGGCAGCTCGATGATCTCTCCCTGCGGGTTGGCGACGAGCCCCTTCATACCGATCATCTGCGTCATCTGGCCCCAGCTTCCGCGGGCGCCGGACTCGATCATGGTGTACGCCGGGTTGTCCTTCGGGAGAGACTTCTTGGCGTGCTCGGCGATGCGGTCCTTGATCTCGTTCCAGATCTTCACGATCGCCTCGTGGCGCTCGCTCGTCGTGAGCAGTCCCTGGCCGAAGTAGTTGTCGACCTCGACGACGCGGGCGCGGCCCTCGGCCACGAGCGCGGCCTTTTCCGGAATCCCCGGCAGGTTGCACATGCCCCAGGAATATCCCGTGGCGGTAGCGTACTTGAACCCGGCCTCCTTCATCTTGTCGAGCAACACCGCCGTGAACTCGGAACCGTGCTTCTCGAGGGTGAACTTCACGATGTTCGACAGCTCCTTCTTTCCCATCGTCTGGTTCATGAAGGGAACGTCGTCCGGGAACAGCCTGTTGGTAATGAGACGGCCGACCGTGGTGACGACGATCGTGCCGTCCTCGAGGCGGACGCGGACCCAGTCGCGCATGGTGATCTGGCCCACCTGCTGGGCGTAGTGCGCGTCGGTCTCGGTCGCGAACGTCCTCATCGTCTTCTCGTCGGGCTCCCCCACCGTCATGGTGATGGAGAAGATCCCCCACGCGATGTCCTTTCCCGGGGTTGCCACCGGGCCGCCGTGCGCCGGCTTCAGGAGGTTCTTCGTGGCAAGCATCAGGTCGCGCGCCTCGCGCTTGGCCTCCTCGGTCAGCGGCACGTGCACGGCCATCTGGTCGCCGTCGAAGTCGGCGTTGTACGCCTCGCACACGAGCGGATGGATCTGGATCGCCTTGCCCTCGATGAGCACCGGGCGGAACGCCTGGATGCCGAGGCGGTGGAGCGTCGGGGCGCGGTTGAGGAGCACGAACGCGTCCTTGGTAATTTCCTCGAGGATGTCCCAGACTTCCGCGCGGTCGGTCTCGATGAACCGGTTGGCCGAGCGGATGTTGTGGACGTACTCGCGCTCGATGAGCTTGGCGATGATGAACGGTCGGAACAGCTCGAGCGCCATCTTCTTCGGTATGCCGCACTGGTCGAGCTTGAGGTGCGGGCCGACCACGATCACGGAACGTCCGGAATAGTCGATGCGCTTTCCGAGCAGGTTCTGGCGGAAGCGTCCCTGCTTGCCCTTCAGCTGGTCGGCGAGCGACTTCAGCTGGCGCTTCTTCCCCGTGGCGGCGATGACCGTCTTCGCGGAACGGGCCGAGTTGTCGATGAGCGCGTCCACGGCCTCCTGGAGCATGCGCTTCTCGTTGCGCGAGATGACTTCCGGCGCGTTGAGCTCCTTCAGGCGCTTCAGGCGGTTGTTCCGGTTGATGACGCGGCGGTACAGGTCGTTCAGGTCGGACGTGGCGAAGCGTCCGCCGTCGAGGGCGACCATCGGGCGCAGGTCCGGCGGAATCACCGGCAGGGCCTCGAGCATCATCCACCACGGCTCGAGCTTGTTCACGTGGAGCGACTTCATCAGCTTGAGGCGGCGCATCAGGCGGTCGCGCTTGGCGGCCGGGGCGTCCTGCATGTCCTCCTCGATCTTCGCCATGGAAGCCGGCAGGTTCACGCGGCGGAGCATCTCCTGCACGGCCTCGGCGCCGATGCCGGCCTCGAAGATATGGCCGTACTTCAGCGACCAGTCGTGGAACGTCTCCTCGGCGATGATCTTCAGCGGCTTGAGCTCCTTCAGCTCCTTCTCCACCATGTCGAAATCCTCCTCAAGCTCGGCAAGCTTCTTGTCGCGGATCTCCTCGAGGTGGCCCGTCTCCGTCTTGATCTTCTTCTCGTCGTTCGCGAACTTCTCGCCGAGGCGGTCCATGTCGCGCTTGAATTCCCCCTCGATCATCTTGGTCTTGCTCTTGTACTCCTGCTTCACCTGCTCCTGCGTGAGCGCCTTCGCCTCCTCGTTCACGTCGGTGACGATGAAGCTGGCGAAGTAGATGACCTTCTCGAGCGACTGCACCGAGAGGTCGAGCACCGTTCCGATCTTGCTCGGCACGCCGCGCAAAAACCAGATGTGTGACACCGGGGCGGCCAGCTCGATGTGGCCCATGCGCTCGCGGCGGACGATGCTGTGCGTCACTTCGACGCCGCACTTGTCGCACACGATCCCCTTGAAGCGGATCTTCTTGTACTTGCCGCAGTAGCACTCCCAATCCTTGGACGGCCCGAAGATTTCCTCGGCGAACAACCCGCCCTTCTCCGGTTTCTGGGTGCGGTAGTTGATGGTCTCCGGCTTCTCAATTTCCCCATGGCTCCAGGACCGAATGGTGTCCGGACTCGCCACGCGCAGCCGAATCGCGTCGAAATCGGTGATCTTCAGCGTGTCTTGTTTCTGAAACATATGGGGTTATTTGATTTTCTTCTCTCCGGAAAGTTCGACTTTCTTTCCGTCCTGCATGAGCTCAACGTCCAGACACAGACCCTTGAGCTCGCGGATGAGCACGTTGAATGATTCCGGGATGTTGACCTTGCGGATCGCCTCGCCCTTGATGATGGACTCGTAGGCCTTCGAGCGGCCCGGGACGTCGTCGGACTTGATGGTGAGGATCTCCTGCAGCATGTGCGCGGCGCCGTATGCCTCGAGCGCCCACACTTCCATTTCTCCGAAGCGCTGTCCTCCGAACTGCGCGCGTCCCCCGAGCGGCTGCTGGGTGATGAGCGAGTACGGGCCGATGCTGCGCTGGTGAATCTTGTCCTCGACCATGTGCGAAAGCTTCAGCACGTACATGAATCCGACGGTGATCGGGTGGCCGTACTGGTTCCCCGTGCGACCGTCGCACAGGACGCTCTGGGCGCTCTTCGGGAATCCGGCGCGCTCAAGCTCGCCGTGGATCTGCTCCTCGGTAACGCCGTTCAGGACCGGGGTGGCGGCGCGGTAGCCGAGCGCGTTGGCGGCAAGGCCGAGGTGCACTTCCAGAATCTGTCCGAGGTTCATGCGGGACACGACGCCGAGCGGGGTGAGGATGACGTCGACCGGCGTGCCGTCCGGAAGGAACGGCATATCCTCGATCGGAACGAGCTTCGAGATGACGCCCTTGTTTCCGTGGCGTCCGGCGACCTTGTCGCCCACCTGGATCTTGCGCATGTCGGCGACCGACACCTGGATCTGGCGGATGACGCCCGGATTCAGCTTGTCTCCGGCCTCGCGGGAGAACACCTTGATGTCCACCACCTTGCCGTGCTCGCCGTGCTCGAGATAGAGCGAGGAGTCGCGCACGTCGCGTGCCTTCTCGCCGAAGATCGCGCGCAGCAGTTTTTCTTCGGCCGACAGCTCGGTCTCGCCCTTCGGCGTGATCTTTCCGACCAGGATGTCGCCCGATTTCACCTCCGCGCCGATGCGGATGACGCCCTCGGAATCAAGATTTTTCAATTTGTCCTCGGATACGTTCGGGATGTCGGAAGTGACCACCTCCGGGCCGAGCTTGGTGTCGCGCACGTCGATCATGTAGTTCTCGATGTGGACCGACGTGTAGCGGTCGTCGTGAACGAGGCGCTCGCTCATGATGACGGCGTCCTCGAAGTTGTAGCCCTCCCAGCTCATGAACGCCACGAGCACGTTCTGCCCAAGCGCCATCTCGCCCTTGTCGACGGCGGAGGAGTCCGCGACGACGTCGCCGCGCTTCACCTTGTCGCCCGGCATCACCACCGGCCTCTGGTTGATGGAGGTGGAGTTGTTGGATCGGAGGAATTTCTTGAGCTCGTAGTCGAAGACGTTCTTCTTTCCGTCCGTAATCTGAATCTGGCCGCCGTCGACCTTCGAGATCACGCCGTCCTGCTCGGCCACGATGACGTGCCCGGAGTCCTTCGCCGAACGGTACTCAATGCCGGTTCCGACGATCGGCGCGTCCGGCTTGATGGTCGGCACGGCCTGGCGCTGCATGTTCGTTCCCATGAGGGCGCGGGTGGCGTCGTCGTGCTCGAGGAACGGGATGAGCGCGGTTCCGATGGAGATGATCTGGCGGCTGGAGACGTCCATGTAGTCGACCTCGCTCTGGCTGACGACCTTCGGCTCGCCGAACTTGCGGCCGCCGACCATCTCGTCGACGAAGTAGCCGTCCTTGTCCACCGCGATGGTGGCCGGAACGGTCACGGAGCGCTCCTCCTTGAACGCGTTGATGTATTCGATCTCATCGGTAATGCGCGACAAGGTCTTGCCGTTCTTGGTCTCCTTCACGACCTTCCGATACGGCGTCTCGATGAACCCGTAGTCGTTGATGATGGCGTACGAGGAAAGGTGGGCGACGAGGCCGATGTTCGGTCCTTCCGGCGTGGCGATCGGGCAGATGCGGCCGTAATGGGTGGGGTGCACGTCGCGCACCTCGAATCCGGCGCGCTCGCGGGAAAGTCCGCCCGGGCCCATCGCGGAAAGGCGGCGCTTGTGCTCGAGCTCGGACAGCGGGTTGGTTTGGTCCATGAACTGGGAAAGCTGCGAGGACATGAAGAACTCGCGCACCGCGCCGATGACCGGGCGGGCGTTGATGAGGCGGCCCGGGGTGAGCGTCTCCATGTCGAGCGTGCTCATGCGGTCCTTGATGATGCGCTCCATGCGGGCGAGTCCGACGCGGAAACGGCCCTGGATGAGCTCGCCGACGGCGCGCACGCGGCGGTTGCCGAGGTGGTCGACGTCGTCCGGTTCCTCCTGCGTGATGTTCAAACGGATGACCTCCTTCACGATGTGCACGAGGTCCTCCTTGGTGATGATGCGGTTGGCTTCCGGCGCGACGGCCTCGTCGGTGACGTCCAGGTTGAAGCGCAGGTTGAACTTGTAGCGTCCCACCTTGCCGAGGTCGTAGCGGTCGAAGTTGAAGAACATCGAGTGAATGAGCCCGCGCGCGTTGTCCGACGTGGCGAGATCGCCCGGGCGGATGCGCTTGTACACCTCGATGAGTCCCTCGGCCTCGTCCTTGGCCGCGTCCTTCGCGATGGTCGCCTCGATGTAGCGGTTGGTCGGGTGCGTGTCCACGTCCTTGAACAGCGCCGTGATCTCCTCGTCGGTGGTGTAGCCGAACGCGCGCATCAGAGAGGTGACGGCCACCTTGCGCTTGCGGTCGATCTTCACCCAGATGACGTTCTTCGGGTCGGTCTCGAACTCGAGCCACGCGCCGCGGTTCGGGATGATCTTCGCGCCGTAGTAGCGTCGTCCGCGATACACGTCGGCCGTGAAAAAGGCACCGGCGGAACGCACGAGCTGCGCCACGATGACGCGCTCGATGCCGTTGATGATAAAGGTTCCGCGCGGGGTCATGATCGGCAGGTCGCCGAGATAGATCTCCTGCTCCTTGGTGACGTTGGTGCGGCGGTTTACCAGCCTGGTGCGAACGCGAAGCGGCGCCTCGTACGTGACGTTCTTCTCGCGGGAGTCCTTCTCGTTGAACTTCGGCTCGTCGAGGAAGTACTGCTCGAACGAAAGCTCGAGGTCGCGGCCGATGAAGTCCTTGATGGGGGACACCTCGTGGAACAGCTCCTTGAGGCCGTCCTCGAAGAACCAGCGGTACGACCGAAGCTGAACCTCGATGAGGTCGGGCAGCTCCATGGCGTCCTTCACGGCTCCCGGGAAGTACTTGCGGTCCTTTTCCGTCACGTAATTGCGTCGGTAGTTCATAGGCGAGAAAACAAAAACGTCACTCGTTCGGAGTGAAGCTCATTAATTGTTTGTGCTGAAATGCGACATGGAGGGAGTTATGAAACTTCTTCTCTTCTGTCGGCACCCGGTAGACCATTCAGCGACAAACGGGGTGTAGATTGCACCGGGATAGTACCAGCTTCAGGAGGTTGAGTCAAGAGTAAGACGAGAACCTTGTCAAGGGCTTAATAAATTAGCTAACCTTGACGAAAAAACTGCTGAACACGAATTTTATAAAATCTGCCTCCAAAACCAATTTTCGTCCAAAAAAAACACTTATCCACAATGCCCCAGCGAAATCTGCAAAGGAAGGCCACGGGTCGAAGAGACAAGACACCATTTCCGAGCGAGAGGAGAGAGATTTTTCCGGCGCCCGTGGGCACCAGGAACGCTCTTGACGTTGTTCTGCCTATATCCGTACCGTCCCTCGCAGATTCCACGGGGGAATCGACAGGAAAATGATACTCCGTGTTGGAAGGATGTTCAAGGGAAAAAGAAAAAGGACCGTATTACGGTCCAGAAGTCGGCGTCTCTTCTTCGGGCTTGAAAACGATTGTCAGCTCATGCGACCGTTCGATACGAGATTGCCCGTCGCGCAGATGAACAACCTCGTGTCGCTTATGTCAGACTTGGTCACGTATCAACAGGCGAAAAGTGAATTCCTTTCCATCCTGTTACCTCCGCTACGTTGGGACGGTGGATCGAGCGCCCTCCTCCGCGATAAACGCGGTCGCCCTTGGTTCGGTCGGATGCACGGCGACGCAAAAGGCGAAGCCGGACGAATTCTCGATCTCGAGGGGTTCGTCGAGATGGATGATCGAACTATGCTTGCCGCGGACGCCGGTTACCGTGAGAGATCTGCCGAGAAGAGAAAAAGTCATTCCTTCGAAGACGAACGCCTTCGTAATTCCACGGAACATCTGCCCGACGTGACTCCGAGTCTCGCCAGGCTGGACGATCGCGACATAGATCGTGTTTCCAAGTGGTTGTCTCTCCATTCGATCCTCAGTTCCGACCACGACGGTTTGTCACGGTCAGGAGAAAAGACGGATCCGAGTCGCGGTCTGCGCGATGCGGATCCAGAGGGCTAGGCCGTGACGGCAGTATCCGTCGCGGAAGCGGAGACTTCCGCCATCAGCTCGGCCGCGGGCGGCTTGGGCCGGCACGCCTCGACGACGTGATTCCAAAGGCGGGCGAATCGCGCCTCGCCGATCGAGAACGCGTACTCGATCCGAAGATCGGCCTTGCGGAACTCATCCGCGACGGTCTCATCGAACAGCTGGTCGTAAAGCGCCTGAGCGCTCTCCTCGGTTCCATGGTGCTGATTGCAGTACCGCTGCCATCGCTTGGAACACAGCCTGACCACAAGCTCGAAGGTCGGCCCGTCAAAGATTGCCTTGAACAGTTCCTCGCCTCGGTCGGACACGACGCGAGTCGTCGCCTGGCCGATGCGCTCCGTCGGAACGGCGCGCGACTTCCACGCGGGAATGTCCGGGGACATGAACCAGTGGACGGGAACGTCCTGCTGGATAACAGTCTCCGCATATGCGCCATTCTCCCAGTGGGCAATCGCGCGCCGGCCGCTCAGATCGCCGAGCTTCGCCGTCTCGCGGGAGTGGCGGTAACCCTGTTCGCGAAGCGCTTGGGTTTCCAGAGAGGTCCGAGCCGTGAGTACGCGCGCCGTCAGCGGAACCATCGCGTCGCGCTCAATCGGCTCCTCATACAGAGCGTGAATGACGCTTGTGACACGAAACGCTCTGTCGGAATCGTACCGCTGCTCGCACCGTGCGCGCCAGGCGGCCTCTCGTTCCCTGTTCGTCGGAATAACGGCCGACGCAAGCGCGCCGAACGATCCGAAGGACATTTCGCCGCGCGGTTTCGGCGGCGTAGACGCGTACGTCATCGGGGCGGCGGCGCGCGGTCGGGCAGGCGCGGAATCGGTCCGACGGCCTTGTCGCAACATGATCGGCCCCGCGGACAAATGAACGGGCTGCGCGCTTGCCGGTCGAACGGGCATCCTGGCCAAGGACTGCTTCGGCAGCAGCGCCGGACGGACCGGCGCCGCAATTATCTTCATTGCCACTTCCGGCCTTGCCGGAAGCTTGATAGTCTTTTCTTTTGGATCGCTCATGTCGGATCCTCCTTTTGTTTGTGGTTTTCTGAAAGGCATCGGGAAAATTCCCCCGTCTCGACGGTCGACGCGCGTCGACTCCCAAGACGAGGGACCGTGCCGGAGAATCCGACACGGCCAGAGCAATGGCTCATTCGTCCTCCTGTGCCGTCTCCCGACAGCGGTTTTTGTCGCTCGCCTTGCGACGGTCTTGAAATACCGGGGCGTGACGATTCACCACCGGGTCTCCCGTTGCGCGACGCGGTATAGAAATGCGCATCGGCTCGTTAAACCGATCCCTCGCCGTCAAACGCCGGACGACCGGCTGGGACATCTTGCTCTTTGCCATGAGATACCTCCGCCCAAGGGTACCAGCTTTCTGGCACCGTCAGGTAGAGGGCCGCGCCAGGGACGATGTCCCCGCGCGGCAGAGGCCTTCTTGTTGCCAGCGACTACTTGATGGTGTCGCCCTTCGCGTCGATCGCGCCCTCGCGGCCTTTGCCGAGGCGTTTGCGGACGACCTCGGGCAGCCACTTGGCATCGATCTCGCCACGGGAGTTAAGCTCCCAGAGGACGGAGATTCCGAGCCACGTGACCGTGATCTCGTCGAGGAACGGGATACAGTCCGGGACGGCCCAGATGATCGCCCCGGCCACCCCGATTCCCTTGGCCCAGCGCCAGAGGGCCGGAATGCCCACGGCCGAAAGGTGCTTGTGGAACAGAAGCTTGAAGAACATTTGCATATTAAGCCTTGTGCTGGACGGTTTTCCTCCAACGGTTTTCTCACGGCGAGACAGCCGCCAAAGGCCATATTTGACCATAAAAATGCGATTTTGTCAATCGTATGGTAGAATGAGGCGATTCCACGATTGTTTTTTGATACCCACTATGTCGCGCAAACCCAAATCTTCCCACAAATCCGGCTCTTCCCGCCCAAGCCAGCACAAGCCGCTCGATCCCGAGACGCGGCGCGGAATAACGGCCATCGTGCTTTTCGCGCTCGCGGCGCTGCTATTTCTCTCGTTCTTTCACATCGCCGGGGCGCTTGGCGAGTTCATCGCGAAGTACGTTGCGCTCGTGTTCGGATGGGACAAGTTTCTCGTCCCGATCCTGCTGATCCTCGTCGGCGCCACGGGGATGTTTCCCGATCGCGGCAGGCTCTCGACGTGGAACCACCTAGGGATCCTCTTTTTCTTTCTGTCCTTCAACGCGCTTTTGAACCTGCTGCTGGTGAACAAGCCGAACCCGTTCACGACGGACATCTCGGCGGCCGGCGGGATGATCGGACAGTTCCTCGGGACGATCCTTCCGAACGTAATGGGATTCTGGGGGGCGGTCGTGGTCGTCTCCGCCCTGCTTTTCGTCGCGGTCATGCTCGTGTTTAACACGTCCCTGCGCGACCTCATCGGGTTCCACACGCACATCACCGGACGATTCGGCGAGATGCTGCACCGCGGCGAAATGCGCAAGACCATCGAGCCGGTCCGCCAGTCCGTCGCCCGCGTCGAGGAACCCGACCCGATCGAGGACGAGGAGGAAGAGAGCCTTATCGAGATCGACGAGGAACCCGAGGCCGAGCCGATCTTCACCGTGAAGCCGCTGCTGGAGGCCGAGCGTGCCAAGCCCGAAAAGGCGCTCACCATCAAGCGCATCCGTAAGGTCGCCATCCCGCTCGACCTGCTTGAATACCGCGTAAACGACGCCAATTCCGGCGACCTTGAGCGAAACATCGAGATCATCTCGCGCACCTTCGAACAGTTCGGCATCCCCGTCGAGATGAGCGAGACTGCAACGGGACCGACGGTTACGCAATATACTCTGCGACCGGCGCAGGGGATCAAGCTGTCGCGCATCATCGGGCTGCAGAACGACCTCGCGCTCGCCCTCGCCGCGCACCCGATCCGCATCGAGGCGCCGATCCCTGGCAAGTCGCTCGTGGGAATCGAGGTGCCGAACCAGACGATCGCGACGGTCTCGCTGCGCGACCTCATGGAATCCAAACCGTTCAAGTCGCGCTCCAACAACACCGCCATCCCGCTCGGCAAGGACGTGTCCGGCGCCACCTGGACCGCGTCGCTCGAGAAGATGCCGCACTTGCTCGTGGCCGGTTCGACCGGTTCCGGAAAGTCCGTGTGTCTCAACACGATCATCGTTTCCCTGCTGTACGAGAACGGCCCCGACGAGCTCAAATTCATCATGGTCGACCCGAAGCGCGTTGAAATGAAGATGTATGAGGGGATCCCGCACCTGCTCATCCCGCCGATCACGAAGGCCGAGGACGCCATCAACGCGCTCAAGTGGGCGGTCCGCGAAATGGAACGTCGCCTCGACGTGCTTGCCAAGTTCGGCGCGCGCGACATAACGAGCTACAACGAGCGTGCCGAGGAAAAGATGCCGAAGATCGTAGTGATCATCGACGAGCTCGCCGACCTCATGGCGTCGAGCGGACGCGAGGTGGAAGGGACGATCGTCCGCATCGCCCAGATGGCACGCGCCGTTGGCATCCACCTGATCATCGCCACCCAGCGCCCGAGCGTCGACGTCATCACCGGCGTCATCAAGGCGAACTTCCCGGCTCGCATCGCCTTCGCCGTGGCATCGCAGACCGACTCCCGCACGATCCTCGACTGCGCCGGCGCAGAGAAGCTGCTCGGCCGCGGGGATATGCTTTACACATCCGCCGAACTGTCGAAGCCGAAGCGCCTCCAGGGCGCGTACCTGTCGGACGACGAGATCGACCGCGTCGTGTCGTTCCTGAAGAAGGAAGGGATCCCCGACTACAACTACGCCATTACCGAGACCGCCCGCACCGGCACCGTCCTCGATGATGGCGACCAGGACGAGCCGCTGCTCGACGAGGCCGTCCAGGCGCTCATTCAGCAGGGCCGCGCGTCCACTTCCCTCCTCCAGCGCCGCCTCAAGATCGGCTACGGCCGCGCCGCCCGCATCATGGATCTCCTCGAGGAACGCGGCGTCATCGGCCCCGGCGAAGGCGCCAAGCCCCGCGAGGTGCTCGTCACCTCCTGGCCTCCCGAGTCCGACGAGATCGCCGAATCGATCCCAACCTTCGACACCGACATGACCGAGGCCGGCCTCCCCGAAAACCCGTCGTTTGCAGAATCCCCCGAAACCAAGCAAACTGATGACGACGAAGCCACGTTCTAACGATTCGTAGCCATCCGTAGCAATTCGTTGTTTCGTAGTTTGGTAGCCAATTCGTAGGTTCGTATCCCCTTCCCTCATGCCCTTCCTCATCCGCAAACTCAACACGGCCCACACCCTGGGCGAGGAAATCCGCGAGCTCCGCCGCGCGACCGGATTGACGCTGTCCGAGCTTGAGGAACGCACGAAGGTCCGCAAATGCTTCCTCGACGCGTTTGAGCGCGACGATTTCTCCGCACTCCCGGAAACGCTATACGCCCGCAACTACCTCCGCATCTATCTGCGCGCGCTTGAAACGTCGGACGTCGACTACTTCATGAAGCGCTGGGAGGAAGCCCGCGGCACGTGCGACTTCAAGGGCGCGTCCGCGATGCCGAGGCAGCGCGTCCGACACGGCGCGTTCACCGTCGCCAACCGCTTCGTAAAGGTCGCCGGAGTTGCCGCCATCCTCGTCGCCGTCACCGCCTACATCGGCAACGAGGTCCGCACCATCACCTCCGCTCCCCCGCTCCTCGTCTACGGCCCTGAGGACGGCGCCGCCACGCGGAATGCGTCGGTGACGGTTCGTGGCGAGACGGACCCGGGAACGAACCTGAAGGTAAACGGCCAGAAGATCCTGCTCAACGCGAATGGATCGTTCGAGACCGACGTATCCCTTGAACGCGGCGTCAACGTCATCAAGGTCGAGGGAGCAAAGCGCTACTCCCGATCAGCAACCGAATACCGCCGCATCGTCCTTGAGGCCGACAAGAGCACGGCCATGGGGCCGGGAGGAACGGAGAGGATTCCGTAGGATCGAGAACGCGCGACGAATATTGTCGCGCGTTCTCTTTTACCAACAGGGGGGGGAGATACGATGTCACCATATGAACATCCTTCTCAATGGCACCCAGACGTCCTTCGCAACCTCCGACCTCCCCGCCCTGATCACCGGCGCCGAGAAGCACGGAGCCTCCCGCTCGTCGTCTACTCCGGCGACGGCGACGCCTGCCCGTTCGTCGAAGAGCTTGCCAAGGTTGATTTCGCCACCAAAATTTTCTTCTCCCCGTCGACGCGGTTTCCCGCGAAGGGAATGCCGGCACTTAAAAAGTACGAAGGGTATGCCGTGGGCAGGACGAAGAACGGACTGGTGATTCTTCAGGAATAGGAGTCCTCGCGCCGACTTCTTCTCAACCTAAAATCCCGGCCCGCAAAGGGCCGGGATTTCGTTTGGCGCGGCTAGGCGCGGGCGAGTTCGAGCTTGCGGATTCGGACGGTCATATCCGTCGAGAATTCCTCGGCCGACTCCGTGATGTCCTTTACCGCCTGTTCAATCTTCGCGTCCAGCTTGTCGTGGACGGAATCGATTTTTGCATCGAGTTTGTTGAAAACTGAATCAAGCTTTGAACTGAGCCTCATCAGGCCGTTCTCAGTACCCTCAACTTTTTCTTCCAGACGAAGAATGTCCCCCTGCAACCCATCCACTTTACTATCGATCCCAACGAGTGCGTTCATCAAGTCCTGATTGGTCGGTTGATTACTCATATTCCTCAGATATGCATTAATTAACCGAGCGATCCTCTACTCCGCCTCCCCCGCGTCGGCCACCGTCGGGACCATCGCTTCGCCGCTCTCGATCTTTTTCTCGATCGCCTTGCGAATGTCCTTCATCGCCTTCGGGTGTTCTTTCAAATAGGTCTTCGCGTTCTCGCGGCCCAGGCCGAGCTTCTCCTCGCCGTACGAGTACGAGTTGCAGCTCTTGCCGACCACGCCGGCCGGGACGCCCACGTCGAGGAGGTCGCCGGAGATCGAAATCCCCTCGTTGTACATGATGTCGAACTCGCAGGTGCGGAACGGCGGGGCCACCTTGTTCTTCACGATCTTCACCTTCGTGCGGTTGCCGATGATCTTTTCGGCCTGCTTGATCTGCGCGGAGCGGCGGATCTCGATGCGGACGGACGCGTAGAACTTGAGCGCGTTTCCTCCCGTGGTCGTTTCCGGGTTGCCG
>CALRGA010000003.1 GCA_943357025.1 Candidatus Uhrbacteria bacterium RIFOXYB12_FULL_58_10 | reverse complement strand
AAAGCCTCGATGTCCTTGTCGGAAACCTGGAGAAGCCCTGACAAAAGATGCTCGGTTCCCACGAACCGGTGCTCGTACGCGTTCGCGGTCAGCACTGCTTTTTCCACAGCGCGCTTGGCGTCGGCGGACAGGAACGGCGCGCCGACGGTGGTCGGGGAAGCCCCGAAGTCGTCGCGCGAGTCGACGAGGTCGTGCAGCCGGTTTGCCTTCACCTCCGCCTTCAAAATGATCTCGGCCCCGACCGAGCCCTTCTCGGTCGCGAGCGCCCAGAGCAGATGCTCGGGCTCCACGAGCGCGCGCCCGTTCTCGACGACGTAAACGAGCGCCCGGGCGAGGACGTTCTTGAGATGGGTGGAAAACTTGTCGATGATGTCGTGTGACATAGCGCTTACGCCCCCATTTTCTTAAGCCGCGCGATGCGTTCCTCGATCGGCGGGTGTGTGGAAAACAGCTGTTCGAACTTCTTCGTGACGTGCGGGTCGAACGGATTCGCGAGGAAGAGGTGCGCCGTCGCGTGGTTTGCCTTGCGAAGCGGGAGGTCCGCGTCCGCGATCTTTTGGAGCGCGGAGGCGAGGGCGTCGGGATAGCGGGTGAGCAGCGCGGCCGAGGCGTCGGCGAGGTATTCGCGCTGGCGCGAGACGGCCATCTTGATGAGCTGGGCGAAGATGGGCGACAGAATCGCGAGCGCGATGCCGATCACAAGCATGATCCCCGCGCCGCCGTTGTCGTTGCCGCGGCGGTGGAACATCCCGCGCAGCATCCAGTCGGACAGGAGGAGGACGATCCCGACGAGCACGACCACGATGGTCATCACGCGGACGTCGTAGTTTTTCACGTGCGACATCTCGTGGGCGATCACCGCCTCGAGTTCCTGCTTCGTCATGATGCCCACGAGCCCGGTCGTGACGGCCACGGACGCGTGCTTCGGGTCGCGACCGGTCGCGAACGCGTTCGCCGACGGGTCGTCGATGAGATACACCGCGGGCATCGGAAGCCCCGCGGTGATCGACAGGTTCTCGACGATGTTCCACACGAGCGGGCTGTCCTTCTTCTCGATTCTTTTCGCTCCCGCGGACGCGAGCGCGATGGCGTCGCCCTGGAAATATCCGGTCATGCTCATGACCGTCGCGAATACGGACGCCATGATGATTCCGCCGTACGGGTCGCCGTTCATCTCTCCGAAGACGTATCCGAGCGCCACAATCACGACCGTGAAGATCACGACCAGGAACCACGTCTTTCGCTTGTTCGCGGAAATCTCGGAGTACATGCGCTAGAAGCTAACTTTTACCGGCTCGTTGACGACGTCCGGCGCGTCGAAGAACTCGCGCTTGATGAAGCCGAACGCGCCGGCGATGAGATTCGTGGGGAAGCTCTGGATCTTGGTGTTGAGGTCGCGGACGTTGCCGTTGAAGAAGCGGCGCGCGGCCTGGATCTTATCCTCCGCGTCGGAGAGCTCGGTCTGCAGGTGCATGAAGCTTTCGGCGGCTCGGAGCGCCGGATACGCCTCGGCCACGGCGAACATCGACTTGAGCGTCGAGGACAGCATGTTCTCGGCCGCCGCGTGCTGGGCCGGCGTCGTCGCGCCCATTGCCGCCGATCGCGCCTCGGTCACCTTCGTGAACACGCCCTCCTCGTGTTTGGCGTATCCCTTCACCGCCTCGACGAGGTTCGGGATGAGGTCGTAGCGGCGCTTCATCTGCACCTCGATGTCGGACCACGCCTCGTCGGCGCGGTTGCGTGTCTGCACCAGCGAGTTGTACGTCAGGACGAGCCATCCGCCGCCGAGGACCAACAGGCCGAGAACGATGAGCAAGAGTGGGGACATAGTGACGAAAACATCAATGTTTTATACAATGCATTCTACGGAATCCGAACCGGTTCGTCAATCAAAATTCCCCTGTATTATGCCATTTTCCCAATCAATTTTCCGCGCGAACGACATCCGAGGGCTGCTGGAGGAGATTACGCCCGAACTTGCACGCCAGGCAGGGAAGGCCGTCGTGGTAAAAACCGGCGGAAAAAACATCGTGGTCGGCCGCGACATGCGTTCCACGAGCCTCGAGCTCCAGGAGGCGGCGATCGACGGAATCCTCTCCATGGGAGCGAACGTCACGTCCATCGGGATGTGCACCACCTCCATGTACAACTACGCGATCGCCGGACGCCTGGACAGCGGCGGCGGGCTGATGGTGACAGCGTCGCACAATCCGCCGGAATACAACGGGATCAAGATGGCCAAGGACAACGGATATCCGCTTTCCGGAGTCGAAATGAAGGAGCCGATCTGCGACGTCACGTACGAACCGGCGGCCGAGCGCGGCGCGCGCAGGGAGATCGACATCCTTCCGAGCTACCTGAACACGTGCATGAAGGGAACCGAGCCCGGCGCGTTCGCGGGCGTGAAGGCAGTCGTCGACTATGGCAACGGGATGGGCGCGATCAGCATGCGTCCGCTGCTAGAGCGCCTCGGCGTCACCGTCGTCGAACTGTACGCGGAACCGGACGCGCGCTTTCCGAACCACGAGGCCAACCCGGCCAAGGACGAGACGCTTGCCGATCTGAAGGCGGCGATTTGGCGCGAGGGCGCGGACGTGGGCATCGCGCTCGACGGCGACGCGGACCGCGTGGCGTTCGTGGACAACGAGGGGCAGACCGTGCGCGGCGATCAGACGCTCGCGCTGCTGGCGGAGGAGGTGCTTGCGACGCGGCCCGGCGGCAAGGTGATCGTCGCGCCGAACATGAGCTGGGCGACCACGGACGCGGTGAAGGCCGCGGGCGGCGAGTGCGTCGTGAACCCGGTCGGCCGCACGTTCGTCATCAAGGCCATGCACGCGCACAAGGCCGCGCTCGGCGGCGAGGTGTCGAGCCATTTCTTTTTCGAGGAAACGGATTATTTGGAATCGGTCGACTACGCCGCGGTCCGGGTGCTCGCGCTGTGGAAGCGCACCGGCGGCACGTTCGCGGACTTCGTGCGCCCGTTGCGCCGCTACGCCAACAGCGGGGAGGTGAACCTCGAGGTGCACGACAAGGCCGGCATGATGGCAAGGATCGAGGCGCATTACGCCCCGCTCGCGAGCGAGGTCAACCGTCTCGACGGCATTCGCTGCGAGTTCGGCCGCGACTGGTGGTTCATCGTCCGCCCGAGCAACAACGAGCCGCTCCTGCGCCTCATCGTGGAGGCGACGTCGGAAGGCCTAATGAAAGAAAAGCGCGACGAGCTCGTCGCGTTCATGACATCCGTATGAGCGTGAATATATCGCAGCAGACCGTCGACGACCTTCTTCACCGCGGGGTTCAGGAAGTCATCGTCAGCGAGCATTTGGAAGAGCGGCTGAAGAGCGGCGACGTATTGCGCATTAAGTTCGGGATCGACCCGACGTCCCCGAACATGCATCTCGGACACACGGTTCCGCTGCGGAAGCTCCGTCAGTTTCAGGATGCCAGCCACCAGGCCGTGCTTATCATCGGCGACGCGACCGCCCTCATTGGCGATCCGACCGGACGAAGCGAAACGCGGAATATGCTGACGAAGGAGGCGATCGAGGAAAACAAGCGGTCGTATCTCGCGCAGGCGGGAAGCATTCTCGACCTTGAGAAACTTGAGGTCCATCACAACGGCGAGTGGTTCCATCCGATGCAGGCCGCCCAGTTCCTGGCGCTTACGTCGCTCGTGACCGTTCAGCAGATTCTTCAGCGCGAGGACTTTCAGAACCGCGTCAACGACCCGGAACATCCGCTGTCCGCGATCGAGCTCGCTTACCCGATCATGCAGGGCTACGATTCGGTTATGGTGAAGGCTGACGTTGAGCTCGGGGGACACGACCAGAAGCTTAATCTGCTTATGGGCCGCCGCATTCAGCGCAAGTTCGACATGCCGGAACAGGACATCATGACCGTGCCGCTTCTGATTGGAACGGATGGCGAGCGCAAAATGTCCAAGAGCTTCGAAAACGCGATCTCCGTGCAGGATTCGGCCGAGGATATGTTCGCGAAGACGATGTCCGTTCCGGACTCGCTGATCGTGAATTACTTCACGCTGCTCACGGACGTTTCGTCGAGCGAGATCGCTCAGATATCAAAGTCGCTCATTCGCGACGAGGCGAATCCTCGCGACGTGAAGGCGCGTCTCGGCTGGGAAATTGCCATGGGATTTCATGGGGCGGACGCCGCGGATGTCGCACGTGACGCGTTCGACGCGCTCTTCCGCGACAAAAAGGGGCCGACCGAGGAGCAGATGGTCCCGGTCGTCATCGATGGCGCGGAGGCAAGGCTCATCGACGTCCTCGTGCTCGCCGGGTTCGTCACGTCGAACGGCGAGGCCAAGCGCGTCATCGAGCAGGGAGGCGCGAAGGTGAACGGCGAGCCCGTAAAGGACATCGGCGCGATGGTTTCGGCCGGGTCGACGGTGCAGAAGGGGCCGCGGCATTTCGCGCGCGTCACCAACTAATATGGACTGCCTCTTCTGCAAGATCATCGCCGGCGAGATTCCGTGCCACGAGGTTTGGGAGGACGAGAGCCACCTTGCGTTTCTCGACGTCCATCCGATCCGCGAGGGACACGTTCTCGTCATTCCAAAAAAGCACGCCCCGTACCTATTCGATCTCGACGACGCGGCATACGGAGACCTGATGCGCGCGGCAAAGACGGTCGCGACCGCGCTGAAGGCGGCGATGTGCGTTCCGCGCGTCGGCGTCGGGGTCGAGGGGTTCTCCGTCGACCACGTCCACGTCCATCTCGTCCCGATCGACGGCGTCGGCCAGCTCGACCCGCGCGGCGCGGCAAAGGAGGTGGACCATGAGAAGCTGAAGGCGGTGGCGGAGAGGATCCTCGCGTGAGGATCTTTTTTCTTGCCCCAACCCACCGAACCCGCTATCATGTGGCCACATGTTCACATCCATCATTCTGTTTGTCGTCATCCTGTCCGTTCTCGTCTTCGTCCATGAATTCGGGCACTTTATCGTCGCGAAGAAGTCGGGGATGAAGGTGGAGGAGTTCGGGTTCGGGTTTCCGCCCCGGGCGTTTTCGATCCGGCGAGGTGGAACCGAGTATTCGATCAACTGGATTCCTCTCGGCGGGTTCGTGAGGATCAAGGGGGAATCGGGCGATTCGCGGCACGAGACGGACAGTTTCGCGTCGAAGCCGGCGTGGAAGCGGTTTCTCGTCCTGATCGCGGGCGTGACGATGAACTTCGTCCTTGCCGCCGTCCTTCTGACGGCCGGGTTCGTGGTCGGCCTTCCGACGGCGCTCGACGAGGACCTTCCGAACGGCGCGGTGGTGTCCGACCAAAGGATGCTGGCGATGACCGTCGCGAGCGACTCGCCGGCATCGGCGGCGAAGATCGTCGCGGGCGACGAGATCGTGTCGCTCGACGCGAGGACGTTCGAATCGGCGAAGGACGCGCGAGACTATATCGCGACGAACGGCGACGCGGGAATCGACGTCGTTATCAAAAAGGAAGACGGTGAATTCGTAAGCTCGCGCATTGCTTCGGCCGACATCGAGAGCGTCGGCGTGCACGGGTTCGGCGTGGGCCTCGTGAACACGGGTCTCGTGTCGTTTCCCGTCCACCTCGCGGCCGTGCACGGCGTCGCGTCGGCCTGGTCGTACACCGCCGAGGTCGCGCGCTCGTTCGTCGACCTGATCAAAAATCTCGTCGTCAGCCAGTCCGTGAGCGTCGACCTCTCGGGCCCGGTGGGCATCGCGGTGATGACCGGCCAGGTGGCGGACATGGGCGCCGTGTACGTTCTCCAGTTCGCGGCGCTCCTTTCCGTGAACCTCGCCGTGGTCAACGTCCTCCCGTTCCCGGCGCTCGACGGCGGCCGCATCCTGTTCCTGTTCATCGAGGTCATCCGCCGAAAGGCGGTGAACCACCGCGTCGAGGCGGTCGTGCACAACACCGGATTCGCGCTTCTCATGGTTCTCGTGATTCTGGTGACGTACCGCGACTTCGTAAAGTTCGGCGGCCAGATGTGGGGCGCGGTTAAGTCGCTCGTAGGGGCTTAAGGCTGAAAGGCGTAAGGCTTAAGGATTATGAAAGAACAGCTTGATCAACTTAAGCAATTCGCCCTGGAGTCTCTCCAAGGCGTTACGGACAACGATTCCCTCGAACGCTTGCGCGTCGAGATTCTTGGGCGCAAAGGGAAGATGGCGGAGCTGATGAAGGCAATGGCCACGCTTGGCGACGAGGATCGCAAGGCGGCCGGCGCGGCGGCGAACGAGATCAAGGCGGCGATCGAGGGAGCTTTCGCGACGGTGGCCGGACGGGTCGAGAGCGCCGCGAGGTCCGAGAGGCTGGGCCGCGAATGGATCGACGTCACGGAGCCAACGATCGGGGTCAGGTCCGGAATGGGGAATTTGCATCCGGTCACGCAGGTTCGCGAGGACCTCGAGGATCTTTTTTCGTCGATGGGATTCATCGTCGCGGACGGCCCGGAGCTCGAGAGCGAGTATTACAACTTTACCGCGCTGAATATTCCGGCGACGCATCCGGCACGCGACATGCAGGACACGTTTTATATCGAGGGCCATCCCGACATGGTGATGCGCACCCACACGTCGCCGGTGCAGATCCGGTCGATGCAGAAGTACGGCGTCCCGCTGCGCGCGATCGTCCCGGGCCGCTGCTTCCGCAACGAGGCCACCGACGTCCGCCACGAGCACACGTTCCATCAGCTCGAGGGAGTCGTCATCGACAAGGGGATCACGCTCGGCCACATGAAAGGCGTGCTCGAGACCGTCGCGAAGCATCTTTACGGCTCGGAAACGCAGATCCGCCTCCGCCCGAAGTTCTACCCGTTCGTGGAGCCCGGCGTGAACGGCGAGGTCACCTGCTTCCTGTGCAAGGGGGCCGGCTGCCGCCTGTGCAAGAAATCCGGCTGGCTCGAAGTGTTCGGCGCGGGGATGATCCACCCGAACGTGCTGCGCGAGGGCGGCGTCGACCCGGACGTCTATTCCGGCTTTGCGTTTGGATTCGGATTGACGCGGCTCGTGATGCTGAAATACGGGATCGACGATATCCGGCATCTGGAAGGCGGCGACCTGAGGTTCTTGAAACAGTTCTAGTATGTTGATCTCAAAAAAATGGTTGTCGGAATTCGTGAAGCTGCCGAGCGGCGTTTCCGATCTTGACCTTGCCGCCAAGCTGACGCTTTCGACCGTCGAGGTTGAAAAGGTGACGGACCAGGCCGCGGCCATGGACAAGATGGTCGTCGGACTCGTTGTCGCATGCTCCGTGCATCCGAACGCGGACCGTTTGAAGATCTGTTCCGTCGACGTGGGCGACCGGATGGTTCAGATCGTGTGCGGCGGGACGAACGTGGCGCAGGGGATGAAGGTTGCCGTGGCGCTTGCGGGATCGAAGGTAAAGTGGCACGGCGAGGGCGACCTCGTCGAGCTTTCGAACACGAAGATTCGCGGCGAGAAGAGCGAGGGGATGATCTGCGCGGGAAGCGAAATCGGGATCGAGAAGAGCGGCGAGGGGGAGCACGAGATCATGGATCTCTCGTCCTGCGATTTCCCGCCGGGAACTCCGCTTGCCAAGACGCTCGGCCGCGACGACGTGACGTTCGAGATCGAGCACAAGTCGCTGACGAACCGCCCCGACCTGATGGGACACTACGGCATGGCGCGGGAGATTGCGGCGCTGTACCGCGTCGCGCTCGACAAAAAGGAACCCGCGTCGACGGAGGCCGGATCGACGATCGCGTTGAACGTCTCGATCTCCGACCCGACCCTTTGCCCGCGCTACCGCGCCGTCGCCGTCGACGGAATCGTCGTCGCGCCGTCTCCCGCCTGGCTTCGCGCCAGGCTGTCGTCGTGCGGCGTGCGGTCGATCAACAACGTGGTCGACGTCACCAACTTCGTGATGCTCGAGCTCGGCCAGCCGATGCACGCGTTCGACGCGGACAGGATTTCCCACGGAGACGCGATTAAGATCGTCGTCCGCTCGGCGACGGCCGGCGAGAAGGTCTCGTGCCTCGACGACCAGACGTACGCGGTCGACGAGGGCGCGCTGCTGATTACCGACGGCAAGAACCCGATTGCCATCGCCGGCGTGATGGGAGGGAAGGAGAGCGCGGTGACGAACGCGACGACGCGCGTCGTCTTCGAGTCCGCGAACTTCTCGCCCGTGTCCGTCCGGAAGACGTCTACGAAGCTCGCCTTGCGCTCGGAATCTTCCGCCCGCTTTGAAAAATCCCTCGACCCGGCCCAGTGCGCCGCCGCGCTCGACCGCGCCGTCGCGCTCCTCGTCGAGCTCTGCCCGACCGCCCGCGTCGCCTCGAACGTCGTCGACGAGTACCCAACCCCCCCGAAGCCCGTCGTCGTCGAGTTATCCCCAGCCCAGGTCAGCGCTCTTCTCGGCGTCGAGATCTCGTCGGACGATATCGTCGATATCCTCGGCCGCCTCGGCTTCAAAATTCAATATTCAAGACCTGACCCCAATGCGCCGCTCTCGATCACCGTCCCATCCTGGCGCGCCACGAAGGACGTTTCCATCAAGGAGGATATCATCGAGGAGGTCGCGCGCATCTACGGCTACGACCGCATCCCGTCGACGCTCCCGACGTTCTCGATCGTCCCTCCGCCGCAGGACCCGGTTCGGCTCTTCGCCCGCGCGATGCGAAAGGCCCTGTCCGTCGGACTCGGCGCGACCGAGGTTTACCGCTACGCCTACGTCAGCCCGGAGACGCTGGCCAAGCTTGGACTCGTCGCAAACGACCACGTGAAGCTCGCCAACCCGCTGGCTGCTGATCGGCCGTATCTCGCGCAGTCCCTTCTCCCGAATCTTCTCGAGACCGTCGCGGACAACCACCGCGCCGCCGCGACCGTCTCCATTTTCGAGATCGACCGCGTGTTTCTCAAGGCATCAGCCGCAGACCCTGAGGCATTCGAAGGGTCGGGACAATTTGACCAGCAGCCGTATCATCTTGCCGTGGCGCATTCGGCCGCGGGCGACGAAAAGCCGTTCGCGACCGTCCGCGAGAACGTCCGCGTCCTGCTGTCCTCGGCCGGTCTCGATGTTTCGTTCGGCCCGATCACGAACCCGGGATCCTGGATGCACCCGGGACGATCCGCGGACATCCTGGTCAACGGCAAGAAGTTCGGCATCGTCGCGGAATCCCTGCCCGAAGCCTCCCAGTCGCTCGGCATCGACCGCCGCGTCGCCATCGCCGAGCTTAATCTCTCCGAGCTGTCTCTTCGGCCTGCGCGCCTCGCGGCCTTCGCGCCTGTCCCCCAGTTTCCCTCCGCGACCCGCGACCTCGCCTTCGTCGTTTCCGACCGCGTCGCGTATGCCGACATCGAGGCGGCGATGCGCGGCGAGTCGAAGCTTCTCGCTTCGGTCGAGCTGTTCGACGTCTATCGCGGAAAAGGCGTCGAGGACGGAAAAAAATCCGTCGCGATTCACCTCTCGTTTTCCTCCACGGACCGAACGCTCTCGTCGGAAGAGGCCGAGCGCGAGGTCGCGGCGATCGTCGCCGTGCTATCGACGCGATTCGATGCTACAATGCGGGCATAAGCGCCCGCATTTTCGTTTGTCGATCATTATGGAAATTCCCAATGGCTCCGCGTTCGTCGTCCTGCTCGTCATATTCATCGGAGGTTGCGCGTATTTGTATCAGAAACACCGCGGAGGAGGATCGTCCTCGGGCGGCGGGGGCGACATCCTGCAAAAGTACACGAGCGACCTGACGCAGCGCGCGAGGGAAGGGAAGGTGGATCCGGTCGTGGGCCGCGACGACGAGATTGAGCGAGTTATCCACATCCTGGCTCGACGGTCGAAGAACAATCCGCTGCTGCTCGGCGAGCCTGGCGTGGGAAAGACCGCGATCGTGGAGGGCCTCGCGCGCCGCATCGCGAACGGTTCCGTCCCGGAGGTCCTCAAGAACAAGCGGCTCCTTGCGCTCGACCTGCCCGGGATGATCTCCGGCACGAAGTACCGCGGCGAGTTCGAACAGCGCATGAAGCATCTGACGGACGAGCTCGCGGCCGCGAACCGCACGGTGATCCTGTTCATCGACGAGGTGCACATGCTCGAGCAGGCGAGCGGCGCCGAGGGGGCGATGAACGTTTCCGACATTCTGAAACCGGCATTGTCGCGGGGCGAGGTGGCGGCCATCGGCGCGACGACGTTCCGCGAGTACAAGCTGCTCATCGAGCCGGACGACGCGCTGAACCGCCGGTTCCAGCCGGTCGTGGTCGGCGAGCCGTCGCGCGAGGCGGTGCTCGAGATCCTGCGGGCCGTCCGTCCGGTCTACGAGAAGCATCACAAGGTGCAGATCACGGACGCATCGCTCGTGGCGGCCGTGGACCTTTCCATCAAGCACATCATCGGCCGGTTCCTCCCCGACAAGGCGATCGACCTCATCGACGAGGCCGCGGCGACCGTGTCCATCGAGGCGGCGCTCGGCCACAAGGTGGCGCTCGGCGTTCTGAACGAGGCGGCGCGGCGGCGGTCGGAATCCGAGGCGGCGAAGCTGCGGGAAGAATTGGCCCATCTCGCGGCGCTGAAGAAGGAATTCCCGTCGGACATCGGCATCGAGAAGGCCGAGCGGGCGCTGGAGACCCACGTCCGCGAGCTGATGGAGGGCGGCGGGATTGCCATGAGGGACGGCACGCCCCAGGTGACCAAGAAGGAAATCGAGGCCGTCGTGGAAGAATGGAAGTCCGGCGGCCAGCGTTCCCTCTAATGTTCAATCGTCTAAATCCAAATTCGTCCATATGTCTTTTCCTCCGCAAACAGCCACCAAAGTCGCAACCTCATCCGTCGTCGCCGCTGCCGTCGTGGCCGTGGCAGGGCTCGGGCTTCTCGGCATGGCCGCCGGTCTTCTTCCGGGGATCAGCACGGGCGGATACGTGAACCTGAAGTCGTCCGTCGTTGCCGACAAGCAGTCCATCGAGGTCGAGGGCGATCTTCTCACCTACGTCATGACCATCGCGAACACCGGAACGTCGAAGGCGACGAACGTGACCGTCCTGCAGCGCCTTGCCGCCGACAAGCTCTCCTTCGTTTCCGCCAAGGCTACCTCCGGTATCACCTGCTCGGCATCCGCCGCGACGTCGAGCTCCGTGGCCTGCACAGGAGGCACGATTGCCCCGGGAACGTCGGCGACCATCACAATCGTTACGAAGCTCGCGAAGAACGCCGACAAGTGCGGAACGACCGCGTCGGCATCGTCCATCTTCTCGGTCGATCCGGCCAATGCGATCGAGGAGAAGGACGAGAATGACAACGTCGCGACGCTGTCGATGACGGTCACGGGGACATGCCCCGCCGTGGTGCTTCCGAACCTGACGGCGACCGACATCGCCGTCGCCGCGAACGGCCTCGTGAGCGCGACGCTCAAGAACACGGGAAACGTGGACGTGAGCATCCCGTCAAACGTCTCGCTGCATGTCAACGGCGCGAGCAGCATGACATACTCCACCACCACCCTCGCGGACGTCGCGTTTCTGAGGTCCGGCGGGTCGTCCCCGATCTCGACAAAGATGGTCGACCTCGCGACGACGACGTCCGTGAAGATCTGTGCGGACGCGCTCGGAGTGATTGCCGAGTCGGACGAAACGGACAACTGCTCGGAGAAGAGTCTCGTATTGGCGCTTCCGAACCTGACGGCAACCGACATCGCCGTCGCCGCGAACGGCCTCGTGAGCGCGACGCTCAAGAACACGGGGGCCATGGACGTGACAGCTCCCTTCTACGTCTTCGTGTACGTCAACGGAACGAGGATCATGTCCTATTCCACCGCGAATCTCGCGAACGTCAGTTTCATGAAGTCCGGAGGATCGTGGGTTATTTCGCCGAAGGTTGTCGACCTCGCGACGACGACGTCCGTGAAGATCTGTACGGACGCGCTCGGAGTGATTGCCGAGTCCAGCGAAACGGACAACTGCTCGGAGAAGATCTTGGCGACGGGTACGACCGACCAGGGAACGACCAGCGGGACCGGGACGACGAACTCGTCAAAAGCGACCGAAGGGATCGACCTGACCGTCAAGAAAACGGCGCTCGTGCCAACGGCCAGGCAGGGCGATGTCGTGACCTATGTGATCGCGGTGAGCAACATCGGGACGGTTGCCGCCACAAGCGTGGTCGTTACCGACGTGTTCACCGACCCGTTCGCGTATATTTCCGCCACGGGAACAAACGGATTCGTCTGTACGCTCTCGTCGAGGACGGTCACGTGCAAGGACGGGATCATTTCCGCCGGGTCGAGCGCCACGATCACGGTCATGGGATCGATCGGCGTGACGGGCCTCGCGTGCGACACCACGAAGATGATCTCCGACGTCGCCACGGTCGATCCGCTGGGAAAGATCGTCGAGACAAACGAGAATAATAACGTGTCCACCGCCCAGACGATCCTGACGAACCCGTGCTCCGGATCCTCGACGTCGACGAGCGGCGGGTCCGTTACGAGCGGCAGTTCCACCGTTATCGAAGAACCGCCGAATACGCCGGGAGACTAATAAACACCAACCCCCTATGTTCTCCCCAAGCGAAATCCTCTATCTTGTCCTGTCGTTCTGCGTCCTGTGGCTCACCGCCGCGCTGTTCTGGTTCATCTGGCAGGCGGCCCAGATCCTGCGCAACGTGAACTCGGCCGTCGACGAGGCGCGGGAGCGGATCGAGAGGATCGAGCACGCGATCACGGGGATCCGGAGCCGGTTCGACTCCATGACCGCCCCGGCGAGCCTGCTGTTCGAGGGGGCGAAGAAGCTGATCGAATTCGCCGTCGACAAGCGGCGCGACCGGAAGGATTAGTTGACGGATCGCCTCAATTCAATACCAAAAACCGACTCGCCCGAGTCGGTTTTTGCTCGACGGGAAGGCGTTCCTCCCGGCGTTCCTTCGAACGACGTCATGAACCTCGGGGCGACATGCTCCTGTCCCAGATCAGCATCTCCCCCCGCCTCGTAATCGCGCAGTTTTTTTATGCGAATCGCGCGTCAATATCCGCGCGCAGCTTCTTGATCATCTCGGCCTCGGCTTCCTTCACGGTCGAGTCGAGCAGCTCTTTGCGCTCCTTCTCGAGCGCCTTCACGCCCGCCTCGAACTCGTCCATGATTGCCTTGAGTTCCTCCGCGATCTCCTCGGGTGTCTTTGGCATAGGGAATTGGTTAGCCGGGAAAAAAGGTTGCCATCAGCTTGTCCCAGAGGCCGACCTTGCCCCAGCAGAGTCGGTAGATTTCCTTCTCGCTCGTAAACATTCCGGCCGGCTGGAATTTCTTTTTGAACGTCGATCGGCCGCGGAGGAACAGTTTCGCGAATCCGTTCGGGTTCGACTGGGCGAGGCGGAGGAGCAGCTTGTCGAGGGACGTCGTCGAAAGCGTCCCGGTCCGCGGGCCGAGGAGATAGGAGCGGAACGCGGGCTCGTCGACGGACTCGAGGACGTGGGCGAGGAGGTCGATTTGAAAGAAGGGATATTTGTCCGTTTCGGCGACCTTCTTGAGAAGTTCGGCCGCGACGGCGGGCTCGACCATTCGCTGCGCCACGAGGTCGGCGAGCGTGGTCGATGGCACGGCGTTTCGCACCCAGTCGACGGCGAGGAGCACGGAGAACTCGGCCGCGGCGAGTGATTCCTGGTCGGCCTGGTTCTTGAGCGCGTAGACGAGCTTGCCAAGCGAGGCGCCGTCGAGCCGAGCGAACGCGGGCTGGTTGACAATCGTCGCGACCAGGTCGGAGACGGAACCGTGCGCGGTCCAGAGGTGCTTGAATTGCAAAAGCTCGTCGAGCTGCTCGACGACGTTGCGGTAGGCCGTCGGGAATCGGTCGCCGTCGATCAGAGCGGCGCGCGACAGCCGTGAGTTCTGAAGAAGGGAAATGAGCGTCGTCCTCGGCCAGGCGTGCTTCTCGTAGAACAGGTCGATCGCCCCGGCGAAAACCTCAAGCTCGGCCGGCTCAATAAACTCGGCCATCTGGTCGAGCGCCGGCCCGTTCGGGCGCAGCCCGAACGAGCTCGACGCGACAAGCCGCGCGACTTCGTCATGGAATCGAGGGAGTTTGTCCCGAAGCAGGACGAATCCAGGGAGCTCTGCGACGCGCGGGTCCGTAGGCATAGTCGGCGGTTAGGCGGCGGCCTTGTCGTCCTTGGATTCCTCGGCCGTTTCCGCGGCCGGCTTGATCTGCCAATCCGGGCTGTCCATCATCTCCTTGAAATCGCCCGTCAGTTCGCTCGCCGGCTTCGTGTTGCGATTCTCCTGCGCCTTGATCTTCTTTTGCATCGAGTCGTACTGCGCGCGCTCAGCGGCCTCGGAATTCATCCGGTCGCCCTTCGCGAAGAAATCGTTGTCAGCGTCATCAAATTTCTTCGGGACGTCAAACGCGGGATTCGTCATCATCTCCTCGAACGCGTCCTGCTTCACGCCCGTGACGGCCTCCATCGTCTTTTTCTTCAGCTCGGCCATCTTTGCGCCGATCGCGTCCATCCCGCGCTGCCAGGCGCTCTTCACGACCTTCGGCGCGTTCATCTTCGCCTGGATCGCGTCGTACTGCGCGCGCTGGGCTTCCATCCTCGCCGCCGCGTCATTGATTTTGTCTCCAGCCTTCATGAAATCATTATAAACCCCCCGCGCGTCGCTATCCTCCTTCGTTTGCGGCGGTTCCGGCACTTCCATGCTTGGCTGAAATCCCTCGGGTTTTCGTGCGTTCATACGTTCGGGTTATGAGAATAGTTACGCGGCCTGTTCGGTTTCCTCGTCGGCAGCCTCCGGGGCGTCTACCTTCAAGGCGTTCAGCTTTTCGCGCTGCTCGGCCAACAGGCTGTCCATGACGGCCTGGATCTCCCCGAGCTTCGTCTCGGCGTCCGCTCCCGCGTTGAGCTCGTCGCCGATCCTCCCAAGGGCCATGTAGACCGTTTCCGTTGAGTTCTTTATGAACATCTTCGACTGGATCGCCTGCCTGTCCGCGTGTTTTAATGCCAGCTCGTTCACTTTTTGGGCCGCTTCCTTTTGTCGCTCCAGCGAGTGATCCGTTCCATTGAGAAGATCCCTGTAATACTGCCCGAACTGATCGACGGACTTTGGCTCGTCGATGTCTGCCAGCTTGTCCGGGTTGGGAACCTGTCCTTCCTTGTTTTCCACGGTGGGTTTCTGCGTTTCGGCGGGTGCCGCCGCGCGCGCCTCGACGTTCTCGATATCGCTCATACGTCTTGCTTACGATTGAATAGGCCGAGGATAAACGCCCGCACCTTCGAAACCCCTCTCTGTTCCGCCGCATGGACGGTCGTGGCTATAACCTCCTTCCGCTGCCGGTCCAACTCCGCCATCTTTTGATCGTATTCCTTCGATATCCGTATCGTTTCCGCGACAATTTCCTCGGGTGTTCGTTCCATATCGGACAGTATATCGTACTTTTTTGGTTGTTTCTACTCGTCATCCCCCTTCAGCAGCGTGTCAACCGCCTTCTCAATGCTTGCCACGTGCGCCCCGCCGAAGATCACAAACGGCTTCTTGCCATCGTCGACCGCCTTGGCGATCTGCTCGACGAGGAACCGGTCGCGCGCGCCGTTCCATTCGGTCGAGATTTTGTTGATGATCGAATCGCGTTTTCCCGTGTCCATTGGGGAGTGCAGCTCGTTGATGTCTCTCATTGAAATGCGCTCTAGGTCGACGTTAATGAGTGCGTCGACGTCCGGGACGATCTGTTTGTCAACGAGTCCCTCTGACATGAGCCGCGCGTTCATTCCTTCGAGAAACTCGCTGGCCTTTTTCTTCAGCCAAGAATTAAGCGCAACCGGATTGTCTTTCACATTTGTATATTCGTCGACCGACGCGTTTTTCATCCAGTCCACGCCCGTCGTGCGCTGGACATGGACGAACGTCCTGACGAACTTCTCTAGCCGTTCTTCCGCGGTCGGTCCGTCCTTGGCCTGCCCGATGTCCGACGTAAACTGTCGGAGCGTCAGGTATAGCGCGATGTCCTCCGCGTTCTTGTTGGATACCCGGTCGATGATCCATGCGTTCGGAGCCTCCGGCGAATTAATCTCAACTGTTTTTCCCGCGTCGTTCGCCTCCTTCACGGCCCAAAACGCCGCGCCGCTTTCGCCGTATTTTTTGACGGCCTCGTCGCGGCTTGTCATTTTTTCGACCCGCTTTAGCGCTTCTTCGCGGTTGATTCCGCTGTGCTCGCCCTCGACCATGAAGACGAGGTTGGCGGGCATTTCGGCAACCGATGGGATCGTCTCGTACAGCTTCTGGATCGTAGAGCCTTCGGGATTCTTCCCGTGGCTGACGCCAAAAATGGTTCCCTTCGGTCGATCGATAACCAAATACTGCGGAGCGGCTGGATTATCCTTGGGATCTGGAAAAAGCCGATTGTGCTTCTCGATGACGGTCGGGTCGTTCATTGGCTTTATGGAATCGATCGCAGAGTTGAGACGGCGCAGACCGCGCTCCTTCCGAGTCGTTTCTGCGGCTTGCCCGTCGAGCGACGCCGCGCGTTCCTGGTTTGCCAGGCTTGCGGGAGTGGGGCGTATATCCGGAGGAAGGCCGTATTTTTTTCGATGCATTTCGTACAGATTCAAATCGCCCTCGATTGCCTTGCGCACGAGTTTCGACTGTCCCGTCGCGTACTCCCGTCTTTTTGAAACGGCAAGAAGTCGTTCCGCCGCGGACGGCGGAGACTTTGGCAGATTCTCGACGGGCGGCTTGCCCGTTTCCACGGTTGCGGCCGGTGGGCGTTCCCGCGGAGTCTCCATGTCATTCCCCTTTGGCTTCATAGGCATTCGTTCGCCTTGTATTTTAAGGAAAATGAGAAATATTAGATAGATCGGGTCAGCGCGCCCCGACGTCCTTTGATCTTGATCGCGACAATGGTAAGCTCGTGGCTGAATATGCCCAGCCCCTTCGTCCACCTGCATGTCCACAGCCATTATTCGCTTCTTGAGGCTTTGCCGAAGCCCAAGGAGATTTTGAAGCACATCCTCAAGCATGGGATGGACGCGGTGGCGATAACCGACAACGGGGCGATGTACGGGCTGATTGAGTTCTACCAGAAGGCGAAGGACGCGGGGGTGAAGCCGATCTTTGGGATGGACGCGTACCTTGGGATCGAGGGGCGGCTCGAGAAGCGGGCGAAGATCGACACGAAGAACTATCGGATTGTCCTCTTGGCCGAGACGCGGGAGGGGTACCAGAACATGCTGAAGATCGCGTCGATCGGGTTTCTCGAGGGGTTCTATTACAAGCCGCGCATCGACAAGGAAGTTTTGCGTTCGCTTGGGAAGGGGATCATCGCGCTGTCCGGAGGCCATGCGGGAGAAATCGAGAACGCGATCAACTCGCAAAACAGGGAGCGCGCCAAGATGCTGATTCGCGAGTACGTCGAGATCTTCGGCGACGGGAATTTCTTCCTCGAGCTCGTCGACCGTCCGGAGATCGCGGAGCAGGAGGCGATCAACGCGACGCTGGTCGAGCTTGGGAAGGAGATGGGCGTGCCGGTCGTCGCGACGAAGAACGTCTACTACCTCAAGCCCGGCGACGTCGAGGCATGGAAAGTCCTCAACTGCATCAAGGGACAAAGGACATTGGAAGCGTACGAGCGCCAGCAGCAGTACGACTTCGACGCGTCGCTCGTTTCGGGCGAGTACATGGCCGAGCGGTTCAAGGACGTGCCCGAGGCGATCGAGAACACGCGCAAGATCGCGGACCGCTGTACCGTCGAGCTCGAGCTTGGCAAATGGAATTTTCCGGAGTTCAAGATTCCGGAAGGGAAGACGTTTCTCGACGTGCTCACGGCCCGCGCGTACGCCGAGCTTCCCGAGAAGGTCGGCGGGACGCTCACCGAGGTGATGACCAAGCGCCTCGATTACGAGCTGGCGATCATCGAGCAGAAGGGGTTCTGCCCGTACTTTTTGATCGTGTCCGACTACATCGAGTGGGCGCGGCGCAACGGGATCGTCACGACGACGCGCGGATCGGCCGCAGGGTCGCTCGTGGGGTTCTCGATCGGGATCTCGACGGTCAACCCGCTCACTTACAAGCTCCCGTTCGAGCGCTTCCTCAACCCCGAGCGGCCGTCCGCTCCCGACGTCGATGCCGACTTCGCCGACAACCGGCGCGACGAGATGCTCGCGTACGTCACCGAAAAGTACGGCGCCGACAAGGTGGCGCAGATCTGCACGTTCGGGACGATGGCGGCGCGCGGATCGATCCGCGACGTCGGTCGTGTCCTCGGGTATGAATATCAGTTCGTCGACAAGATCTCGAAGATGGTCCCGATGGGGAGCCAGGGGTTCCCGATGACGCTCGAGATCGCGCTCGCCGAGGCGCCGGAGCTGAAGAAGCTGTACGACGTGAACGCGGAGGTCCACCGCCTCGTCGACCTCGCCCGCCAGGTCGAGGGATGCGCGCGCCACGTCTCCATCCACGCCGCCGGCGTGGTCATCTCGCCCACCGCGCTCACGGACTTCACCCCGCTGCAGATCGACACCCGCGAGGGAAAGACCATCACGCAGTACGAGATGCACGCCGTCGAGTCGGCGGGTCTCGTGAAGATGGACTTCCTTGGGATTCGAAATCTTTCGATTCTGGGTGACGCGATCAGGCTCGTGAAGCAGACGAAGAACGCGGACGTGGTCCTCGAAAAGATCCCGGTCGACGACGCGAAGACGTTCGAGCTGCTCGCGGCCGGCAAGACGATGGGAACGTTCCAGCTCAACGGCGACGGGATGACCAAGTACCTGATGGACCTCCGCCCCGAGCGCGTCGAGGACATCATGGCCATGGTCGCGCTCTACCGCCCGGGCCCGATCGAGTCGATCCCCGAGTACATCCGCCGCAAGCACAACCCGAGCCTCGTGAAGTTCATGGACCCGCGGATGAAGGATATCCTCGACCAGTCGTACGGCGTCATCGTGTACCAGGACGACGTGATGCTCATCGCCATCCACCTGGCCGGCTACTCCTGGCTCGACGCGGACAAGCTGCGCAAGGCGATGGGAAAGAAGATTCCGGAGGAGATGCAGAAGCAGAAGGAGAAGCTGCTGAGCGGTTTCGTCGAGCACGGGATGACGATGGCGAAGGCCCAGGACATCTGGAAGCTCATCGAGCCGTTCGCGGCGTACGGGTTCAACAAGGCGCATGCCGCGAGCTACGGCATGATCGCGTACGACACGGCGTACATGAAGGCGAACTTTCCGGCGGAGTACATGACGTCGATCATGACGGCGGAGTCCTCGGACATCGAGAAGGTCGCGGAGGCCGTGACGGAGTGCCGGCGGATGGGAATCGACGTGCTTTCACCGGACATCAACGAGTCTCGGCTGACCTTCACGTACATCGACGACAAGACGATCCGCTTCGGGCTGATCGCGATCAAGAACCTGGGCGAGGAGGTGATCGAGTCGATCATCGCCGAGCGCGAGAAACCCTTCGACTCCGCTCAGGGCCGAGGGGGCCCGTTCCTCGACCTTGCCGACTTCGCGCGGCGCGTGCACCACCGGGCGTTCAACAAGAAGTCCATCGAGGCGCTCGTCAAAGTCGGCGCGCTCGACCGGTTCGGAGACCGCAATCAGCTTTTGGAGAACATGGACCGGATCCTGCTGTTCAACAAGGACGCGCAGAAACAGCTGACGACGAACCAGGGAAGCCTGTTCGACTCCGCGCCGTCCGTGGCGACCTCCGGGATCACGCTCCGCGTCGTCCCGCCGGCCGCCAAGCGCGACGTGCTGCAGTGGGAAAAGGAGCTGCTCGGCCTCTTCGTGTCGGCGCATCCCTACGAGGACGTGGCGAAGCAGCTCGGCGACACCGTCCTCTCCGTCGCGGTCGCGATCACGAAGCCCGACGCGGAGTTCGTCCGCGTGGGCGGGATCATCACGACGGTGAAGGAAATCGTCACGAAGAAGGGCGACGCCATGGCGTTCGTCGGGTTCGAGGACCTCACGGGAAAGACGGAGCTGCTCGTGTTCCCGAGGACGTTCGCGCAGTTCAAGGATTCTCTGCTGCCGGACACGATCATGGTCGTGTCGGCGAAAATATCTCGGAGAAAGACGGATAGGTCGGCGGGGCCGGACGACGGGACGGATGGGGCGGATAAGACGAATGGAGAGGAGGTCGCGCTCATCGCGAACAGCCTCGTGCTCGTTTCGGACAGCGAGGCCGCCGGACTCGCGGAGCTGATGAGGTCGGGCGGATGGATCGACGAGGAGCAGCGGGCGAAGTTTAAGAAGGAAACGTCTCTCGCCACTCCGCCACTCAATCACTCCGCCACTCCGTCGCTCTCTATCGCCCTCCGCGGGCGGCCCGAGCACGATATGGTCGAGCGGCTGCGCGGAATCCTTCGCGCGAATCCCGGGCCGAGACGCGTGTGCCTGCTCGTGGAGTCGGGCGGGCAGACGCGCAAGATCGAGACGGAGTACTCGATTATCGCCACGACCCAGGTGATCGACGAGATCGCGGGGATCGTGGGGAGGCAGAACGTCGTGGTAGAATAGGGTCCTATGACCACAGGGGAATCATCCGCCGCGAAAATGGGGGAAGACAAACGATTCGGCGTATCCGGCGCGGACGAGTTCGTGCGCCTTCGCGACGAGCTGCGGACGACGCGGCAGGCCTTTTCGGAACGCTCCGACGATACGGCGCTCCGGGACGCGTTTTGGATCGCGGAAAAGAAATTGCGCTTGTTCCGTTCCGAGCACGACGCGGCAGGGGCGTTCAAGTTCAAGAAATTCGGACGCGAGACGGCCGCGCTCGCCGCAAAGGGTATTTCCGCCGAGCAGGCGGCGGACAGGCGCCTTCTGTTCGTGAACATGGGCGAGCTCGACCGTTTCAACAAGGAGGGCGGCGGGCACGAGGCGGGAGACGCCGCGCTCCGCGAGACCGTGCGGACGATCGAACGCGCGATCCGGGAAGCGGGAGGGAAGGACGCGCCGTCGTACAAGGTGTTTCGATACAGCGGAAACGAGTACGTCGTGTCGTTCGACGACGTCTCGGAATCCAAGGCCGACGAGATCCGGCTCCGGATCGAGTCCTCGCGTCCAATGGTTTCGGGCGTGCGCGAGGGGGCGCCGCTGACGTCTGTGCGCGTGGATCTGTCCGAGGCGCTTTCCATCGTTCGGGCCGAGGAGGCCGGGCTCGGGATGGAATTCGACGCGGACGACCTGTCTCGCGAGCTCGTGGGGGCGGTACGGCGTCTTGCGGACTGGTCCCTGGAGAACGAGAAGCTCGTGACGCGCGCGGAACGCGTGGCCGCGAAGCTCGACGACCCGGACGCAGAGGCGTTTTTTGAGAACTACATGAAGAAGTCGTTCGCGGAGACCGAGCTGTCGAGCGTCGACGCGTTTCGGTCCCTGCTTGCGTCCGCGGGTCCCGAGAACTTTCGCGCGACCGTGGAACGCGTCGCATTCGAACGGGCGCGCAGGCGTTTCGTAGGAGATCGCTCGTTCGACGGGATCGTTCGTGACATCGTCGCGACGCGCGTGGAGGCGCGACGGGCGGAGATGCGCGAGCTTAACTCCGCGGAACCAGGCGTCCGGTCCGTTTCTTCCGCGGACGTCCGTCTCGCGGACGTCCCGACGCTGACGATCGGGCAGCGCGCGCTCGAGAACGCGCGCTTGGCTTACGAGTCCGCGCGGAAAGGCGGTTCCGAAAGGGGCGCGGAGGTTGCCCGCCTGGATTGGGAGATTGAGCGCGCCCGCCGCGACGCGGGAACGGGCCTGTTGGAGCGCGGAGAATATTATGAGCGGCTCGAGGCGCGCATTCAAAAGGGCGAGAATCTTTCCGTCGTGTTCGTGGACATGGGATTTTTAAAATACTTCGACCAGAAGGGAGGGGTCGACGTTGGCGACGCGGCGCTGCGTACCGCGGCGGACGCCATGGAGAAGGCGCTCGGGGTCGCGGGGGTTCGCGGCGAGGTGTACCGCTATGGCGGCGACGAGTTCACGATCGCGATCGACGGGGACGCGGAGGCGGCGCGCGCGGTCATTCGCGCGATCGCGCGGTCGCGGCACGACGCGGGCCGCATCCCGTCCGGGCCCCTATCCAGGCGCGAGTACGCGCCGACCAAGCTGGTGTTCAATTACGGATACGCGGACCGCCCGCTCGTCGACGCGGTATGGGACGACATGGTTCGCGCCGGAGCCGTTTCATCCGACGTTCTCTCAAACCCGTCCGAGGTGGCAAACCGGAAGGCGGAGATCCTGACCGCGGCCGCGGACGTCTCCCTCGAGGAGTCAAAGTCCGTGAACCGGCTGATGCTGCTCATCAACGAGATGCGCGATTCGTCGTACCAGGATCCGGCGCGACGCCAGCAGGTGGAGTCGCTCATCGACCATTCCAAGAAGTCTGTATTTGCGGAGCGGGGAGGGGAGGTGCGCCTGCGTTCCTGGGCCGTGTCCGAGGCGTCCCCGATCAACCTGCTCGGGGAAATAGAGGCGTTCGTGAACGACGAAATTCGCGCGGCGCGCGACAAGGACCGAGACGTTCGTTCCGTTCGAGACGAGCTGATCGAATCGCACGTCCGGATCCGCCAACTGGAAGAGAAACTTATGCGCGCGCAGAGGTTTGGAATCGCGCGGGAGCGAAAGGTTGCCGATCTCGCGTCGCGGCTGAGACAGGCCAATGAGGAAAAGCAGGCGATCATCGCATTGCGCAGGAGGCTCGCGGAATAAGGCGCGTTCCTTGACGCGCGGTCGGTTTTGTGGCACGGTTTCTCCCGAGGAGGTCCCATGTTGCGCATCCTTCCGCGCTTCGCGGGCGCGACGCCCGATTTGATCCACGATGATCCGCCGCCAAGCGAAAACGACGGTCCGTTTGCCCGCCTGCGCGTTGACGGCCTGCTGACTCCCGCCGAAGCCGGCCTTCTGTGCCGCATGACGGCCCTCGAGGAACGCGCTCGTCTGATGCCATACCCCGAACTGCGGGAAGCAATCGCGCGCTTGGACGCCATGCCATCCACGGAAATTCCGGACTTCGTGGAATCTTGCCTTCCGGCCGTCGCCGTCCGATCCTGGGTTTCGAGGCCGCTGTCCCTCCTCAGACGCCGCGCCGTGCTGCATCTTCCGGACATGGGGGATCGCTATCAGCGGCTTCGCGCAATTCTCGTCGTGCTGCTCGTCATGTCATGACGGGCATTTTTCTTTTCGTCGGTTTCTGATATACTTGTGTGGATCCAATGTCCCCAGCCGTCAAAAAAACGAAGGCAAACGCGAAGGCAGCGGCTCCGGCCGCTCCGTCGCTGAAACTCTACCGCCGCATCGCGGTCGGTTTTGTCGTGGCGGTGGCGATGATGCTCGCGGCCGTGCTCTACGTGTCGACGGTCTCGGCGACGATCCACGTGACGCCGATCAGGACCACGGTCAAGACGGAGTTTATTGCCGACGTGGCGAAGACGCCAACGAAGGACAGCGAGGTGCGCGGGTCGATCGTGACCGCGACCGTGAAGAAGACCGCGGCGTTCGTTCCCATGAACTCGGGAAAGACGGTCGACGAGAAGGCCGGCGGCACGGTCGTCGTCCGAAACCTGTCGACGCGCATACAGCCGCTCATCGCCACCACGCGGTTCCTGTCCGCGTCCGGCATCCTGTTTCGCCTCGACAAGGGCGTGACCGTCCCGGCGAACGGGTCCGTCGAGGCGACCGTCTACGCCGACGTCGCGGGCGCAGCCGGCAACGTCGCGCCCACAACGTTCTCGATCCCGGGCCTCTCCGAATCCCTGCAAAAGCAGATCACCGCCGAGAACGCGAAGGCGTTCGATGGCGGGGTCAGAAAAGTCTCGATCATCACGCAGGAGGATCTCGACCGCGCGGCGCTTGAGCTGCGCGGGACGCTCGAGGAGGAGGCCAGGGCCGCGCTGAAGGCGAAGGCAGGCGACGGTCTTGCTGGCGAGGCGTATTCCTTTGCGGTCGGCGAGCTGAAGAGCGATACGCAGGCGGGAGCCGAGGCCGCGGGGTTCGGCCTGACGATGTCGGTGGACGCGACGGGCGTGTTCTACGACCGCGACGCGCTGCTCGTCATCGCCAAGCGCAAGCTGTACGAGCAGATCCTTCACGGCACGGACTTCGTGAGCCTGAACGGTTCGGCGCTCCAGGCGTCGGTCGACAAGATCGCTACCGCCGCATCGGGAACGGCGAGCGTTCACGTGTATCTCGACGGGATCATTGCCCCGTCGACCGCGAGCCGCTCGCTCGAGCCGGGACGATTCGCCGGAATGTCCGCCGAGGAAATCACGGCGCTTCTCGCCAAGGAACAGATCGCGGATGCCGTCACGGTCGACTTCACCCCGTTCTGGATGAAGCGCGTCCCGCGGCTGAAGGATCACATTTACGTCCAGATCGAGGACTAGGAACGGCCGCTTGTGGCCGTTCTTTGTATTGTGCTAGAGTTCGTAGGTTATCGGTCACATTTGTCCAATTCGTCCTATGTCTCCTTCCGACCTATCCTCGCTCCGCCATTCCCTCGCCCACCTGCTTGCCGCGGCGGTTCTCGACCTGTACCCCGACTCCAAGCGCACGATCGGCCCGGCCGTCGACGACGGATTCTATTATGATTTCAAGTTCTCCGCGCCGATCTCGCAGGAAGATCTTCCGAAGATCGAGGCGAAGATGCGCGAGCTGCTCCCGACGTTCACGTCGTTCGACCGCTCCGAGGTCTCGGCAGACGAGGCGCGGGCGACCTTCGCGGATAACAAGTACAAGACCGAGCTCATCAACGAGTTCTCGACGGAAGGGCAGACGCTGACGCTGTACCGGTCCGGAACGTACGTCGACCTGTGCCGCGGAGGACACGCCGACTCGCTCGCGAACGTGGACCCCGAGTCGTTCAAGCTCGACGTGATCGCCGGCGCGTACTGGCGCGGGAGCGAGAAGAACGACCAGCTCACACGCATCTACGGCCTCGCGTTCGAGACGAAGGACGAGCTTGTCGCGTACCTCGCCATGATGGAGGAGGCGAAGAAGCGCGACCACCGCAAGCTCGGGAAGGAGCTCGAGCTGTTCACGGTCATCGACGAGATCGGCGGCGGGCTTCCGCTGTTCTATCCGCGCGGCGCCGTGCTGCGACGCCTCGTCGAGAACTTCATCATCGAGCGCCAGGAGGCCCGCGGCTACGTCCCCATCTGGATTCCGCACATCACCAAGGGCCGGCTGTACGAGATTTCCGGCCACCTGCAGAAGTACGACGCGATGTATCCTCCCATGCAGCTCAAGGACGAGGACGCGTACTACCTGAAGCCGATGAACTGCCCGCACTTCATGATGCTCTACAAGCAGAACCCGCACTCGTACCGCGAGCTGCCGATGCGCTGGACCTGCACGACCACGAACTATCGTTACGAGAAGAGCGGGGAACTGTCCGGCCTCACGCGCGTGCGCGGCCTCACCCAGGACGACTGCCACGTGTTCGCCATGCCGGACCAGATCGAGGGCGAGATCAACCTGATGCTCGACATGATCGACGAGGCGTACCGCGCGTTCACGTTCACCGATTTCTGGGTGCGCATCTCGACACACGACCCGGAGAACAAGGAAAAGTACATCGGCGACCCGGCCATCTGGGCCGAGAGCGAGTCGGCGCTGTCGCGTCTCATCGAGAAGCGCGGATGGACGCACAAGATCGGCGTGGGCGAGGCGGCGTTCTACGGGCCGAAGCTCGACTTCATGGCCAAGGACTGCATCGGCCGCGAGTGGCAGCTGTCCACCATCCAGCTCGACATGAACCTCCCGGAGCGGTTCGACCTCGAGTACGTCGCCCCGGACAACGACAAGAAGCGCCCGGTGGTCATCCACCGCGCCATCCTGGGTTCGGTCGAGCGGTTCCTCGGGATCCTCATCGAGCACCTCGGCGGCGCGTTCCCCATGTGGCTCGCCCCGTACCAGATTCGCATCGCGACCGTCTCGGACGCGTTCGTCCCGGCCGCGACGGAGCTGAAGGAAAAGCTGTCGGCGGCGGGCCTCCGCGTCGAGCTCGACGTGAGCGACGAGAAGGTCGGAAAGAAAATCCGCGCGTCGGCCATGATGAAGGTTCCGTGGACGATCGTCTTCGGCGCCAAGGAAGCCGAGGGAGGGGATTTCAAGATCAACGTGTTCGGCGCCACGGAAGACCTGATGGTCCCGCAGGCCGATCTCATTGTCACGGCATTGAACGCAGCAAAAACGCCTCGCTAGTGCGAGGCGTTTTCGGTAGGCGGATTAGATGTCCTTGATTGCCTTCATCAGATCTATGCGAGACTTTAGATCCTCGATCTTCTTCTTCACATCGAGGCGCTTCGACATTTCAACGGTTGAACTCCGGGAATTTATTGCCGATCGAATGAACGCGAGGTCGGCCAGGCGGGCCTGAAGGTCGGCCTTGCTTGCCTCGGCCCGTCGTCGCAAGTACGCGTCCTTTCCATCGAATGGTTCGAGGATCTTCAGCGCGTCCTCGAGGTTTCGCGGGTCGCCGCTCTTTCTGAATTCGCGCACGGCGGCCTTTGTCTCTTTCGTCGCTGCGGAATCGCCGGACATTTCTTCGACGTCCTCGGCGGCGTTGATCAGGAGGTTCTCGTCGTCGACGGACACGTTGGCCGCGGGAAGGACTTCCTGGACGGGAGCCATCATGGCCGACTGTTCTGCCTGCGGGCGATCCTCGACGTCCTGACGCGGGCCGAGCACGCTCATGCCAAGGACGCCGATTATTCCGACGCCGAGCCACCTGGCCGCCTTGCCGACCGGCGTTCCCGACATCCAGCTCTTGGCGCGTCCCCACGCGCTCTTCGGCTGGGGTGCCGGAACAACTTTTGCCGGCCCGTCCTCGGGTCGCTGGTCCACCGGACGCATGTCCACGACCGTATTGCGAATCACCCTCCAGTCCGGTCCGCGGTTCACGCGGGCAAGCGGGCGAGGTTCCGCGTACCCGACCGTCTCGGCATTTTTGAGAGCCTCGGTTTTAACCGACGTTTCCTCCCGGCCGAGGCTGCGCGAGCCAACGAGCTGCGTTCGGAGAGCGTCGCGACTTTTCCGGCGACCAAGGTCGTATGCGGCGATGTTGATGCCGCTGCTCTTCGCGTCGCTCTCAAGCGCCCGAAGTTTATTCATCGCGTCTTTCCAGTCGAGCGTGGCATCAAGGCCCTTCGTATTCATTTCGCCAGCGGCTAACGCCTTCTTGCCTTCGCGTACCGCGGCCACCATGGCGGCATGGCTGGAATCGGTGGCATCCAGTCCGTCCATATAACTGCGGAGCGCGAGCGTCTGGTCGGGGTTCATCTTGGACACGAACGCGTCCGCCTTTGCCCCGGTCTCCTGCATATCGCGCGCCTCGATGTATTTCTTCGCGATATTTTTTTCGCGCGGAATGACCTCCTTGCTCTTTGTGGCAGGAACTCCCCTCTCAACGGTCGTTCCTTTTCCTGTCTTCGCGTCGATGACGTATCTCGCTTGTCCCTCTCCTCGCATATCGTTATAATTAATCCGTGCGCGGATGTGAATGTCACCATGATACCATTTTGGCCGAGGGATTGACAAACCGCGCGCGGTACTCTAGTGTGCATATCTCCCAGCTGGCATATACTTGCCATGGGAGGAGGACGCAGAAATGAATCAGAAAAAAAATGGAACGCCCATGCGGGACACGTACGATTCCTCGGATTACGGGCACGACGCGATTACGCCGGGTCCGTTCCAGGACTTTCGCTACTCGCTCATCTTTCCCAAAACGGGCCCGGCGGAATTCGACCGCAGGGAACTCAGCTACGTCGCCATCTGCCTTCCGCCACGGTCGGCGTGGACGAAGAAGGGGTTGGAAGGGGCTCGCGAAGACATCATGACGTTTTCTCGCGACGCCGCGACGGCTCGCGCATACGTCGAGGCAAGTCTCTCCGGTCCGTTCTCCGGCTTTATGCGGGAGGTGACGTCCTCCTTCGAGGAGGAGCTGGACAGCTTCTTTGCGGGAGATAAAATGCGGCCTCCCGGACCGGATAGGGTCGCCACGCTCACGGCCGTCTTTCTTCGGCTCTACGACGTGGCCGCCAAGGAAAACGCGGCGGCGGCTCCGTCCTTCCGAAAGTTGCGCGTGTTCTCGACGGGGAAAGCACCGTGAGTCCGCATCTTTCCATCGTCGTTCCTTCGCCGAACGACGCCTTGCTCCTCCCATGCCGCGAGCCGTATCCCATCGAGCGCCTGCTCCGGGACGGGCTCTGCGGCGCGGTTTCGCGGCCCGACGTTCCGCTCCTTCTCGAACGTCTCGGCGACCTCGGCCGCTGGAACGACGAGGCGTGCCGGGAGATTCGGCGCGACGTGGCCGCCCGGTCGATGGCGCATCCGAGTTACAACGAGCGGTTCGTGACGGACCAGCTTGACCGCGTCGGTTCCGGATCCGCCGCCGGCCTGCGCGTTCGAAGCCGATGGGTCGCCGGCCGCCTCGACCGCTTTACCGCGCACGTCGAAGCGACGTACCGATCCCGCGGAATGGCCCTCACCTCAACGCGCCGCGCCTACTACCGCGCCCTGTACGTCTCGTGCCTGATGCGCGCGAACCCGGGATCGACGGACGCGGCGCTCGCCACGCAAGGCTTTGCTCGACAGTCCCGTCCGTAAGGATCGCGACTGTATTTTTTTTCGTTCTTCGCGTCGTTATGGTATACTGAATGCGATATGCATGGAGAAATATTTTACGGAGAACAGCCAGGGCGTCCGCCGCGCACGGGAAAACTGCTCGACCTTCCGTCGAAGAAAGAGACGGAGGTCGTTGCGCGCGGAGGAGTCGACGTGGTCGAGCCTGCCATCTGGCCCGACGCTCGACCGGCGTACCGTGAGTCCGCGGCGGAGCGCGAGACGCGTTCGCAGCAGCGGGCGCAGGAGGTTGTCGTCGTTCGGGAGATTGCCATGGGGCGATCCGCGGAGGCCTATTGGAAGCAGCTGTGCGAGGAGTTCTCCCTGCGTTCGGCGCAGTGCAAGGAAATGGAGGACCTGGGGATCGCGATGATCAAGGATCGCGCCATCCTTCAGAAGGTTCGGTGGGAAATGAACGCGCTGATTCCGAAGCTCGCCGAGGCGCGGGTTCGGGAAGACGCGGCGCGATTCTCGGACCGCGTGGGATACGCGAGGAACCTGGTGGCCCGGTACGAGAGCGCCGAGCGCCTGGCATCCGCGGCGGAAGGGGACGAGGAGGTGCTCCGGAGTGCCATCGACGACGCGCGTATCGTCCGCGAGCAGCTCGCGGCGGTTCCGCGGCTGGCAACCGGCCCGGACGGCTGGAGAATTCTCCGCCGGGAAGCGATACGAAAGCAGCAGGAGACGGCCGCCGCGCGCCATGCCGTGACGGCGCGACAGTCCGTTCTCGAAGACCTTCCGAAGGACGCCATCCAGTACGAGCCGTGGCGCGTGGAACTTGTCGAGCTTCGTAGCGAGCGGGCCAAGATGGGTTTTTTCAGCAATCCGTTCAAGAAGATGGATTTGGATGCCAAGATCGCGACGCTTTCCAGGCGCGAGGCGTACGAGGCGCGCAAGTCGGCGTCGGTTGCCGGCCCGCGATAAATCTGATACGGTTCCGTCCGTTATGGACGCGCCAAAATACCACCTCATTACCCTCGGCTGCCAGATGAACAAGAACGACTCCGAGCGGATGGACGCCATCCTCTCCGGAGTCGGTTTCGTTTCCACGGAACGCAAGGAGGAGGCCGACCTCATCCTCGTGAACACCTGCTCCGTTCGACAGAGCGCCGAGGACCGGGTGTTCGGATTTTTGCGCGAGTTCGACAAGCTCAAGCTGACGCGCCCGAACCTGATCGTCGGGATCACCGGCTGCCTGCCGGGCCGCGACCGCGACGGGGCCATCCGCAAGAAGATGCCCACCGCCGACCTTTACTTTCCCATCACCGACGTGGTCCAGCTCCCGCGATGGATTTCCGAGCTGCGTCCCGAGCTCGTGAACGGGGCCGACATCGGCGAGGACTATCTTAAGATTATCCCCGAGCGCCGGACGTTCCGCCAGGGGTTCGTGACCATCCAGACCGGCTGCAACAAGTTCTGCACGTACTGCGTCGTGCCGTTCGCCCGGGGCCTCGAGAAGAACCGCATGGTCGCCGACATCCTCACGGAGGTCCGCGACCTCGCCGACCACGGCTGCGTGGAAGTCACGCTGCTCGGACAGACCGTCAACTCGTTCCGCGCGCCGGACCCGGAGTCGTTCTCGACGGCGAATCCGTACAAGGACCACTTCGCCGCGCTGCTCTGGGAGGTCAACCAGGTCGCGGGCATCTCGCGCCTCCATTACACCGCGCCGCACCCGCTCCACATGAGCGACGAGGCCATCGACGCGATGACGCTCCCCGCGCACCTCAACTACATCCACCTCCCGGTCCAGGCCGGCGACGACGCGGTGCTCAAGCGCATGAACCGTCGGTACACGTCCGCCCAGTTCCTCGACGTCGTGCGCCGCCTTCGCGAAAAGATCCCGGACCTTGCGATCGGAACGGACATCATCGTCGGGTTCTGCGGCGAGTCGCGCGAGCAGTATCTGAAGACCGCCGAGCTGTACGAGCAGGTCCGCTTCGACATCTCGTACACGGCCCGGTATTCGACGCGGTCGGGAACGGCCGCCTGGCGCGCCTTCAAGGACGACGTTTCCATCGACGAGAAGAAGTGGCGCTGGAAGCACCTCCAGGACATCCAGGAGCGCATCGTGTTCGAGAAGAACCAGGCGTACGTCGGAAAAATCGTCTCCGTCCTCGTCGAGCGCCACGAGGTCCCGGTCGCGACCGACGAGATGCTGTCGTTGCCGGGGAATATCCTCGATCGGTTGGCGGCAATGCCGGGGACGTGCCTGGGAAACTCTCGCGAGATGAAGCTGGTGCGGTTCGCGGGAGGGAAGGAGCTTCTGGGGCAGACCGTGAACGTTCGCGTGACAAAGGCAGAGAAGTGGATTCTCGACGGGGAGATTGTCTAAGCGTTTTTCCAACGATCCTATGCGCAAGCTTCTCGTCATTGTCGGACCCACGGCGTCCGGAAAGACGCAACTTGGAATCGACCTCGCCAAACGGTTTGACGGCGAGGTCGTTTCGGTTGACTCAAGGCAGGTGTACCGGGGGATGGATATTGGGACGGGGAAGGTGGAGGGAGATAAGGTTCGAAGGGTCGAGGGGTCGAAGGAAAAAATTAGCACGCTTTTCGCGAGCGAGCACCATTTGGTCGTCGAAGGGGTCCCGCACTGGGGAATCGATCTGGTCGATCCGGACGCGGAGTATTCGGTCGCGGACTTTAAGAAATACGCGGAGGAAAAGATCGTCGAGATTTCCAAGCGAGGGAAGCTGCCGATCTTGGTCGGTGGGACCGGACTGTGGGTTCGCGCGGTGGTCGACGATCTCAACCTGACCGAGACGGCGCGCAACGACGAATTGCGCGACAAACTCGAGGCGCGGCATCTCGACGACCTGTTCGCCGAGTACAAGCGCCTCGACCCCGACGGCGCCGAGCTCATCGACCGCCAGAACAAGCGCCGCGTGGTCCGCGCGCTCGAGGTGACGATCGCGACGGGAAGGCCGTTCTCGTCGCAGCTGAAACGCGGGACGTCGAAGTACGACCTCCTCGAGATCGGGATCCTCGTCGACCGCGACGTCCTGAGCGCGCGCATCAACGACCGCGTCGAGGCGATGGTCGCCACGGGGCTCGTCAACGAGGTCCGTCGGCTGCGGGACAAATACGGGTGCGACAACGAGGCGATGACGGGGATCGGCTACCGTCAGGTTTGCGCGTTTCTGGACGGCTCGCGTCCGATTGCCGACGCAGTGGAGGAAACCAAAAAGGCCACCCGTGCCTATGCGAAGCGACAGATGACCTGGTTTCGGCGCGACGACCGCGTGAGGTGGATAGAACGGTCGGAAGAGGCGTTAGAAATCGCCGGCGCGTGGGTTACTCGTTGATCGGCACGGGAAGCTGCAAGAGGCTGTCGATATGATCGTCGGTCGCGTCGATCTCGTCGAGGACGGTTCGCATCGTATCGCGCAAGAAATTCATCCGCGACAGGACGGCCTGCGCCGCGGCCTCGAGGGTCTTGAGCCGCTCGGGATCGCCGGATCGTGCCGCGGAGTCAATCATCGTCCGGAGCGCGTCCAGGTTCTCCTCGAGGCGTTCGTGCCGGTCGGAAAGGGTTTCGGCGCGGTCGTTCAATTCCAGCCTTGTCGCCTCGATTTGATTCAGCGTATCGACGAGGACGGGGTCCAGGATCGGCCCGGCTTCCATCGTCTTTTTGAATGCTCGTTCCATAGGATTTCCATTACGACTCAAGCTTTGCCAGCAGCGTGCCGCGCGCGATCTTCGCGTCGACGGCACCTTCCGTCTCCCGCATCACCTGGCCGACGAGCACCTGGATGAGCTCCTTCTTTCCTGCCTTGTACCGCTCGACGATCTCAGGATTGTTCGCGATCACGCGCTCGACGATCTCGCCGATGACGGACGCGTCCGAGACGTTTCCCAGATGCTTTTCCTCCATCACGTCCGACGGGTCCGCGCCAGTCTCGAGCATCTCGGTCAGGACGGTCATCCCGGCCGTCGACGAGAGCTTGTTCGACGCGAGCAGGGAAATGAACTCGGCGAAGTTCTCCGCGTCGATCTTCATCGAGCGCGCATCGACGTTCTTTTCAGTGAGCAGTCCGCCGAGTTTGGACAAGAGCCACCCGGCGACCAGGTTCGCAAGCTTGGATTTCTCGACTTTTTCCTTATTCGTCGCCAGCCATCCGCCCAACTCCGAGAACACATTCTCCGTGAACTCCGACAGCGCGGGATCCTCGCAGATTTGCCGGGCGTCGTCCGTCTTCAGTCCGTACTCCTCGACGAATCGCGCTCGCCGGGCCGCCGGCAGCTCCGGCATGCGGCGGCGTTCCTCCTCCGCCATCGCGGCCAGATCGAGCACCGGGATGTCCGGCTCGGGAAAATAGCGATAGTCGCCCTCGGCCTCCTTTACGCGCTGTTCCTTCGTTCCCTGCGTCGCGTCGTCCCATCCGCGCGTCGTGGTGACGGAAGGAGGCGATCCGGCGTTCCACAGGTCCGTCTGGCGCTTGAGCTCGAACTGGAGCGCGCGCTCGACGTTGCGGAACGAGTTGATGTTCTTTATCTCGGTCTTCGGGTGGAACTTCGGCCCGACGATGTTTCCGGCGTCGTCGACCTCCCGCAGCGAGACGTTCGCGTCGCAGCGCATCTGGCCCTTCTCCATGTCCGCGTCCGAAACCCCGAGGTAGCGTGCCATCAGACGCAGGTCCTGCAGAAAAAACTTCGCCTCCTCGGGTGACGCGAAGTCCGGGTCCGTCACCATCTCGATGAGCGGCGTCCCCGCGCGGTTGAAATCGACGTACGTCTTTCCGTCCGCGCCATGGAGGTTCTTGGCCGCGTCCTCCTCGAGGTGCGCGCGCGTGATTCCGATCCGATGCGATCCGACCATGACGAATCCCTTCTCGGCGATCGGCAGGTCGTACTGTGAGATCTGATATGCCTTCGGAAGGTCGGGATAAAAATAATGCTTGCGGTCGAACTTCGAGCGCGGCGCGATGGCGCAGTTGAGCGCGAGGCCCATGCGGATCCCGAGCCGAACCGCCTGCTCGTTCGGAACGGGCAGGGTGCCGGGCTGGCCGGTGCAAATCGCGCAGACGTTGGCGTTCGGCGCCGCGGCCTCGTGGGCCGAGCACGCGCAGAACATCTTCGTCTTCGTCTTGAGCTGGAGGTGGATTTCGAGGCCGATGACGGGTTGGAGCATATTTAAGTTCTCTCTTTTTTCATTTCCCTGTACGCCAGCACGCCGTAGATGCTCAGCAGCGGGAGAAGGAAGATGTTGCCGACGGTTTCTAGCATGCCGGCCCAGAGCGGCGGGTTCTCGCCGAAGATGATATCAACCGGGGTTTTGGTAAGATAGGAAACGAGGAGGTAGAGCGCGGCGAGGGCGGTTAGGTAGGCGGCGCCGCAGACAATGGGGCCTCCGAGTTGGTAAAGCGCGGCTGTCCAAAAGCGTCCCTTGGCGAGGTCTCGGCTGGCAGACAGCGCGTCCAATCCCTTTTTTCCGTCCAGCAGTAGCGCCTGCGTCGCAAAGCCGAACCAGACGAGGAATATAAGGCCCGGGATGATGAACATCAGGATTCCTCCGGCGATCGTGAGCGCCTGTAGGAGGCTGATCCAAACGAAGGATCCGAGCACGGACAGCGAAAGCCAGGGAAGCGCGTTTGGATCCGGTTCCTTCTTGTCGAGAAGCTGGACCGCCAGGACCGTCGTGACGACGCTGATCCAAAGCCACAGCACGCCGTCTACGAGATCGAGCGCGATGCCGATCCCCAATCGATAGTTCTCGCTCGGAATGAGCGTCGCAAGGACGATTGCCGCGTAGGAGAGCAGCAGCCACGAGGCGTACCCGACAAACAGCTTCGCGTGGGCTCGGTACAAAAGGACGGACGCGCGCAGAATGTCGGGAACGGAAGTCATATTAGCGCTTGAGCGACTGATAAAGCATCAAATCGGACGAGACGATGAGCGGGTTGAGGAGCGCGGCCACGACCGTGGAAAGCACGGATCCGAACACCGTGCCGATGCGCAGCTGGACGTCGAGGCTGAGTCCGGAGAACGCGTTGCTCACGACGGAATAGATGAACTGCAGGAGCGCCATGAGCAGGACTCCGACGAGGACGAACACGATCTTTGGGATGGCGAGCCGGATGAGGACGCCCCAGAACCGTCCCTCGACAAGCTTGCGCGCCGCGGTCATGGACGCCTTTCCGCGCACGTCGTCGACCAGGAGGGCGAACGGGGCGAAGTAATAATGCACGGACCAGCGGACGCCGAGAACCAGCGAGACAAGCAGCCCGACGATGAGCGCGATCGTGGCGATCACGGTCAGGAACCCAAGCTTGGTGTAGGTCGCGAGGAGCGAGAGGACGGCCGAGGGGAGGAATCCGATGAGCACGGTGGCGATGAGGACCCCGAAGATCATGGCGGTGACGGCCAGGGTGGGGAGGAAGTACTTCCTCGTTTCCGCGACGATGGCGCGCATGGAGGTCTTCTTGCCGGAAAGCTGGCCGCGGACGAGCCGGATGAGCCCGACGAAGATCGCGAGGCCGAGCAGGGGTCCGAGGATCCAGTTCGAGAACGCGTACATGGCAACGCCGGCCGCCTCCGGTCCCGTGAGCGTCGCGTTCGCGGTCATCAGCCTCGAGGCCGACGGGTACAGCGCGAGGGTCGCCACGTTGAACGCGGCAATGACGAGGATCCATCCGGACACGGCCATCAGGCTGGCGAATTCCGCGTGGTAGTGCTCCCACGAGCGGTCGATGAGTTCTCCGATGGTAATGAGCTTCATAGCGATTCGATTAATTTTTTTGCCTTTGCGACCATTTCGTCCATCGGGACGTCGGTGTCGAACGCGTGGACCGAGGTGCCCAGGCGATGAAAGAGGTAGGAGAACCATCGGGAGCGGAACCGCTTGGTGACGCGGCGGAGGAACGCGAGGTCCGCGAACACCCCTTTCGATTCTTCGTCGCGTTTCTTGACGCGTTCGGCCGCGACGGCCGGGTCGAGGTCGGTGATGATGAGCGCCGTGGGCGGATGCCTGAGCGCCAGGGCGTTTCCCGGCAGCTTGCGCAGGCGCAGGAGCGAGATGCCGCCGGGCATGATGGGCTGGTAGACGATGGAGGTACACACGCCGCGGTCTTGGAAAACCGTCTTGCCGGCCGCGAGCGCCGGAATGATGAGCCGCCTGTACATGATTTCCCGGTCGAGCGCGAACGCGTGCGCGAGCGACTCGCCGTTGTACGGAACGTCCGTCCGGGAAAGCTCGAAGCGGATCGCGGCGCCCACCCACTGCCGCGTCGGCTCGTAGGTGAAGAACACGTCGTAGTCGCGCACCTCGTCGAACGTCGGCGGATCCGCGTGCGACTTGGTCCACTCCCGCATGTCAAACACCTTCTGTCCGCGCTCCCTGGCCCACGTTTCCGCGGCACGAAGCAGGGTCGATTTCCCGCTCCCCGCGATGCCGTCGATCATGATGAAGCGTCCAGGAGACGGCATACGTAGGTCAAAGGTCAAGTGTCAAAGGTCAAATGGTTGGAATTTTCCTAACTTTTTACCTTTTACCTTTGACTTTTGACCTCTTCAGTATACCAGATTATCCGGTCGTTCCATATCCGCCGCGGCTGGGAGCGGACAAAGTCTCCACGTCCTGAAACGTCGCGCGGACGATCGGGACGAAGAGTCCCTGCGCGATTCGTTCGCCTCGCTCGACCGTATAGGCGGCCGACCCCTCGTTACGGACGGAAAGCAGCAGCTGGTCTTCCGGCCCGCAGTAATCCTGGTCGATGACCGCGATTCCGTTCGCGAGCGTAATCTGTTTCTTGGCGTTCGAGGATCGTCCCGCGAGGATCAGTCCGTACCCGGGCGGGGTGCAGACGACCAGGCCCGTCGACAAAAATGCCGTCTCGCCCGGCTGGATGGTCTTTTCCTCGGAAACCGCGATGTCGAACGCGATCGCGCCGATCGTCTTGTACTCGGGGACCGGCACGTCCGGGCCAAGCCTCTTGATATCCACAGAGATGTCCATAACGGACGTATCTTAGCCCAGATCGGCCCGGTTGGAAACAGGGGGTTTGTCTGGTAGGATGGGGGCGATATGACCACCTTTGACCGCCTCTATCTCGACACCGTCGGCCGCATCTACCGGGAGGGCGAAACCGTCCAAAGCGAGCGGACGGGAATTTCGACGCGGGCCGTCCCGGGGGTCACCTACGAGATCGAGCCGTCCAGGGGGTTTCCGCTTCTCACCGTCCGCAAGATGTTCCCCAAGTTCTTCTGCGCCGAGACGGTGTGGTTCATCGCCGGCCACAAGCACGCGGGATTCCTCCAGCAGTTCACCAAGGGCTGGGACAGCTTCCTTGAGGACGACGGCACCATCGAGACCGCCTACGGCTACCGCTGGCGCCACCACTTCGGCCGCGACCAGCTCCTCGACCTCGTCGAGCACCTTCGCGAGGAGCCGAGCAGCCGGCAGGGCGTCGTCATGATGTGGGACCCGTCCAGCGACGGCCTGCGCGCGCCCAAAAAGAAAAACGTCCCGTGCCCGTTCACCTGGACGGCGAACATCATCGGCGGAAAGCTCAACCTCCACATGATCATGCGCTCGAACGACATGGTCCTCGGCAACCCCAACGACACCGCCGACTTCGCCCTCCTCCAGGCTATGCTCGCCCAGGAGCTCGACGTGGCCGTCGGCAAGCTCACGATCTCCATCTCCCACGCTCACATCTACGAGAACCAGTTCCAAGCCGTCGAGGACATCCTTTCCCGCGAATCCGTCGCGCATCCCGAGATCCTCTGTCGCCTTCCGGCCCGCTCGTTCCAACGCGCCCTCGACGCCGATGCCTCGCTCGTCTCGGAGCTCGTCGAGATGTTCCAGTCGCAGTATTCGCCGGGAGCGCCGATGATGAAAGTACAAATCGCCGTATGAAAATAACCCTCATCGCCGCCATTTCCGCGGACGGAAAGATCGCGCAGTCGTCGAATCATCTGTCGCTCGACTGGACGAGCAAGGAAGACACGAGGTTTTTCGTCGAGAAGACGAAGGAGGTCGGCGCGGTCGTGATGGGACGGAAGACGTTCGAGACGATCGGGCGGCCGCTGAAGGATCGCCGGACGATCGTGATGTCGTCGACGGGCGGGTCGGAGACGGAAAAATTCGAGGGGCGCGACGGGGTCGAGTGGACGCGGGAGACGCCGGCCGAGCTGGTCGCGCGACTTTCGGCGAAGGGGCTCGCGGGCCTCGCGGTTTGCGGCGGTGCGACGGTCTACTCGCAATTCCTCGCGGCCGGCCTCGTCGACGAGCTGTTTTTGACCGTCGAGCCCGTCCTGTTCGGAGCCGGCGTGCCGCTCGGGGATGGATTCGGGAGGATCGATCTGAAGCTGGTCGAGTCGAGGCCGCTCGGGGGCGGGGTCCTGCTTTGTTTTGAACGGAAATAACGATATGTCCGAATCATTCGACGCCATGGCAGGTATCGACGCGGAATCCGAGAAGGCGCGGATCGTCGCGGAGAACGTCGGGAAGATGAACGGGGAGATGATGGGGCTGCTGGTGTCGGAATCGATCGGCGGGAACGCGGGGGAGGTGGCCGTCGCGGGAAAGAAGTATCCGGCGGCCGGGGCGAACGCGCTGGTGGACCGGATGACCGGTCAGATCGTCGCGTTCGGAAACGGACTTTCGTCGGGCCGGAAAGGAATCGACGTGCCGATCATCCTCCGCGTGGCGTTCGACAAATGGAACGATAACGGTTTTTTTCACGTGACAAAGATCCATCACGCGACAAACAACCCGTCAAAGCTACGCCCGGCACACGTCCTCGACTCCCATGCCGTCGACGTCCTCCAGCGATCCGTCAACCAATGGAACGCCGAGCACGAGGGGGAAGTGACAGAAAAATAATTTCTTCCTATGCCCGACTATCCCTACATGCCGGCGGACCGACACATCAAAT
>CALRGA010000002.1 GCA_943357025.1 Candidatus Uhrbacteria bacterium RIFOXYB12_FULL_58_10 | reverse complement strand
CATCGAGTTCACGCCCACCGAGGCGTGCGGCGTCGACCCGTGCGGCGACACCATCTACTGCCTTCCCGCGACCGATGACGGCAGCGACGACGAGCTGACGATCACGGCGAAGGCAGCGACGGTCTCGCTCACCGACGCCCCGCAGGCCGAGCCCGTGGGCGTCTCGTTCGACGGGCTCGTGGACGCGGCCGCGAACTCGCTCGACGGCGACGAGGACGAGGAGGGTGAGGGTCCGCCCGATGACACGGCATACTGGACGAACACGATCACCGACGAGATCAACAACGTCGTCCCGTACATCATGGCGATGCGTCCCGACATTCGCGAGGAGGAAGCGGCCAACGACGCGCCGGTCACGGTCGACTTTTCCGTCCCGATGCGCTCGTCAACGCTGAACACCGACAACGTATCGCTCTGGCCCGACCCGTGGTACCAGTTCTGGTTCACGACGGGCAAGACAGACTTCCTGGACGGCGATGGCGACGCGCTGTACACCACCGCCAGCATCGACCATCCGACGATGGTTAGCATCGACGACCTTGGCTGGGCATACGACCCTGTTGTGATGCGTAACGTGAAGTCGGCGTACCAGATTTGTATGTTTCCGCCCGATGGACCGAAGGCGAACGTTGACGGCATTGGATCTTCCACCAATATGTGTGGGACGAAGGCCGGGACTGCCTACTGCTGCAACGGTCAACCGCAGGAAAAAGCCTGTGAAACAACGTACCCGGACGGCTACGGCACGGCCAATCCAGGAGACACCCACCTGCTTCCAGATTCCTACGAATAAACTGCTATGATGTTTTCCCGCAAGAGCCTCCTCTCGATCCTTGTCGCCGTCTTCGTGACGGCAGGAGCCCTTGCGGTTGCCCCGCACGCGTTTGCCCAGGTCGTCGATCCGACGTCCGGCCTCAGCACCTTTGCCGAGCAGGCCGGGTTCTCGACCGGAGACGGACTCACGATCACAATCGCGCGGCTCATCCGAACCGTGATGTCGATCCTCGGCATCCTCGCGGTGATCCTGATCCTCATCGGCGGGTTCAAATACATGACGTCCGGCGGGAACGACGAGAAGATTAAAAGCGCGAAGAAGCTTTTCTCCAGCGCGATTGTCGGGCTGGTCATCATCCTGTCGGCATTCGCGATCGTGCAGTTCATTCTCGGACAGCTGGTCGGCGCGCTTGGCGGAACGAGCACGTCGTCGGGGAGCGGCGGAACGGGAGGAGGGTACGGCGACGGGGGAGGGACGTCGAGCCAGTTCGTGCTGACGAGCGTCAACACGGAATGCGCGTATGCCCTGAAGAATCTCCAGCTGCAGTTTCTCTTCAGCCAACGAGCAACGCTTGAGTCGATCAATAACGGCGGAATCCGCGTCCAAAAGTCGGGAACGGACGTTCTTGGAACGTTCCAGGCGACGGACGGCAGCGCAGCGACCTCGTCGAAATCGATCTCGTTCGTTCCGACCCAGGATTGCGGAGCTGAATATAAAGTGTCGGACCGCTGCTTCGACGCGAATACGGACTATGATATCGAGCTGAGTGAGACATTCCTGAAGAGCTCGAACGACCTGTCGTACAAGTGCGACGCGACGTACCCGTGCACGTTCTCGTTCACGACGGGATCGGACGTGGACACCGAGGGGCCGACGACAATAGACCTGAAGGCGCCGGAGGAGGGAGCTGCCGTGTTTACGAACGAGATACGCCCTCTTCAGGCATATACCTTGGATGACACAGGCGTCTCCAGCCTCTATTTTACGATCGACAACGGAGACTCAATTTACGACGCGTCCCTGGCCACAGATTCGACCGTGGGCGCACTTTCCTCCGAGAACTACTTCTCCACGGCGGACGGAACGGAATGGTACGTCTCTTCCGACTACGCGACGGGAACGCACGCCGTTCGGGCAACAGGAGTCGATTGTGCCGGGCATTCGAAAACCTCGTCCGACGTGACGGTCGAAATCTATCCGGCGTCATGCAACAACGGCGTGCAGGACGTGGTTCCGGACGTCTCGGAGGACCTTGCGGAGGAAGAAGTCGACTGCGGCGGAAACACCTGCGGAGCGTGCGACGGGTCGCCGTGCACGTCGAACGCGCAATGCGCGAGCGGATATTGCTCGGGAGAGATTGACTCGACGACGGGACTCGTCATCGACGGCGTCTGCGCGAGCATCCCGCAGATCACGTCCGTCTCGCCCGGAGACGGCGCGGAAGGAAATATCGTCTCGATCATCGGTTCCGGGTTCGGCACGACCCCTGGCTCCGTTCAGTTCCTCGGCGCGGTCGATACGAACGGAACGTACTCGAATCCCGTGACGGCGTCCGAGTACCAGTGCGAGACAGGTTCCACCTGGACGGACGAGCAGATCATCGTGCAGGTTTCCGGCTCGATGAAAGACGGCCCGATTCGCGTCACGACCGGAATCGACGCGACGCACACCGAGGCGTACGTCGACGACACGAACGACGATTACGGCGCGACGATCAACGACTTCGACGTCAACTCGGTCGTTCGCCCGGGCCTCTGCCCGCCTTCGCCGACGTTTGGGGTCGGACGCTCCGTGGTCGGATTGTCAGGAAATAATTTCTTTTCGGCGGGAGAAACGGACCAAGGGACGTCCACGGTTTACTTTGAAAACTACGAGGCTTCCGAATACTTCAGCTGGAAGGACACGGAAATCTCCGCGCAGGTTCCGCTGCTGAACGCGCGCGCCTATTCTACCCAGGTCTGGGTGGGGGATTACGTCTGCGCGACGTCCCAGGGAGTGCGGGGCGAGATTTGCTCGACGGACTTGGACTGCGCGGAGGCATCCGGCGAAACCTGCGAGACGATGCGCTGCTCGGGATCCGACGCGTTCTGCGACACTGACGAGGACTGCGGCTCGGACGGCGACTGCGTCTCGCTGCGCCAGGGTTCCAACAAGGTTTCATTCACGGTTATCGACTCGGAAACGTCGAGCGATCCGATTATCGCGGCGGTGGTTTCCGGATGGATGGGGTGCAGCGGGAGCGAGGGAGGATCGCTTTGTGCTGCCGTGGACGGATTCAGCGAGGAATGCGACGGGCGCGGCGACGGCGACAGCTGTGACTCGCACGACGACTGGGGGCCGCCGGGGCAGTACGTCACGATTACCGGAACGGGCTTCGGCACGGGGAAGGGAAACGTCATCTTCACGGACTCGACGGGGATCGCGTACGGCGATTTCGATTTCCCCGAGGCGTGCGGCGACGACACGTGGGAGGATACGGAAATTACGTTCAAGGTTCCGGCTGAATACTATGCGACAGAAGGATCGGGCGATCCCGTCGCGACGGGATCGTCGTACGCGGTCACAGTTCGAACCGTCCCGGGCGCTGAGAGCGAAGGGGTCGAGTTCACGATCCTCGGAGGAACTCCCGGCCCGGGCATCTGTAACATCGACCCGAGCTCCGGTCCCGCGTCGACGGCAACCGTTACGGCGGACGGCGTCGTGATTTCGGGAGACAATCTTGGCTCGAAATATGACATGGCCGATGTTTTGTTCTCCTCGGAAGTTTCGGCGCAGACCCTGAGCTGGTACGACGCGTCCGTTACCACCGACACCGTCCCGGTCGGATCTGCCACCGGACCCGTGTACGTCCTCGATTCTTCCGGCTACCGCTCCAACGGCCTGAATTTCCAGGTGGGAAGCTGTACAGAGGGGACGATTACCTGCGGAACGGGCGAGGAATGCTGCGGCAACGGATCATGCTCCGTGAGCTGTCCCAAGGAACCCGAGGAGTCTCACTACTCCTGGATGTTCTCCACCGGTAACATTCCGGCGACTCCGAAGGTCAGTATCTTTTGCGAATCGGGCAGGGGAACCTCGCCGGCGCCTTGGAATTTCCGAAGCGCGTCCGAGGACATCTGCGTAAACTCGGCGGTGACCGCGACGTTCGACCAGGCGATTGATTGGACGGATCCCGCACCGAAAGTCGTGGTGACCAAGGAGGATGAAACCGTCGTGGAAGGCGAGATCCGCACTACGAGCGCATATCTTTTCGAGTGGAACCCAGCGGATGGCGAGTTCCTTCCAAGCACCACGTATACCGTGACGCTCCTTTCGTCCGGCATCCACACGATTGAAACGGAAGACACCCCGGCCGCGTACATGGCGAACGATTACTCCTGGACGTTCACGACTTCCACGTCGACGGAACCGTGCAAGATCGGGTCCGTGTCCGCCATGCCGTCGGAGTTTACCGCGGTTGCTGAGAACGAACGGGTGAATTATTCCGGCCAGGCACTTTCTGAAAACGACTATTGCGTCGCTCTGAACTGCACGGCGTACGGTTGGACCTGGACGTCGTCTGAGTCGGATTTGGCGTCGATTCCCGCGTCCGTTGCGTCCACAACATCCGAGGGCGGATTGACCGTCTATTCCTGCGCCAACGTCGCCACCGCGCTCGCCGAAACCCTTAGCGGATCGCCGGTCAACATCAAGGCGACCGCCGCCAACCCCGACGGTGACGTCGACCCGGAAGACAATGGCGAGCTCACCATCAACTTCACCGATCCGGAGGTCGTTTCCTGGACCCCGAGCTGCGACACGGTGTGCCTGAACGCGGCGATCAGCGCGACGTTCAATACCGCGATGGCAAGCGATCTCTCGGTGGACACGGTGGAAATATATACGTGCCATGATGATTTGTGCGCGTACGAGGAGATCGTGGCTGGCGACCTCTGGACGGCCTCGGACTACTCCGTGAGCCATGTCTACGGAACCACCTTGCTTGATCTCGTTCATTCGGGCGAAGGCCAGAAGCAATTCGAGGCCAATACTTGGTACCGTATCGTAATCGACGGATCGGTCACGTCCGTTTCCGGCGTGGCCCTGTCCGAGTCGGGCAGCAACTATCCTTCCGATGACAACGGATACTTTGAGGATGCCTTTTCCTGGAAATTCAAGACCAAGGACACGACGGAAGTTTGTGCGGTCGACCGCGTCGTGACCGATCCGGTCGCCGCGTCCGCGACGATTATTGGCGAGCAGACGCTCTGGCAGGCCGTTCCGTTCGGCTCTCCAGACGACTGCGAGGTGGATGGCCAGCAGCTTGACGCGTCCGGATACGACTGGGACGCGTGGGAGTCGGTGGATTCGACGTCAAACGCAAAGCCGGAAACGACGGACGACGTAGCGACAATGCTGCGTTCCGCTGTGGATCCGCTGCTTTTGACCACGCGTCTCGAGGCCGGATGCTCCACCAGCTGTCTTCACTCCGGCGTGACTCTGTCCAAGTACGACCCCGTGTGCGGCGACGGGGACGTGACGCACACGTCGAACGAGGATTCCTTCGGCGACCTTACGGCCGGCGGTGAGGAATGCGACGGCGGATCCGGCTGCTCGTCGTCCTGCCTGTTCGTTGGAAATTCGGATCCCGCCACGTGCGGCGACGGTAGCTTCGAATCTTCGCTCGGCGAGGAGTGCGACGACGGAAATGCGATCGACACGGACGGCTGCTCCTCCGTTTGTCTCAACGCCGGCTCTAGCAAGGCGGGCACCCGCTGCGGCGACGGAACCATCGATTATGCGAAGTACACAGGAGGCGAGGATTGCGACGACGATAACTCCTTCAGCGGCGACGGCTGTTCCTCGGTCTGTCTGAACGAGGGAGGCGAGGTGGTTGACGAGGGATCATACTCTACCTGCGGAAATGGCGGCGTTCCCGAGGAGGGCGAGGACTGCGACGACGGCGACACCGTCGACGACGACGGCTGCTCAGCGGAATGTTTGTATGAGGGCGCCGACGTCTGCGCATTCGAGTGCTCGTTGTCAGGAGTAAACTGCACGGGAATTGGTTCGTTGTGCGACGACATGGATGACGGATCGAGTGGCGGTTCCTGCCTGCCGGTCGTCGCTCCGTGTTCCGGAGACGGTCGCGTCGATTATACGGGCGTGGATGGCGCATGGTCGGATCAATCCGAGGACTGCGACGACGGCGGCACGGATGACGGAGACGGCTGCTCGTCGGAAGGCTTGAGCGAGGGATCTTCCCTGGATTATTCGAGCTACTGCGGCGACGGCGTGATTACGGGCGACGAGGACACCGGCGGCGAGGAATGTGATGCCGCGGCCGCCAGCACAGACGCACACTACGGTTACTGGGGTGTCTCAAGGATCAGCGCATCGGCTGCGTCCGACGTCGTCGACGGAACGGCGTCCGCGACGATTACCGCGACCGAGTCGGATAGCGGGGAAACCGGCGATGGTGCCCTGACGCTCATCTGCTCCAGCGTTACCGATGAGGATTGCGGCAATACCGAGCTGTACGGAAGCGGGACGTCGGGCTGCTGCTTTGAGCGCCCGGAGGTCGATGGACAGTATCCGATGGACGGCGATGGCGACGTGTGTCGAAACACGGCGATCTACGTCAACTTCACGGATGTCATGGATTCCACGTCGCTGTCCTCCTGGACCGATTCGAACGAGGACGGCATCTTCAACTACGGCGAGGGTCACCAGAACCTGTATCTCGAGCTGACACTGCTCGACGGCGAGGAGGTTACCGCCTTGAACTGTCCGTCGACGTACACGCAATCGTACCTCGCGTTCTCGGAATCGACGTCGCGGTCCTGGATCGCCAGGGCTTGGAATTGGGTTGTCCGTTCCGTGAGCCAAATCTTCGCGTCCGTCGCGCACGCCGAGCTTTCGGCCGCCGATCAGGACAAAACTTTCGCCTGTATCATTCCCGTCACGTACGATCTTACGACCGAATCGATGACCGATTCCGTCGGATCCCACGTCGCGCTGAACATCGCCGACGCGCTTGAGGCTGACTCAGAGTACCAGCTCGTGGTGGTGGAAGACGCAGATCCGACGAATGCCGCCGACACGATCTCCGGCGTGCTTTCCGAGAACGCGGTGAGCATCGACGCGTCAGGGACGGGGGCCGTGAGATTGGAAGGGCTGGAAGGCGACGCGAACATTGTCGTCAGCACGTTCACGACCGGACCGGAAATCTGTACGCTCGACTCGGTAACGGTCGAGGACCTTGGAACGGTTGATTCGCTGACCGTTCCGTACATCGCCGATCCGAGTATCGGATACTTCACCGCGGCGGACGAGACGCACTCTGTTCTTGCGAGCGCCTATTCGATCCGCGGCGGCCAGGAGGTGGCCATCCAGGAAACGACCGCGTACGGCTGGAGCTGGACGTGGGGAACGTCCGTCGCGGCGGACTCGACGACGAACACGAACGTCATCGACACGCCCGAAGCAAGCGAGTCAACGGATGTCGAGACGTCCACCGCGACCGCGTCCGGGCTCACCGGTACCGAGTACGTCGTCTCGACCGCGACGTTCGACGAATCCAACACGTTCGAGGACGCAAACGACGCCGTAAGCGGAACGCTTCTTCTCACTGCGAACGTCTGCGACAACCTCCCGACGATCGGGTTCCCGTACGTGGATTCCCTGTCGAAATTCAGCTTCTTCTACTGCCGCGACTACGGCGTCGCCGGCGACGAGTCGGATGATCTTCCGGAAATCGGCACGCTTGTGGACGGAACGTACGTTCCCATCGACGTGACCTCGTACACGACGGACATCATCCAGGAGCTCATCTTCAAGGTGGAGGGAACGTCCGACGCCATCGGCGTGCGCGTGCTGCCGAACGGGACGTATCTTTCCCCGTACGCCTGGTACGACGAAATGGGTTTCACCGGATCGCCGTCGGGCACGACCGTGGACGGATACAACGCCGTCACGGACGGAAACACCACGTACGTCGCCGCGACGAACGTGAAGTTCGGCACGATCTATTCGAACGTGGTCGCCGTTTCCTATACGGAAGATGCCGAGGCGACATCCCAGGAAATCTTCTCCCAGATTCTTGAGAACTGGTCGTTCAACGCGAACGACAGCATCGTCACGGACGTCAACCTATGCCAGTCCGCCGCGGATGAAAGCTACCAGACGGATGCCGACACGGGCGAATTTATCGCCTGCGAATGGGACGGAGACTGCGAAAGCGGCCAGACCTGCGACGCGGAAAAGGCCAAGCTGACGCGCGATCTACAGCGCCTCCAGGACGTAACCGTCATCGCGGGCCTGCTCGACGATTACGGCGAGGCGAACGGCCTGTGTTCGGTCACGACCAACCAGGCGTGCACCTCCGACGATTCCTGCCCGGGCGACGAGACGTGCGAGGCGTCCGTTCCGAAGCTCGCGGACGGTACGTTCATCAGCTCGTTTTCCTTTAGCGCCTGGCCATCATGGGCATCGGGGCTCGGCAACGCGCTAGGCTCCTCGGTACCGTCCGATCCGCTGAACGAGTTTTTTGCCTGCGACGGGGAGAACTACGAGTCTGCCACCTGCTGGAATTCCATCGCGGCCACCTTCATGTGTCCCGACGAATCGCACGTCTACGGCTACCGAAGCGTCGGCGGCCTGTCGTTCGAGCTGAAGGCGGCGCTTGAGTACGAGGATGACGTCTGGTACGGCGAGATCGATCCGACCGACCTCGGGACGGTGACGCTTGAGTATGATTATGACGGCGACTCCGCTGATCTGGAGAGGGGATTCATCAAAGGATCGAGCGCGGAAGCATTCTGTACCGGCGACGAAATCGGCGTTTCCGCCATCTGCGGAGACGGGATTCGAAATACGGACGAGACAAGCGACAACTACGAGGCGTGCGAGATCGGTGACGTCGTCTCCGGCGATACGGCGTGCGATACGGACGGAGACGGCATCGGCGAGGGGGTCCTCTGCTCGAGCGACGACGACTGCTCGACGGGAACCTGCGAGGCAATTGACTGTGGGACGGACGGCGGGACAATTTCTACGACCTGTGAGAGCGACTGCTCCTCGTACAGGACGGTTACCGAATCGGAGGATGAGGATGGAGCGGCGTGCGTAGATTATTCCTGCGGCAACGGCGTCGTAGAAACCGGCGAGACGTGCGACGACGGAGATGCAAACGGCACGTACGGCCACTGCGGCGACGACTGCTCAACCGATTCCGCCTTCTTCTGCGGCGACGGTTACCTTGCCGGCGGCGAGGAATGCGACTGCGGAGAATCAACGAATTTCAGTGATCTGATGAGCGGGACCGACGCGACGTACGGCACGTCCAGCTGGGCGTACCTCAATTCCTGCGCGAATTCCAACGGCCAGTGGGAGCGAAGGCCGACCGGAACCTGCTCGTACGACTGCAAGAGCCCTGGCCCGAGCTGCGGCGACGGGGAAATCAACGGTTCCGAGGAATGCGACGGCGATTACGCGGCCTGGGCCGGCGCGTTGTGCGACGACGGAACGGAATGCACGACCGACGACGACTGCTCGTCGGGAACGTGCGGAACGGGAACCACGGCGCCCGACGGAAGCGCGGCGTGCGGAACCTCGATCGTCTGTTCCGGAGCGAGCGACGTTGGCACGCCATGTTACGGAACGCCTGCCAATTGTGACAGTGGTTCATGCACGGATGGGTTTTGTGATGACGTTTCGGACCAGGGGATCCCGTGTGAGGATGATCAACCCGACGGGGCAACAGATCATGATTCGTATATCGGGGATGCCGTCGACGGCCGCACGACCTGTCAGTTCGAGTGCGGAACCGTCACCTACAACCTGACCCGAACCCGAACGTGCAAGACGGCCGAGCGCCTGATGTGTACCTGGGACGACTGGACCTCGTGCGTGAGCGAGGAATACTGCGGCAACGGGTCCGTGGACGGAACCGAAGAATGCGACGACGGCAACGACGACGATACCGACGCGTGCACGACTTCCTGCGAGGAAAACGTGTGCGGCGACGGCGAGGTGTACTCCGGCGTGGAGTCGTGCGACGACGGGTCGGACAACGGCACGGCGTGCGACGCCAGCTACGACAGCACCTGCCACTACTGCACCGCCAACTGCCAGTACAAGACCACATCGGGCGAGTACTGCGGCGACGGCGAGGTAAACGGGTCCGAGTACTGCGATGGAAGCGACCTGCCGTACTACTGCTTTGACAACGCATACATCGATGCGGACAGTGACGGCGCGGTCGACGATCATGCCATGGATCAGGCTGGAACGTGCGACGCGACGGATGAAGGGACCGCAACCGGATGTGAAAGCGGATTCACCTGTCGCAAGATGGGTATCTGCAACGGCGGGACGCAGAACGGGGAATACTGCACGATGAATCCGGATTCGACGGGTACCGCGCACACCACGAGAATAAATGACAAGAGCGCCTGCGACGGCGGCACCTGCGTCGCCCCGACCTGCTCGCTCACTTGCGAGGCATCCTGTCCGTTCACCTACGAAACCACCGCTGTCCTCGCCACGACCGAAGAGGTCGGCGCCGCCGCCTCGGATTCGATCGACCTGTACAGTTATGATCCGTTGAGCGAAGAAATCGACCAGGCCTCGCTGAGTTTGCCGGCTTGCACGGTGGGAACCAAGATCACGGCGGATGTGAACACGAGCAACGTCGAAACCCCGAGCGTGGCTGTGTACTTCATTACGGATTATACCGTCACGATGACCAGGGATATCAACGGGGCTACCATTGCGTCGGATGATACTTCAACTCAAAGTCGCATTGCCCTTGTAAGTGCCGCCGAAGCTAGCGCGATCAGCACTCTGTATGACTCCCTATCGTCTGGCGATTTGCAAATCGGACTTCTGCGACTCGGGGCGCTCTATAATCCTGGTACCGCAAATGAAGGATACCTTATTGACATGGAGCTTGGCTCAAATGACGAAAATGATCTGATTACAACGGTGGAAGGCTACGCAGCAGGGACAGATATCGATTCCGGACCGCCGTTCTATGCTGGGTTGAAATATGCGATCCAACAGCTGGATCAAACCACAGCAGATGCAAAAATCATCGTACTTCTCTCTGACGGTGAGGTCTTCGAAGACAGGTCAAACGATTACTGCACGACCTCTACAAACGCCGGCTCGTGCTACGGCTCATATCTCCCGCTCGCATGCGGCAAGGAAAGTGATAATGAAACAGATTATTACAATTACTACTGCTGCACAAAGGAGGTCGCAGATGGTTTGTTAAACAGTTGCTCTGCTGACAATGACGTCGGAGCTGACGCGGCGATTCGCGGGTCCGGAGACGTTCTTATCTACACGGCAGGCATAACTGCCACTTCAACGAATGCGTACGCCTCATACATGGCTCATTTGTCAAGCGATGATTGTGGAGAGGATTACGACGACATATCGGACTGTCTTACCAGGACATACTCATACTCTGCGCAGGATGAGGCTGGCGTAGCCACGATGTACGACGCGATTATCGACTCAGTTCTCGGCGTCACCGTCGGCCTGACCGTCGACGAGACGTTGACGCCTGGAACGGTTACGAGCGGACACAATCGCGAGCTTCCGTTCCCGACGAACTTCGAGTGTACCGGCGAGGAAATGAACATTCCGATGACGGTTGATTTCAACGGCGGCGGATACATCTCATTGGACGACATCGCATTCACGTATTGTCCCGTACCTTGAACCCTATGAACGGCTTCGACCAATCAACCGAAACGCAGCGTCCTCCCTGGAAGATCGTCGCCCTCATTGCGGGGGCGGCGGTCTTGGCGGTCGCATTGATCATCGGGGCCGTGCTGTTCGTGCGGAGCCGGCAGAAGGTTGAGATTGCCACGCAGAACATGGATCGTGTTGAGACGCAGCTTGCGGCGTCGCTCGTTGGATGCGCGGAGCAGCCGGATCCGGAGGAGTGTCGTCGCAAGAAGGTCTTGCTGGCTGCGAAGGCGACCGGTGCGGCAAGCGTGTGCGGACAGCTGGAGGGGAAGGATCGCGACTCGTGCATTTGGACGATTGCGCGTGAGCGGAACGACGCGGACAGCTGCGCGTTGATCGAGGATGCGACAAAGGCAGAGAAATGCGCGAGTGCGATCTATCTCAAGCTGGCTCTTGCGGGAATGGACAAGTCATACTGCGATAAGATCACTGATGCCGAAAAGCAGACGAACTGCGCGTCCGCGGTAGACGGGCCGCTGACGTCGGCTAATTGCGCGGAACGAGGGAAGGATCAGGAGACGTGCGACGACCTGGCAGCCTACGAGGCCGCGGTCGCGTCCGATGACCAGGCCGCATGTGCCGCGCTCACCATCGAGGCCGACCGAGAGATGTGCGCCGAGCTGGTAGGGCCGCCGGATCGCGATGAGCCGGCGCCCGTCGAACCCGCGATCGTCGAACCCGACCCAAACCTAGATTCCGACGGCGACGGGTACACGGATCTCATCGAGATCCAGGGTGGCTATAATCCGTACGGGCCAGGAACACTTTCCCAATAACCACCCCCTAACCCCTCCTTGCGGAAGGAGGGGAGACGAGGAAAAAATCCGTAGCATTCGTAGTTCCGTAGCCAATTCGTTGATTCGTATCCACTTCCCCCATATGTTCGAGAACGTCAAACCCCCAGAGGATATCTTCGCGGGTGTTGAATCCGCGGCCCCGCCTCCGCCGCCCGCGTCGGAGATCGTCCGCAGGGTCGGAGAGGTCGTGCCGGAATCGGCGCCGTCTTCGAGCTCGTCTTCGGGCCGCTCGTTCCCGTGGAAGCCGGTCATCGTGGTCGCGGCGATCGTCGTGGTCGTCGGTTCGGCCGCTGGGATCGCGTACTTCATGATGGCCTCGAAGACGGACGCGGTTCCCGTCGAGCCCGCCGTGATCGAAGAGCCGCCGGCCGTCGTCGCTCCCGTCGTGAAGACGCCGCCGAAGGCCGTGACGACGCCGGATGACGAGATGCCGGAGGAAACGCCGACTCCCGCGACGACGGCTCCGCCCGTCGACACCGTCGACCGGGACAAGGACGGCCTCACCGACGCCGAGGAAGCAAAGCTCGGCACGAGCCCGACGTCGGCCGACACGGACGCCGACGGGTTGTTCGACAAGGAGGAGGTTTCCACGTACAAGACCAACCCGCTGAAATCCGACACCGACGGCGACACGTATCTTGACGGCGCCGAGGTAAAGGGCGGATACAATCCGAACGGCACAGGCAAATTATTCGGAACGACGGCTCCGTAACGAACTTTTATATGTCCGACATCGCGAACCCGCAACAGCAGATGGAAAAGCCATCGACGGCCGGAGCCCCTCTTTCGGAGCCCGCCATGTTCGTGATGCCGGCGGAATACCGTCATGGCGCGACCGGAAAGAAGATGGCGGTTCCGGCGCCGGCGGCACGGCCCGTTACGGCTCCTCCGGTGGCCGTGGCGCCAAAGCCCGGGGTTCCGGGCGCGCCGAAGAAGGGAATGTCGACGAAGAAAAAGATCGCGCTTGGCGCCGGCGGAATCGTCGTCGTCGCGCTCGCCGTCACGGGAATCATCGTCGCGACGAAGCCGGAGCCCGTTCCGGTCGTCGTTCCCGTTGTCGTGAAACCAACCCCAACTCCGACCCCTGCCACGAAGCCGACGCCAAAGCCGGTGGAAACTCCCAAGCCGGTCGAGGTGCCGAAGCCGGTCGAAAGCCCGTTCCCGACGGCCGTCGTCCCAGGAACGGACACGGATTCGGACGGCCTGACGGACATCGAGGAGAAATTGATCTACGGGACCAATTCACGGCTTCCGGACACGGACTCCGACGGATTCCTGGATGGAAACGAGGTGTACCATCGCTACAATCCCGCCGGAACGTCGCCGGGAACGCTGTATGCCGCCGGGCTCGTGAAGGTTCACCAGGGAACCGGCTACTCGCTGTTCTACCCGTCCATATGGAAGGTCGAGCCGGCCGCGGCGGACGGACTCGTGACGATCGTCGCGACGTCCGGCGAGACGGTGACGATCGCGCTCGCCAAGCTTGGGATGCCGGAAGGCACGACCCCCGATGCGTGGTACAAGAAGCAGGAAATCGACGGGTCCGTCACGAAGACGACGACCAAGAACGGCTCCGCGATGCTCGTGTCCGAGGATCAGATGACGAATTACGTGTTCTCGAAGGATTCCGTAATGACGGTAAAGATGACCACGGCCGCGAAGGCGACGGTCGACTATCTCCAGACGTTCAAGATGATGCTGAACAGCGTGACATGGCTTTGATCGGATTCGAGCTGAACCAGGAGATCCTTCGGGGCGGACAGCGACTTCCTCGTCGCCTGGTTGAGGCCGCGCTGGCCGAGTGTTCGTCGGAACTGAAGGTTAAAAAGCCCGTCGAGTTGTCGATCGCGTTCGTCTCCGAGAAGACGATGCGTGCATTAAACAAGAAATGGCGCGGGCATGATTACGTGACGGACGTTCTGTCGTTCGAAACGACCAACGAGATTCTGCTCTGCTACCCGCAGGCGGTTCGGCAGGCGAGGGAGATGCGGCATTCCACTCGGGACGAACTCGTCTTCCTCATCGTCCACGGCGTCCTTCACACGTTCGGATTCGACCACGTCGAGCCGAAGGACGCGAAGAAGATGTTCCCGCGCCAGGCGAGGATCCTGACCAAGCTTGGAGTAAATCCCCGCATATGATTCGCGTACAAGATTTGTATTCAAGCGTTCGACACGCGCTGCGCGGCGTCTCCGTCGTGTTCAAGGCCGAGCAGTCGTTCCGCATCCAGGTCGTCGGGGCCGTGTGCGCGATCGTCGCCTCAATCGTCTTTAAAATCTCAACCTACCAGTTTCTCATCATCCTTCTCCTGATCGGCGCCGTCCTCACGCTTGAGATCATCAACACCATCTTCGAACGGCTCGTCGACAGTTTTCAGCCACGCATCCACCCGGTCGTCCGCGACATCAAGGACATCATGGCCGGCGCCGTCCTCATCGCCTCGGTCGTCTCGCTGCTCGTCGGAACCGTCATCTTCTGGCCGTACGTCGCCAAAACTGTGCTATAATTCCACCACTATGGCCGAAGACATTTACGTAGGGCTCGACATCGGGTCGCATGCCATCCGCGTCGCGGTCGGGAAGGGCGTTCCTTCCGCCGCCGACGGGAAATCGCAGGTGCACGTCATCGGGGCCGTGGAGGTTCCGAGCATGGGCGTGAACCGCGGCACGATCACCGGGATCGAGGACGCGGTTTCTTCGGTTTCAAAGGCGCTCGAGCAGGCCGAGCGGCTGACCGGCCTTCCGCTCGCGTCCGCCTGGGTCGCGATTTCCGGGAGCCACATCATCTCGCAGGAAAGCCGCGGAGTCATCGGCGTGTCCCGATCCGACGGCGAGATCCGCGAGGAGGACGTCGAGCGCGCCATCGAGGCGGCTCGCACCGTCGCGACGCCGACCAACTACGAGATCCTGCACGTGATTCCGAAGACGTTCATCGTCGACGGGCAGCGCGGCATCAAGGACGCGGTGGGGATGAACGGGATCCGCCTGGAAGTGGACGCGCTGATCATCCAGGGCCTCTCGTCGCAGATCAAGAATTTGACGAAGTGCATCTATCGGACGGGTCTCGACATCGAGGACCTTGTCTATTCGATCCTCGCGACGGCCGAGTCGGTCGTGACAAACCGTCAGAAGGAGCTTGGCGTGTGCGTCGTGAACATCGGCGCGTCCACCACGAGCGTGGCCGTGTTCGAGGAAGGCGAGATCCTGCACACGGCGGTGCTTCCCGTCGGCGGGGCGCACGTGACGAACGACATCGCGCTCGGGCTCCGGACGTCGCTCGAGGTGGCGGAGCAGGTGAAGCTGCGGTGCGCGACGTGCAGGCCCGACGAGGTTTCGAAGAAGGACGAGATCGACCTGGCCGACTTCGGCGCGATGGAATCCGAGATCGTCGGGAGGCGGTTCGTCGCGGACATTACCGAGGCGCGCGTCGAGGAGATTTTCCAGATGGTCGACCGCGAACTCAAGAAGGTCGATCGCTCCGGGATGCTTCCGGCCGGCATGGTGCTGACCGGCGGATGCGCGAAGCTCCACGGGATCCTGGAAATTGCCAAGGATACCCTGCGCCTTCCGGTGTCGCTCGGAACGCCGATCGGCATCTCGTCCGTGATCGAGCGCGCGCACGATCCGGCCATGTCGACGGCCATCGGACTGGTCCTCTGGGGCCAGAACGTCAAGACGGCCGGCGACGGAGGACGGTTCGGAAACATCCTCGCGAAGTTCAAGGGTGTGGATAAGTGGACGGGAGGGTTCAAACAAATGTTGAAGTCGTTGAAACCATGACGAAGGGGATGGCTCGTGGATACGAATCTACAAATCGGCTACGTAACTACGCATTTACGGATTGCTACGAATTTGTACGAATTCGTAGCTTTTAGTTGATTAGTAGTTATGTAGCCGATTTGTAGATTCGTATCCCCGAGCCCAATTTTTCTCCTTGACACCAAGCCCCCATCAACCTAAAGTAGTTCCATAATCCCCGTGTTCGCACTCCGAACATCCGAATAAAACTTTTGCTCACCTTGAACACGCCGATCCCACCATTATGGCCGAAGTGAAACCGGACATCGAGACGTTTGCCAAGATCAAGGTGGTTGGCATTGGCGGGGGCGGCGGCGCGGCGGTGAACCGCATGATCTCCGACAAGATCAAGGGCGTGGAGTTCATCGTGGTGAACACGGACGTGCAGGCGCTCCACCAGAACCTTGCGCCGAACAAGATTCCGATCGGCAAGACGGTCACGCGCGGCCTCGGCGCCGGCATGAATCCGGAAGTGGGACGACACGCGGCGGAAGAAAGCCTGAACGAGATCCGCACGGTGCTCAACGGCTCCGACATGGTGTTCGTGACGTGCGGGCTCGGCGGAGGAACCGGAACGGGAGCAACTCCGGAGGTGGCGAAGGTCGCGAAGGAAATCGGCGCGCTCACCATCGCGGTTGTCACGAAGCCGTTCTCGTTCGAGGGCGCCCAGCGCCGACGCATCGCCGAGGAGGGGTACCAGCAGCTCCTGCAGTACGTGGACACGATCATCACGATTCCGAACGACCGCGTGCTCCAGATCATCGACAAGAAGACGTCGCTGCTCGACGCGTTCAAGGTGGTGGACGACGTGCTCCGCCAGGGCGTGCAGGGAATTTCCGAGCTCATCACCATCCCGGGCCTCATCAACGTCGACTTCGCCGACGTGAAGGCCATTATGCAGAACTCCGGCTCGGCGCTCATGGGCATCGGCCGCGCCACCGGCGAGAACCGCGCGGTTGAGGCCGCCAAGCAGGCCATCGCCTCTCCGCTCCTCGAGGTTGCCATCGACGGCGCCAAGGGCATCCTGTTCACGATCACGGGCGGAACCGACCTCGGCATGCACGAGGTCGCCGAGGCCGCCAAGATCATCACCGGCTCGGCCGACGAGGACGCGCGCGTCATCTTCGGCGCCAACATCGACGAGAGCATGGGCGAGGAGGTGCGCATCACGGTCGTCGCCACCGGATTCGACTCGCGCGACCGCCGCATGGCCGCCCCCGGAGTCGTCGAGATCCCGGCCCAGAACACCTGGACACCGGCCCCGCTCCGCGTGCGGGAAGATGACCAGGCCCGCCGCCAGCTCAAGCCGCCGGTAAGCTACCCGCAGCCGATGCCGCAGCCGCAGCAGCAGCCGGCCCCGATGCGCCCCATGATGGCTCCGCAGCCCGCCCCGGTCCAGCAGCCGGCCTACTCCGTTCCGACCCTGGCCCCGGCACCGTTCATGCCTCGACCCGCTCCCCTGACATATCAGACGCCGCAACCGCAGTACCAGCAGCCGGTTCCGACGAAGCAGCAGACCGAGGAAGAGGAGATTGAGATCCCTGCGTTCATTCGAAAGAAGATGATGTAGACATGTGGACAGGGAATATGCCCTGTCCTTTTGTTTTCAGGTATACTACCCACACTCTGCGCTGTCCCGTCTGCAACAATTCGGACACCAAGGTGGTCGATTCGCGGCTGTCCACCGATGGGATAAACATTCGCCGACGCCGCGAGTGCGAGAAGTGCGAGTTTCGGTTTTCTACGCTGGAGGAGATGGAACTGCTCGACCTGACCGTGGTGAAACGGGACGGGAGGCGGGAGAGCTATTCGCGCGAGAAGCTGATCAAGGGGTTGGAGAAGGCGCTGGAGAAGCGGCCGTATACGGCGGCCGATCTGCGGCAGATCGTGCACAAGATTGAGCGCGACATCCAGAAGAAGCGGCGCGGGGAGCTGACGGCGAAGGACATCGGGGAGATTCTCATGAAGCAGCTGAAGGCGTTCGACAAGGTGGCGTACATCCGGTTCGCCTCCGTCTACCGGTCGTTCGACGACGTGAAGACGTTCGAGCAGCTGCTGCGCTCGCTCATCGCGAAAAAGAAATAAATACTATGGGATCCGAACAGCCGTCGGGAATTCACCAAACAATCCTCGTCGTCGCCGTCGCGGCCGCGGCGTTGATCGGTTCGGTTTCCGGGGCGGTGGGCGCGGTGCTTATGACGGGGGCGATCAACGGGACGGACCTCGTGGCCCGGATGGGCGGGACGCCGCCGGGGGTCGCCGCGACCGACCGGCGCATCGTGCAGATGATCGAGGAGGAAAGCGCGAGCATCTCCGTCGTCGACGCCGTCGCGCCGTCGGTGGTGAGCGTCGTCATCCGCAAGACGTGGGGCGCCGTGCAAGCCGAGGAGATGAACTCCGATTTCTTCGATCCGATGTGGGCGCCGCCGCCTGCCGATCTTCCTCCCGACACGGATCCGAGCGAGCTCGTCGAGATCGGCGGCGGCTCCGGATTCTTCATGTCGGACGACGGATACATCGTCACGAACCGCCACGTGGTCAGCGACCTCGACGCGACGTATGCCGTGGTCACGAACGACGGCGTCGAACTACCCGCCACGGTCGTTGCGCGCGACGCGTTCCTCGACATCGCCGTGCTCGACGTGGCAGGCGACGGATACCCGGTGGCGACGCTCGGCGATTCCGACCGCATCCGCATCGGCCAGACCGTCATCGCCATCGGCAACACCCTTTCCGAATATCGCAACACCGTCACGAAGGGCGTCGTGTCGGGGATCAACCGCAGCGTGCTCGCCGGCGACGAGTACGGGTCCGACGAGGAAATCGAGCGCGCGATCCAGACCGACGCGGCGATCAACCCGGGCAACTCGGGCGGGCCGCTCATCAACCTGCTCGGCGAGGTGATCGGGATCAACGCGGCCGTGAGCTACGACGGGCAGTCCGTCGGGTTCGCGATTCCCGTCAACGACGCGAAGAAGATCGTGGACGACATTCGGCAGTTCGGACGAATCGTCCGTCCGTGGCTCGGCGTCCGCTACCTGGAGGTGGACGCGCCGCTCGCCGAGGAAGAGCATCTGTCCGTCGAATACGGCGTGCTCGTCACCTACGGCTACGACCGCGAGACCGAGCCGGCCGTGGCTCCCGGGTCGCCGGCCGAGAAGGCCGGTCTGAGGGAAGGCGACGTGATCCTGTCGGTCAACGGCCAGCGTCTCGACGACCACGACACGCTTGGCACGACCATCAGCCAATACGACCCGGGCGAGACGGTCACCCTGAGGATCGCGCGCGGCGACGACGGGTTCGACGCGAAGGTGACGCTTGAAGAACTAACCGCCGAATAATATGAAGCGCACCAAGATCGTCTGTACCATCGGCCCCGCGTCGGATTCGCTTGCCACGCTGTCCGCGATGATCAAGTCGGGCATGAACGTCGCGCGGCTGAACTTTTCGCACGGGACGCATGCCGGGCACGCCAAGCTTGTCCGGACCGTTCGCGCGGCGGCGAAGAAGGTGGGGGAGACGGTGGCAATTCTCGGCGACCTGCAGGGGCCGAAGATTCGAATCGGCGTCGTTCCGGACGCGGGCGTCGTTTTGAAGAACGGGGAGACGGTCACGCTGCCGGTGACGTACGCGGCGCTGCACAAGGACGTAAAGCAGGGCGACCGCGTGATGATCGACGACGGGATCATCGAGGTTTCCTACGTCAGCGGGAAGTCCGGATTCATGACCGCGAAGGTGGTGAACGGCGGGACGGTCACGTCGCACAAGGGGATGAACTTTCCGGATTCGACGCTTCGCGTCTCCTCGCTCACCGCGAAGGACAAGGAGGATATTATTTTTGGCGTTCAACAGGGCGTGGACTGGATGGCGCTGTCGTTCGTCACCTGCGCGAAGGACGTGAGGACGCTGCGATCGTTGATCGCAAGGGCTGAGAAGGCTGAAAGGTCTGAAAAGGCTTATAAGCCATCTCAGCCCTCTAAGCCCCTTCAGCATTCACCTCGAATTATCGTCAAGATTGAAAAGCACGAGGCGATCGACAACTTCGACGAGATCCTCGCCGCAACGGACGCGGTGATGGTGGCGCGGGGCGACCTCGGGGTGGAGACGCCTGCCGAGGACGTGCCGCTTCGCCAGAAAGAGATCGTCGAGAAATGCCGCCTCGCGGGAAAGCCCGTCGTCGTCGCGACGCAGATGCTCGACTCGATGATGCGCAACCCGCGGCCCACGCGCGCCGAGGTGTCCGACGTCGCGAACGCGGTTTGCGACCACGCGGACGCGGTGATGCTGTCGGGGGAGTCCGCGTCTGGAAAATATCCGAAGCAAGCGGTGGCGATGATGGCAAGGATCATCGCGGAGACCGAGGCGTCGAAGTTCGACGACGTGGCGGAGACCTCACCTGGCCCCTCTCCTTTGGAAGGAGAGGGGATCGCGGCGCTGAGCGAGACGCTGAGAACGTTCGCCGAGGGCGACCTGATCTCCGGAATCGTCGCGTCGCACGCGACCGCGCCGTGGGCCGCGAAGCTCATGATCGCGCGGCCTCAAGTTCCGCTGTTCCTGGCCTGCGCCACGGAGGCCGAGGCGCGGCAGGCGAGCATTCGCTGGGGCGTCCGGGCGTTTGTCTTAAAATCGAAATCGTCCAAAGGATTCGCGGAAAAGGCGATTGCCGAGCTGCGCGGCCGCAAATGGATCAAGAAGGGCGCGCACCTCGCGGTCGTGACCGGCGATGAGAAGGGAGCCGGGTTCGACGTGGCGGCGGCAGCGGGATAAAAAAAGAGCCATCCGAAGCTCCGTGGAGCGTGGGGATGGCGAGGGCGCGGGATTCGCTAGTTGGCGGGTCCCTTTGCGTTCTGGGCCGCGGCGAATTCCGTCTCGAGGCCCGGGAGGATGTAATCGATCACGAACGCGGTCGTGTACGACTCATGCCAGTCCTCGGCGTCGTCGCGACCGAGATCGGCTGCGAGAGCGTAGGCACGCTCGAGCTTGCCGTTCAGGTCGGACGTGAGGTTCGCGATCCACGAGAGGTAGTCGCGGAGGAGATCGTCGGTCTCGGCGTTCGGATTCCCTGCGCGCATGGCGGGGATGCGAGCCTTGAATCGGCTGATGAGCGGACGTCGACTGTCCACGAGGAGATCGAACGGGGTGGGACGGACGGCGGGGGAGGTTTTTTCTGCGGAGGACTGGGACAATGGAGTCTCGCTGGCGGGACGTTGGCGGGATGTCACGGATAGAATTGACCGGGACAACGAAAGAATAGGCGAATGGAGGCCGATTGTCAATGCCCGATAGATTTTCCGACGAGGCGGCCGACGGCCCAGGACGCCTGAAGGTTGAATCCGCCCGTGAACCCGTCCACGTCCAAAATCTCTCCGGCGAAGTAAAGTCCGGGACAAACGCGCGATTCCATGGTCGCCGGGTCGACCTCCGACAGCGTGACTCCTCCCGCGGTGACGAACTCGTCGCCGGCGCCGCGCTGGACCACGTGGAGCGGAATCGCCTTGAGCCAGCCCGCCGAGCGCGCCATGTCTTTTTTCGCGACCTGGTTCGCGCTCTTGGTCTTCGAAATCCCAAGCTGGTCGACGACGACGTCGGCGAGGGACTTCGGGACGAGGAGGCCGAGGACGTTGTCGAACCGCTTGTTCGCGTTCGTCGCCGCGACGGCCTCGATCTGCGCGCGGAGATCGTCGACGGTCAGGTCGGGGAAGAGATCGATGGAGATCTCGAGCGGATTCGCGGCGTCGTACGGTTCGAACGCGACGAGCGACGACAGCGCGAAGACGGCCGGTCCGCTGACGCCCTTGTGGGTGAAGAGGAACGGTCCGGAGAACTTCGGGCGGCCGTCGCGCATCGCGGTAATCGTCGCGCGCTCGAACGAGAGCCCGGAGATTTCCTTCGGCCACGTCTCGGACGTGAAGAACGCGTTGAGGCTCGGGGCGAGCGCCGTGATCGTGTGGCCAAGCGCCGTCGCGAACGCGTATCCGTCTCCGGTCGATCCCGTGTGTCGGTACGCCTGCCCGCCGGTCGTGAGGACGAGCTTGTCGACGACGAGCGGTTCCGTCGATTCCTTCGTAAAGATAAAAAATTCGTCGCCGCGCTTTTCGACGCGGGTCGCGGAGGTTTTCAAAAGGACACGCACGTTTGACATCGCGAATAATTCGTCGAACGCGCGGACGATGTCGCGGCCGTCGTCGGAGACGGGGAACACGCGGAGGTCGGCCTGCGTCTTGAGCGGGACGCCGCGCGACTCGAACCACGCCTCGACCGCCTCGGGCGGGAAGGCGTACATCGCGGAGGTCAGAAACTTGTTGCCGCGCGGATACTTCGCGAGCAAGGCCTTCACGTCGCGGATTCCCGTCGTCACGTTGCACCGTCCGCCGCCCGAGATGATGACCTTCTTCCCGAGCCCGTCGTTTCGCTCGATCAAAAAGATCTCGACCGAAGGATCGTCCTCGTGAATCGTCGCGGCGGCCATCAGCCCGGCCGCGCCGCCTCCGATGATAGCGACTCTCATCATACGCGTGACAGCCACTCGCGCTCGGCGATGGCAAGTTCCTCGTCGAGCTCCGTGAGCCGACGATTTTTTTCGGGCGAATAATCCGTCGGGTTCTCAAAGAAGAACGCGAGGATGTCGCTCTTCTCGCGGTCGAGTTTCTTCATGCGGTCCTCGATCCGAAGCTGCACGCGCTTGTTCTCGCGGTTCGTGACGGCCTGCTCTTTTCGGTCGTCCTTGGGAGCAGACGCCGATCCGATCTCCGACGACCGCGTCGTTTCCTCCGCCTTGTCCGTCAGGTCGCTCACGTACTCCTCGTACGTCCCGATGTAATGGCGCACCGAGCCGTCGCGGACCTCGAAGATCGTGTCGATGATCGCGTTCATGAACGTTCGGGCGTGGGAGACGAGGATGACTGTCCCCGGATACTCCTTGAGCGCGCGGGCGAGCACCTCGACCGTTTCGGCGTCGAGGTGGTTGGTGGGCTCGTCGAGGATGAGGACGCTGTGCTCGCGCAGGACGAGACGGGCCAGGCGGACGCGGGCGCGCTCGCCGCCGGAGAGGACGCGGCAGGTTTTCTCAAGGTCGTCGTTGCGGAACAGGAACGCGCCGGCCGCGGCAAGGATGCGCTCGCCCGACGCGTCGCCGGCGGCCTGGGTGAGCGCCTGAAGAACCGTCGCGTCGGGCGACAGCGTGTCCTCGGAGAGCTGGGAGAAATAGCCGATGTTCGCGCGGTGCCACCATTTGACCTCGCCGGCGACGGGATCGAGGATCCCGCCGAGCGTCTTCAAAAACGTCGACTTGCCGCGGCCGTTCTCGCCGACGATGGCCACCTTCGCCCCGCGCGGAATCTCGACGTTGATTCCCGTGGCGACGGGCGCGTATCCCTCGTAGCCGATCGACAGGTCGACGCAGCGCACGGCCGGGCCGGAGGTGACGGGCGGGCAGGGGATGCGAAAGGCGGCGGTGGGGAGGTTGGAGCCGACCGTCTTGAGCTGGTTGCGGAGCTTGGCGATGTGGCGGAGCTTGCTCTGGGCGCGGGAGGCGAGCGACGCCTTGGCGCGGAAGCGGTCGGCGAACGCCTGGGCGTCGGACATCTCGCGGCGGAGGCGCTTGTTGGTGCGTCGCGCGTACTCGGCCTGCTCGTCCTTCCAGTCGAGATACGTCTCGAGGTCGCCGGGGAATTCCGCGAGCGCGCCGTTCGCGATCTCCCACGTCTCGGTACAGATGTTCTGCATCGCCTCGCGGTCGTGCGACGTCATCACGTACGATCCGGGATAGTCGCGCAAAAAGGACTCGAGCAGGAGGAGCGTGGGAAGGTCGAGATAGTTCATCGGCTCGTCGAGCAGGAGCAGCGTCGGGTTCTGCAAAAGCATCGCGACGATCTTCACGCGCATCTGGTATCCGCCCGACAGCGACGCGGGCGGAAGCGCGAGCTCCTTCGCCTTGATCCCGAATCGCGCCGCGAGCTTCGCGCAGTCCCACTCGGGACGGTTGCTCGTCGCCGACAGGTACGCGAGCGTCGCCACGTCGTCCGGAAGAATCTCGTGCTGGCGCAACACGCCAAGCTTGGTCCACGGCATCAGCTTCGTCGTCCCGGAATCCGCCTCCTCGTCGCCTGCAAGAATTTTGAGCATCGTCGTCTTGCCCGCGCCGTTGCGTCCGACAAGCCCGATGTGCGCGCCTTCGGAGATGACGAAAGACACGCCGTCGAGCACGTGCTGGCGGCCGTAGAGCTTGCGGAGGAGGGTGGCTTCGAGAAGGGGTCGCATAACCCCGGCACTCTACCCTTTCCTCGCTATTCTCTCAACCCTCCTGTCCTCCGACCTGTCCCCCGAAGCATCGGCGAAGGAGAAATCCCCGCGAGAGAGCGAAGGCGGACCGCATTGACCGTACCCCGTTCCTGCGATACACTTGACGCGATATGATCAAACGTTCCCGCATCTTTCTTGTTGTCTCTTTCGTATTCGCCGCGGCGGGGATCGGATACTTCGTCACGCGGCCCGCGCCGGTTCCGGCTCCCGTGATGGCAACCGTCCGAATGGGATCGCTGGCGCAGACGGTCGAGGTGACCGGGACCGTGGAGACGATCAACGACGTCAGCCTCGCGTTCAACGCGTCCGGAACCGTCGACTCGGTCGCGGTCGCGATCGGCGACACGGTCGTGGCGGGGGAGACGCTCGCGTCGCTCAACGCCGACGACCTTTCGGCCGCGGCGTCGCAGGCGCGCGATTCGGTCGCTCGGGCCCAGGCCGAGCTTGACGCGAGGATGGCCGGGGTTTCCTCGGAGGAAATCGCCGTGGCGCAGGCCGACGTGGCGGTGGCGCAGGCCGCGCTGCTTGCCGCGCAGTCCGACGAGTCGCAGGTCGCGGCGGTGCAGGGCGCGGCCGTGACGAGCGCGGCGCAGGATTTGGCGCGGGCGAAGACGGACACGGCGCGAGCCCTCTCGTCGTCGCGCGAGGATCTCGTGGAATCGGCGCGCTCGGCCGTCGCGGAGGTGCGTCACGCGCTTTCGGAAGCGGACACCGTGCTTGGCGTCGAGAACAATCTGTACAACCAGACGTTCGAGGACATGCTTGGGAACGAGGGGTCGCAGACCGTGTCGGAGGCGACGGCCGCGTTCGCGGTTGCCGCGCTGAGCCGCGACGCGTCCGAGGCGGCGTTTCTCGCGACGGACGCGACCGTCGACTCGTCCGTCTCGTCCGCGGTCGCCCTCGTCGAGCGGTCGTACCGCGACGCGTCCGAGGCGCTTTTGCAAACCGCGCGCGTGCTCGACGCGACCGTGTCGGACTCGGCCGACCTCTCGCTCGAAGACACCATCGCGTACAAGTCCGCCGTCGCCTCGGCCCTCTCGTCGCTGATCGCCGACGGGACCGCGCTCGCGAACGCGAAGCAGTCGTTCGCCGCCGCGCAGGCCGCGCTCGTCGACGACGTCGCGTCCTCCGTGAACGCGCTCGCGACCGCGACCGTTTCGCGGACCCGCGCCGTGGCGACCGCCGCCTCCGCCGTCGCCTCTCGCTCCGCCGATCTCGCCCGCGCCAGCGCCTCGCTCGCGAGCATCGTCGTCGCGCCGCGCAACGTGGACGTGGCCTCGCTTCGCGCGTCGATCGCCGCCGCGCAGGCCGAGCTCGCCGGCGCCGAGGCGCGCCTCGCGAAGACGCGGATCGTCTCGCCCATCGACGGCATCGTCACGGCGGTCGCGTTCGACGCGGGCGAGTCCGCGGCCGTCGGGCAGCCGGCGATCACGGTGCTGTCGACCGGGACGCAATACGAGATCGCGATGGACGTCCCGGAATCGGACGTCTCCAAGATCCATGTCGGCGACGCGTCCGACGTCACGTTCGACGCGCTCGGCGACGCGCGCGTTTTCCCAGGGACGCTTTCGGGGATCGATCCGGCGCAGAAGGTCATCGAGGGGGTCGTCTTCTACGAGGCGAAGGTGACGCTGGCGGAAGGACAGGACCTCTCGCTCATTCGGCCTGGCATGTCGTCGAACGTCACGGTCCATGCCGCCGCGCGCGCCGACGCGCTGTCCGTCCCGTCCCGGTCCGTTCTTACGAAGGGCGGTTACAAGTACGTTCGGCGCCAGGCCGCGGACGGGACGATCGAGGAACGGACGGTTATGGTCGGGCTCCGCGCGGACGGAGGAATGACGGAGATTCTGAGCGGACTGGAAGAGGGCGAGACGGTGGTCGTTTCCCTGTCGAAGCCCTAGTATGCCGGTTCCGAAAGTCGAGCTCCGCGGCATTACGAAGACCTACGTGAACGGCGACGTGGAAACGCCCGTTCTTCATGGCGTCGACCTTGTCGTGAACGCGGGCGAGTTCGTGTCGCTCATGGGGCCGAGCGGATCGGGAAAGTCCACGCTCATGCACGTCATGAGCCTGCTCGACCGGCCGACCTCCGGAACGTATCTGTTCGAGGGGGGCGACGTGACGGAGCTGTCGGACGTGGAGTGCGCGAAACTCCGTCTTGAGAAGATCGGGTTCGTGTTCCAGGCGTTCCATCTGCTGCCGCGTCTCACCGCCGTCGAGAACGTCATGCTCCCGCTCCTGTATACGACGGACGAACCGTCGAGCCGTCTCGCCCGTGCCAAGGCCGTCCTTGCCGACGTCGGGCTGTCCGACCGCGAAGATTTTCTTCCGTCGCAATTGTCCGGGGGACAAAAGCAGCGCGTGGCAATCGCACGGGCGCTCGTGAACAATCCGACGGTCCTGTTCGCGGACGAGCCGACGGGAAACCTCGACACGAAGTCGAGCGAACAGGTGCTCGAAATCCTCCGAGACCTGTGCAAGAAGAACGGACGGACCGTCGTGATGGTCACCCACGAGGAAGAGGCCGCGGCGTACAGCGACCGGAGGATACGGATCCGCGACGGAAAGATCCTGTAATATGAGACTCGTCGACCTTCTTTCAATTTCGTCCGAGTCGTTGCGCCGCAACCCGTCGCGGTCGCTTCTGACCATCCTTGGCATCGTCATCGGGATCGCGGCAGTCATTTTGATGCTGTCGCTCGGACAGGGGGCGCAGGCGTACGTGCTGGGCCAGGTGTCGGCTCTGGGTTCGGACGTCATGTTCGTGGAGGCGGGCAACGGCAACAGCGGGGGAGGCCCGCCGTCCCCGTTTATCGAACAGTCGCTCCGGCTCGAGGACGCGGCCGCGCTCGTGGCGCAGGGCCCGTTCGAGTACGCGTCGTCGGTGGTCATCACGAGCGCGGCGGTTTCCGTGGGAGAGAACAGCGCGTTCACGCAGATCGCCTGCGTCGACGAGCTTCAGCTCGAAGTGTTCCCGGCGACGATCGCGTCGGGACGGTTCGTCGAGGCCGAGGACGTGACGAACAATGCGCGCGTGGCCGTGCTTGGGAGCGAGATTGCCGCCGACCTGTTCGGCGACCAGGATCCGATCGGCCAGCGCATCCTCGTGAAGAGGCTTGCCGTGCGCGTGGTTGGGGTGCTCGACCCGCAGGGAAGCAAGTTCTTTCAGAACCTCGACAAGCGCGTGTACATTCCGGTCACGACGGGCCAGCGCGAGCTGCTCGGCGTCGATTACGTCAATTACATCGCGGCAAAGGCGACGGGCGATATCGAGCAGGCCAAGGACGACGCGCGCGCGATCCTCCGCGACGCGCATGACATTGACAATCCGGAGCAGGACCTGTCGAAGGACGATTTCAACGTGTCGAGCCAGGCCGACGCCGTGGCCACCATCGGCGCGGTCGGGTTCGCGCTCACGGCGCTGCTCTCGTCGATCGCCGCGATCTCGCTGCTCGTGGGCGGGATCGGGATCATGAACATGATGCTCGTCTCGGTCACGGAGCGGACGCGCGAGATCGGCCTGCGCAAGGCGATCGGCGCCACCGAGTCCGAGGTGCTCCTGCAGTTCCTCCTCGAGGCGGTGATGCTCACCCTCCTCGGCGGCGTCCTCGGCGTCGCGCTCGGCATCGGCGGGTCGTTCGCGGCGTCGCTTGCCATCCGTCACTTCGTTCCGGTCTGGACGTTCATCGTCCCGCCGTCGGCAGTTGCCGCCAGCGCGGCGGTCGCCACGGTCACCGGAATCGCGTTCGGGTATTATCCCGCGCGGCGAGCGGCAAGGCTCGACGCGATCGAGGCGCTGCGATACGAGTAACCCAAACGAAACGACCCCGCCTCTCGCGAGACGGGGTCGTTTTTCGATGACAGGTCCTGGCGGACCGGAAGGGATTCGAACCCTCGCTCTTCTCCGTGACAGGGAGACGTGTTAACCGGGCTACACCACCGGTCCAACAGGATCTGCTCTCGAACGACGAAATAGTATCACGGGGAGAAAAGGGTGGCAAGGGGGCTGGCCACCGCCGTTGGCGGGGTCCCGCCTGACGGCGGGAGGATAGCAGTCGCGGCGCTTTTTCTTTTGGGGATTATGTGAGAAAATGACAAAAATAATCATTCTATGATGAAGAGAATTGCGCTGGCCGTGGGAATCGCGCTGATGCTGGTAGGATCGGTCTTTGCGATAAATCGTGCGGCAAAGCCCATCGAGCCAATCGCGGTCGCGAATCCGCGGGAGGCGGACGTGACGTCGGGATGGAAGACGTACGCCAGCGACGAGTGCGGCGTGACGTTTCGGTATCCGGCGGACTGGACGGTGTCGGAGGACGCGGAGACGCGGATCGTCTTGACGAAGCCGAACGTGGACGGGGGCAAGACAGTGCCCGCGCCGTATGATTATGACGTCGCTCTGCATTGCTGGGCGAACCTGAAGGAAGCGATTTCCCAGAATGCCGCGGGCCCGCTCGGGACGACGGCCGCGACGCTTGCGGAGTACGTATCCGCGAACGCGGAGACGCCGACGTCCGTCTCCGGACCGAAAGCCGTTGCCGGAAAGACGGTCGTCGAGCAGATCGTCGGCGGCATGGGGGTCATCGACCAGCTTTGGATTGAGCGCGGCGGCGTGTACATGCTGTCGTTTCCAGATGTCGCCGACTCGACCTCGCTCACGGCCGACCATCAGGCGATTCTCTCCAGCCTCTCGTTCACGGGAACGCCCGTCTCGCAGTATGACGCGGAGAGCTACTGGCTGCAGCCGACGCGGCTTGCCGTCGACGGCGCGTGCGTGGACCGCGATGCGAACGGCGCGGTCGTCGGGCTGACCAAGGGATGCGACGACTACGGCGAGACGCAGCTACCCGGCGGGATGCGCGTGCGGTTTCTTCCGGATTCGACGGATAAGAATCGCGTCCAGCTTGCGTTCTTCGACGGTCCCAATGAATGGACCGCGTCGCGCCTGACGCTTTCTGTCGACGAGTCGACGAATCTTTCGGACCTCTCGGTCAACGTCGTCGGCGTCTATGGCGCGTGGATTTACGTCGAGGATTCGAACGGTCATGAGGCTGGTACGAGATCATTCGTCTACGGCCCGACCGGATGGCACTCGCTGAACGTCTGGGACGCGCTGAAGGCAACCTTCCCGGACACGATGGCGCCGTCATTTTCCATCAGGCTCTCGGCAAATGCAAACGGAGATCTTCTCGTCACGGAACAGAACGGCATCGGCGGCCCGTCGTACAGTGAGCTGCCCGAGTCGTTGCGGCTGGAACGGTCGGAGAGCCGCATGCGGTACGTGCTGAAAATGACGGGTGACATAGGCGGAGTTCCTACGTTCGACGTGGTACGGACGGAGAGAATTCCCCGCTAACCCATATGTTGAGAAAAATGATCCTGGGCGTCGGTTCCGCCATGGCGATCGGATGCGGCCATCCGTACGAGGGCACGCGTCCCATGACGTCAAGCGAGCTTGCGGTGGTGGACGCGACCATGGCGAACGGCGACCGGGCCCAGTCCGCGGTCGAGCGCCTGATTCGGGCAAGCAGCCAGCAGTTCTTCGACGCGAACGGCGATGACATTGACGCGGAGACGTTCATCGCTCAATTGAACGAGCGACGCGAAGACCTTGCGCGTATGCGCGACACGGGGCTCATCCGCGCCATCGTCGGGACGAAGATTGTTTCGGGGGAGGACGAGGATCACGAGGCATCGGCATACCGGCAGGACCTTCTGGCAGAGAAGAATGATTTTATCGCGCTCGATCCGGAATTTTTGGATGAGGACTCGGTTATGTGCAGACTCGACTATGGAACGCTTCTGCACGAGGTTGCCCATCAGGACTTTAAGGATCTAGGCGGAGTAGGAGGACATAGCGACGAAATGCACGACGCGAATGGTACAAATGACGGCGTCATGGTCGCGTGGGATCAGAATGATTACTCCTACGAGCTTACGTACGTCTACTCGATCCCCGACGAAATATATGCGGATGACGCCTCTTCGTTCTCGTCCTCCGAGGATTATGCATTCCGGCAGGTTGCCGACGGCACGTGGAACGCGGGGCAGGCATTGGAATACTATGACAGCCAAACGTACGCGGACCAGGAGGAATGGGCAGCGAACGCCGTGGACAATCTCGTCCTGAACGACGCGCCTCTCCTGGATTTTTTCGGGTGGAACGCTGACGACGTAAAGTCGGCCATCCTGGAAACGACCATGCACGACGTCGCAGAGGAACAGGCCGCGGAATTTCGCGCCGTGCTCGTGGAGAAGATCCGGGAGAATCGGGAAGGCAAGGAGGCAAATGCGGACTTTGGAACGGAAATCCCGTCCGGATCGGGCCGACGATAACTCCAAGCGACAAGCGATATGTACTCTCTCCAATCGACCGCCATACTCAATACGGGCACCGCCATGCCGCTCCTCGGCCTTGGCGTCTACCAGATCCCAAGCGGACAGCCGACCATCCAAGCCGTCCTTTGGGCGCTCGAGGCCGGATACCGTCACATCGACACGGCATCGTTCTACGGGAACGAGGCGGACGTCGGCGTCGCGATTCGGTCGTCGGGAATCCCGCGGTCGGAGATCTTCGTCACGACCAAGCTGTGGCCGACGGACTATTTTCGCGCGGAGGCGGCGTGCCGGTCGAGCCTTCGGAAGCTTGGTTTCGACTATCTCGATCTGTACCTGCTGCATTGGGCATCGCCCATCGGGAAGCGGCAGGCGTGGGCGGCGCTCGAAAGGCTGTATCGCGCCGGGACGTGCAGGGCGATCGGCGTGAGCAATTTCACGACGACGCAGATCGACGCACTGTCGAAATCGTCGTCGGTCGTCCCGGCGGTAAACCAGGTCGAGTTCAGCCCGTTCCGATTTCAGAAGGCGCTTCTCGACGGCTGCCAGACGAAGGGAATCCAGCTCGAGGCCTACAGCCCGCTCACCCGCGGCAAGCGGCTGTTCGACCCGCGCATCACCGCGATCGCGGAATCGTACGGCAAGTCGAACGCCCAGGTGCTCATCCGCTGGTCGCTCCAGCACGGCCTCGTCGTGATCCCGAAGTCCTCGTCTCAGAAGCGGATCGTCGAGAACGCGAACGTCTTTGACTTCGTCCTCTCCGACGCGGACATGGCGAACCTCGACGCTCTGGATGAGAATTATCGGGCGCTGTTCAAATAACGAAAAATCCTCCGATCACTCGGAGGATTTTTTAGTCGCGCTTCAGTTCCTTCACCTCGTCGTCCGTCAGCTCGCGCGTCTTGCCTAGCTGGAGCAAGCCGAGGCGGACGGTTCCCACGCGGACGCGGGTGAGCTTTTGGACGGTGTAGCCGAACGCGTCGCACATGCGGCGGATGCGCTTGTTGTCGCCCTCGTTCTGGATGAGGGTGAATCCGCGCTGGCTCTGGCGGCGGATGATTGCGGGCGGCGTGCGCTCGCCGTTGACGTCGACGCCCTCGGCGAGGCGAACGAGGTGCGCGTCGGAGATTGCCTTGTCGAGCACGACCTCGTACTCGTGGTCGTTTGCGTAGCGCGGATGGGTGAGTTTCAGCGCGAGGTCTCCGTCGTTCGTGAAGAGCAGGAGACCGGCCGTGTTGACGTCGAGGCGGCCAATGGGGAACAGGCGGTCCTTCTTCGGGACGAGTTCCATGACCGACTTTTCCTTCAGCCTCCAGTCGGTGGTCACCTTGGTCCCGATCGGCTTGTTGAGCATCAGGTAGATCTTCTTCGGGGCGACGCGCTTGGCCTGGCCCACGATGCGCACGCGGTCCGTATCCTCGGCCTTGTCGCCCAGGTTCGCCCGCTTGCCGTTGATGAACACCGATCCGGCAATGATAAGCGCGTCCGCCTCGCGTCGCGAGCAGTATCCGTGGTCGGCCAGGTATTTGTTCACGCGCGTTGCCATAGCGGGGAGGTTATCACGCATCGAACAAAAAAGCCACCCTTCGCTCATCGAGCTTGGGTGGCAGCGGGGCCGGTCAGGGGCCGGCGGGTTCTTCCGAGAGGCCGGTGGCCGTAAAGCAGTAGGCCTGCTTGCCGTCCTTGATCTTTTCCCACTTGGAGACGCTGTACGTCGCGGCGCCGCACGTCACGTCACGCTTGCCGTCCAACGTGTACGGGAAGCCGTCCTTCGGGTCGACGTTGGCCCAGGCGCAGGCCGCCTTGCACGCGGGCTTGAGGCCGGTGGCCGAGACGACCAGGGACTCGGGGAGGGTTGCCTTCGGCGCGGGGAGCGGGGCGGGCGGGACGGCCGCGGCGACGACCACCGCCGTTGGCGGGGTCCCGCCTGAGGTCGGGACGGCCACGACGACCGGAGCCTCTGGCGGCGCGGCGGCCACGGTTTGGACGGCCTCGTCGGCCTCGTATCCTGTCGTCGGGTTCGCCTCGAACGCGGGTCGCTCGACGACTGGCTCGGGAGTCTCGATCTCGGGCGGCGGGACGAACGCGTCCGGAGCCTCGTCGGCCAGCGAGAGCCTGGCCGAGGCCGTCGTGTCCGCGTTCCGCTCGGCGAACCGCTTCGTCGGATCGACGACGCCGACGGCGACGAGAACGGCAACGACGGTGACGATGCCGGCGATGGCATAGGGCAATCCGCGAGGCTTCTTGGCGGCGGGCGTGGGAACGGGGTTGGTCGGTGGCATGAGAATCTCCTTGGGTGCGTTTGCGGGACCGAGCGTGTCGTCGAGTTGAGAGGCGATTCGGCTCCGATCAGAGGTTGAATGCAGCGCGGACTCGTGAATCGTCCGCTCGTTGAGCGTGTCGAAGGTGACTTCGACCTTGGTCGGGGCGCCTTGGGAATCCGCGAGGCCGGGCTCGGGGATCAAGGGCGGGCCGAGGTAGTGCGGAGGTTCGTCCGTGACTTCGTCGATCCCGTCGAGATCGTCGTCGAGGGCGAGCTTGGTCGGATCCGCATGGAGCGGCGGGGTGGGTTTATCTTTGGACATCGGCCTCCTCGGGGGTAGATTTTCCGTGGTCGCGAAATGCGTCCAGCGGAGGAGGACTATACAAAAAATCGGCCGTTTCGTCAAGTGACGACGGCCGATTCCTGTTATTTCTTGACCTGGGCGACGATGGCCTCGAACACGGCCGGGTGGTCCTTGGCGATGGTCGAGAGGATCTTGCGATCGACTTCGATTCCCGCCTTGTGGACCGCGTCCATGAAACGGCTGTAGCTGAGGCCGAGCGGGCGAACCGCGGCGTTCAGCCGAACCTGCCAGAGCGAGCGCATGACGCGCTTTTTGGCGCGTCGGTCGCGGAAGGCGTAGGCGCCGGCCTTGAGCTCGGCGGTACGGGCAAGCTTGATCTTGGATTTGCGACCCCACATCATGCCCTTCGTCTTCTTCAGAAGACTCTTGCGGCGCTTGTTGTGTTGTACGCCTCGTTTGACACGTGGCATAGGATGTTTATTTAGTGCCCGGAATCAGGGTCTTGATGGCGCGGGTGTGGGCCGGGGAAAGCGACTGGTCACGGCGCTTCTTGCGCGTGATCTTTCCCGAGACGCGGCTGTTGTAGTGGTTCTGGCCGCTGCGGCGCTTCAGCACCTTTCCCGTGGGAGAGATCTTGACGCGCTTGGTAAGGGCCTTGTGAGGCTTGAGTTTGGGCATATGAGGGATATTCCTATTCGGGGGGAGTATAAGGAAAAGAGGAAACCGTGTCAAGGAGATGGAAGGGGATACGAAATAACGAATTTCTACGAATGTGGATACGTAGCAATCCGTAGCTTACGTAGTTTTGTAGCGGATTCGTTGATTCGTATCCACATGCCTCATCCCCTCGCCAACACCATGGTAATCGTCCCACCCATCACCTGGAGCGGAGCTTCGACGCGGATGGGGAAGTCGGCCTTTATCATTTCCACGAACTTGTTGACCACGCCCTTGGCGACGTCGACGTGGGCCTTTTCGCGGCCTCGGAGGCGAAGCTCGATCTTGATCTTGTCGCCGCGCTCGAAGAACTTCTTGGCCTGCTGGCGCCGAATCTCGAGGTCGCCGATGCCGATGCGCAGGGAAAGCCGGATTCCCTTGATTTCCACCTCGTGCGACTGGGCCTTCTGCTTGCGCACTTCCTTCTCCTTCTGGTACTTGAAATGCCCGAAGTCCAAAATCTTGCACACCGGCGGCTCCGCCTTCGGCGAAACCTCCACCAAATCGAGCTCGCGCGATCGCGCCAGTTCCATCGCCTGCGACGTGGGAATGATCCCAAGCTGCACGTCCTTGTCGTCGATCACTCGAATCTCCGGGTTGTCGATCTGCTCGTTGATCCGAAAGGTCGGAATATTGAGCTTCGGCTTTTGGTTGCGATGGCGATGAATGCGCATAGTCAAGGAGGATAGTAGCGGAGATTGGCGGAAAGGGCAAGGGAAGCCGATAAAAAATGAACTCTTGGGTTTTTTCGTTTGTCAACGCTCCTCCGCGGCGCTATGATGCCCACGTTATGCCAACCCTCGCCACCAACAAGCGCGCGTCGTTCGACTATGAGTTCCTCGAGAAGCTCGAGGGCGGGTTGAAATTGACCGGGGCGGAGACGAAGAGCGTGAAGGCGGGGCACATCCAGCTGCAGGGATCGTTCCTGCACATCCGCCGCGGCGAGCTGTGGCTGAAGGGCGCGACGGTCTCGAAGTACGGGCCGGCCGGGGAACAGCCGGGATACGATCCGATCCGCGAGCGCAAGGTTCTCATCCACAAGCGCGAGCTGCGGCGGCTCATCGGCAAGACCCACGAGAACGGCCTCACGCTCGTGCCGATAACCGTGTACACCAAGCAGGCGCTCATCAAGCTCGAGTTCGCGCTGGCGAAGGGAAAGAAGCAGTACGAGAAGCGCGAGGTTTTGAAGAAGCGCGACGTGCAACGGGACATTCGGGCGCGGATGAAGGAATAGAAGGGAACAAAAAATATCCAGCGCTCGCTGGATATTTTTTGGTGGAGCTGGGGAGAATCGAACTCCCGTGTAAGGACGCTCAGCCGGATGTTTCTTCAAGCTCAGTCCCGCCTGGATACGGTCGCATGATGTGAGCGGGACAAAACCCATGCGAACGGTCCCGCCTGCCTCCTCGGTGATGCTGGACGGAAACGGCATCACCCAGCCCGATGCTTATAACACCCGGATCCCGCTATCGGACGTCAGGGGACGGATGGGCTGTTGCTATTAGGCGACAACCATGGAGAAGGTCGGAACGGAGAACGCCGATGCGATCATGTTCTTGGCCTTCGCGAAGACGTTGGCAATTGTCTTTTTGCAAAGAGGATTTACGAGGATCTTCACAACCTCGGCTTGCTCATCTGGCCTCCTGTCCCTAGCGAACCCCGGACAGCCCCGGAAGCAAAGTATCTCAGAAAAATCGTCTTCCGTCAATCGATTGTGCTATAATCTTCTCGTTATGCGCTCTCCCCTCATTCCGCAGGACCATACCATCAACGTCTCCACGATGACCTTCGTGAAGGTCGTGCTGATCGGGCTTTCGGCGTGGTTTCTCTGGTATGTCCGGGACATCATGGCGATGCTGCTGGTCGCGCTGCTGCTCGCGGCGCTCATCGATCCGTTCGCGGACTGGTTCGAGAAAAATAAGGTGCCGCGTTCGCTCGCGGTGCTTATCGTCTATCTCGGTCTCGGGACGATCGCGGCGGCGGTGACGGTGCTCATCGTGCCGGTGATCATCGAGCAGGTGACGCAGCTGTTCGGCTCCGGGCCGTTCGCGAGCGTGCTGCAGCAGGGGCTCGCGAAGGTACGGACGCTGTTCGACGTGCAGAACTTCCTCGGGTCGCTGGTCTCGGGCGAGGTGACGTCCGTGACGGCGCTGTTCTCGCAGGTGGCCGGGTTCCTGTCGGGGTTCGTCGCGCTGTTCGTCGTCCTCGTGCTGTCGTTCTACATGGTCGTCGAGGAGGACGCGGCCCGTAAGCTGTTCCGCAGCTTCGCGCCGGTTGAATACCAGCCGTACCTGCTGCAGACGATCGCGAAGATGCAGTCGAAGATCGGCGCGTGGCTGCGCGGGCAGCTGATCCTCGGGCTCGTGGTCGGCGTCTGCGCGTACATCGGACTGACGATTCTCGGCGTGAAGTACGCCCTGCTGCTCGCCGTGCTGGCCGGGCTGTTCGAGATCATCCCGTACGTCGGGCCGACGCTCTCCGTCATTCCCGCCGTCATCATCGGGTTCGTGCAGTCGCCCGTTCTCGGGCTGGCGGTGCTCATCCTGTACGTCGTCATCCAGCAGGTTGAAAACCACGTGCTCGTGCCGAAGATCATGCAGAAGGTGACGGGACTGAATCCGATCGCGTCCATCGTGGCGGTCATGGTCGGCCTGAAGCTTGCGGGGTTCGTGGGAGCCATCCTGTCGATTCCCGTGGCGACGATGGTCGCGGTCGTGCTCGAGGATCTGTTTAGAACCGGTGATAATGCCTAGCCTATGCCATTGTTCCACCAACGCCGATCGTTCTACCCGCTCGTCATCGCGATTTTGACGCTCGCGCTCGGATCGCTGATGTTTTTCACCCTCAGCCAGTCGACACGCCTCCCTCTCCTTCAAAAGGAGAGGGCCGGGGTGAGGTCGTCGGACGTCTCGCCGACGCCAGCCGTTACCGACGCCGACTATCGGGCGAACGCGCACGCCGTGATCGCGCCGTTTCTCGTGTCGTATTCTGCCGCGTCAAACGACGGAATCAGGCTCGGGCTCGTCGAGGACGCGCTCGCGGCGCTGATGCCGATCACCGTTCCCGCGTCGTACAAGGACGTTCACCTCGGCCTCGCGGTGTCGCTTTCGCTGATGCGCGACGGACTGCGCGGGGAGGAAGGGTCGCTCGCGACGGGCTACGCGAAGCTGACGAAGATCGCCGCCGCCGACGCGTGGCTTGCGCCGTAATCCCGCATGGCACGCGTCGAAAAAAACCAGCGGATGTCGGAGGAGGTGTCGCACATGAAGGGCGACATCCTGAAGGCCGTGGAGAAGGGCAAGTCGAAGCGTCCGTGGCTTCGGTCGTGCGCGGCTCTTGTCGTCGTCGCGATCGTGGCGATCGGGGGGTTCGTCGCCTGGGTCGTCGCGGCGACGGGGATCATCGGGGTCCCCGTTCTCTTCCGCATCGCGTACGAGAAGCCGTCGCCGATCCGGACGGTCGCTCCCGGGCTTTCATTCAAGGCGTACGTGAGCGGCGGGACGTTCAAGGGGTCGTTCGCGGACATTCCGGAATCCACGCTGACCGTGACCCTGCGGGACGCGCTTGCCACGAGCGGACAGACATGGCTTGACGAGCGTTCGGCCCAGGCCGCCAGGATTGACGGACAGGGGATTGAACTGTTCCTTCCGTTGCGCGACAATGCGATGGCAAGCGCCATCGTGGCGAACGTCGACCTTTTCGATGACGGCGGGAAGATCGCCCTGCGCGTGGACGAGCTCTTCATCGGCTCCTTCGCGGCGCCCGAGTGGTTCATCGCCTCGATCGTGATGCCGGCCATCACCCCGGCCATCGCGTCCCTGAACGAGAACTTGCAATGATCATCGTCCACCGCATCACCCCGTTCTTCATCGGCCTGTCCTCGGCCCTCGGGTTCGCGACGATTTTCGTTCTCCGCTTGAATCCGCTCGCGGTGATGGCGGCGACCGTCGCGGTCGTCGCGCTGCTGTTCGCACGGCTCGTTGGATTTCTTCCGAGGGCATTTCAGTTCTGGATGCTGACGGGAACGCCGACGCTGTTCCTCGTCTCCAGCTTCGGCCTCCTGCTTTTCATGGAAAATTTCCCGGCCCAGGTCGCGCTCGCCGTGACCGTTTCCCTGTTCCTTCTCTTTTTTGCCGAGCACGTCTTCTCGTACGTCCACCTTCCGGCGAACTACGAGACGTACGCCATCGAGCACCTGTCGCTCGTGCTCAACGTGGCGAGCGTGTTCTTCGTGAGCGTGGTCGCGTTCGGGACGCGCATCTTTCTGACGGCGTACGCGCCGCTGTGGCTGCTCTCCGCGCTCTTCTTCGTCGTGTCGCTGTTCGTGATCTTCGGGACGCTGTGGGCGAGCAAGGTCGACGTGGCGCAGGCGAGGCTGTACGCGGTCTGCGGAGCGCTGCTCGTCACGGAAATATTCCTGACCGTCACCTATCTTCCTACCGGATTTTACACGAATGCGGCGCTCATCGCCCTCACGGCATACCTCTTCCTCGGCTTGACGCGCGCCCGTTTCGTTGAGAGCCTGTCGAAATCGACCGTCCGAAGATACGTCATGACGGGCGTCGTCCTGCTCGTGACGATTCTCGGGACGGCGCGATGGACGTAATCTTTTCTATGACCCCAACCCAATCCCAACTCATCAAGACAACGGTTCTCGCGATCCTCCTCGGCCTGGGCGCGGGGGCGATCGGGGCGGCGCTTACGGCGAGCCATCTGAGCGACTACGCGGTGTCGCTCGGGCAGGCGTCCTCGTCGCCGCGGCTTTCGGAGGAGCGGCCGAGGTCGACGCCGGCGACGTACGCCGACGCGGTTCGGGTCGTCAGCGAAAGTGTCCTTCCGGGCGTCGCGCAGATTTATGCGGCCGGATCGTTCGCGAAGCCGATCGCGAGCGGCGCGGTTCTGACGTCCGACGGCTGGATGGTGACGCGGTTCGAGAACCCACCGGCGGCCGCGGGGATGTCCGTGATCGTCGGCGGGCGCGCCCACTCGGTGCTGCGGAAGACGACGGACCCGTCCACGGGGGCGACGTTCCTGAAGCTCGACGCGTCGAACCTTTCCGTGTTCGCGTTCGGAGGCGGGTTCGACCTGCGGCCGGGCGACCAGCTGTTCGCGGCCCCGTCGCCGACGGCATTGTTCTCGG
>CALRGA010000001.1 GCA_943357025.1 Candidatus Uhrbacteria bacterium RIFOXYB12_FULL_58_10 | reverse complement strand
GACGCCACGGCGCCGATCGACGCGAAGTTGGCCGCGCCGGCCGAGGAGACGTTCCAGTTGTCGTCGGCGAGGGAGAGTACGTTCGAGGCGATGGTGACGGTGTCGGCGGCCGCGCCGATGGCGATCGTGTCCGCGCCGGCGTCGTTCATGGTGACGTCGCCGGTGGCGCCGAGCGTCGTGGCGGTGGTTCCGGCAAGCGTCGACGCGCCCGTCACGCCGAGCGTCCCGCCGACGATCGTGTCGCCGCTCGCGTTGTCCACGCTGAAATTCGCGCCGCCGACCGTCAGGCTCGCGCCGGTGACGTCGAGGCCGCTGGTCGCGTTCACGTTGCCCGCGAAGGAGACCTGCCCTGTTGAGGAAAACGTGAGCGCGCCGAGGCCGGTCGTTGAAAGGGCGAAGCCGGCGGTGGCGATGGACGTGTCCGCGTCGAGCGTCGTCGCGTCCGCAATGTCGGCCCAGCCGATCGAATCATCCAAGATCTTGTCGCCGTCGACCTTCCCGCTCCCGATCGTCAAAACGCCCAGGTTCGTGCTTGTGACGTCGCCAGAAAGCGTGACTGCCGTCGCGTCGCCGGCGACGTTTCCGATGAAGACGCTGTTGTCCGCCAACGCGCCGTCCATGTAATCCGTCCCGGCCGTCGCCGCGACGATGGTTCCTGCGGCGTCGGCCATGACCATCGTCGAGACGAGGCCGCTGAGCGTCACCGACGCGAAGCTGGCCGCTCCGGCAATGGAGACGTTCCAGTCGTCGTCGGCGAGGGAGAGGGCGTTCGAGGCGATGGTGACGGTGTCGGCGGCCGCGCCGATGAGGATCGAGTCCGCGTCCGCGTCGTTCATGGTCATGTTACCCGTGAATTCGAACGCGCCCGTCGCGGTATCGCCCGCGTTCGATAGAAAGTCCGTCGAGTCGAGCCCGTCGAGCGACTGCGAGTTGAGCGCGAACGGGGCCGCGACGATCTGCTTGCGCGGGGAAAGGGTCTCGCCGTTGATGACGACCTCGAGGTATACGTCCGCGTTGTTCTCGAAGACGCCGGAAAGGTCGACGGGATATGCCTCGGACAAGCCGGCCGGATCGACGGATGAGCCGATATTTTCTGAAAAAAGTCCGTCGTTCAGCGCGACCGTCTGCGTGTCGGCTCCGGCGCACGCCGCGCCGTCGTCGGACTGCCAGAGACAGTCGACTCCCGCTGCCGAGCCATAGAGCCTGAAGACAAATTCCGCGCTGGCGTCGGAAACCGGGTTTCCGGAAGTGTCGAGCAGCCGCCCCTGGTACGAGATGGCGTTCACGGGGGCGGCCGCGTAGGCCGTCAGGAGAGGCGAGGTTATAACCGCAAATGCGACCAGTGCGATGAGCGTGGCCGCGAACGGGCGAGTGGCTCGGTTTTGAATCATCCACGAATTCATACCGACTTCCCGCGCATCATCGAGATGTCACGAGAGAATTCCGAAGGTTCCGTTAGGTTGCGATAGTCGATCGGCCGAATTTCGGCATTCTCGAAGCCAGCCTTTTCGTAGACGGTGTAGTACTCGTTCGGACCGAGGAGGAACGTGTATCGTCCCTTGCCGTCCGTGACAGCGGTCTCGAGCAGCTTGTTGTATTTCGGTTCGAACACGCGGGCGATCACGCGTCCGAGCGGCCGGCCCGTTTCCTGGTCGTACACGATTCCCCAGGACTTGGGTTTTCGCGGAATGGCAAGGCGCCGAACGAGGAGATAGAACCCAACCTGCGCGCCGATCATCGCGATCGAAAACAAGGTTGGGCGAATGACCGCGACGAACACGGAGAGGACGATCCCGGCGAGGGAGGCGGCCTTCTGAATGCGACGCAGCTTCGTTCTGAGGAGAACTTGCGCCGACGCGTGTTGCGCGGAAGCCTGAGTCGGGTCGAGCGGAACGTTCGCGGAAATGCTCGCGTTCGCGTCCGTCACGACGATCGGCTCTCCGTGGTAGACGTCAAGGAACGATCCGTCATCCTTCGCTCCTCCGAGATACTCGGACGGAAAGACGAACTGATTCTTGATCACGCTCAGCCGGTACCGGCCGGGAGGAGGAAGGAAAAAATATCTTCCGCCCTTGTCGGTTACGCGGCTTTGGACGAGCTTTCCGACGACGTCCTTCGCGCCGTTCCAGTCGTCCGGCATTCGGAACAATCGAACGGTGGCGAGGTCCAAAGGAACTTTCGTAATCGAGTTGTACACCACCCCGTACGACCGGCGCGTACGACGCCCGAAGAACAGGAGCGGAGACGTAAAGAGCGACTGAAGGAACGCGAGAAGATTGAAGCTCGTCGCGAGCACGACCGCCGATGCGGCCGTGACGACGACGAGCGCGGGGGTGGAGACCGCGGCCGCCTCTTCGACTCCCGGTACGGCTCGAACGGATTCGAGCGTCGCGGACACAAACGTGCCCACGACGGAAAGGTTCGACATCACCACGTCGGTGATTTGCGCCGGAGGTGCGGAATCCGCCTGGTGCAATTCCATGCGGATGGCCTGGTTGGCAATGTTGTCCGTCACGGAAAACGTCCTTGTCCCGGCTTGCAGGTACCCGCCTGCATCCGCGGAAAGAGCGTACGTCGTGTTCGGAACGTACCAGCCGAACTGCCCGTCTTCTGCGGTAACGATCGGATTGAACTGTGCGAAGGGGGATCCGTCCCAGGGAACAGTGCCGTTCGTTAGCAGCGTGACGTTCGCGCCTCCGACGCGAGAGAGTTGTCCTTCCTGTTGGAAGTAGGCGTACCCGTCGCCTTCGACCTCGAGGTTGGTTCCGATGGATTGGACCGTTCCATCGGCGTAGTAGATGCTCGTCGCGATTCCGTAATCGGCGGGCGCTCCGGGGGTGGAGACGTCGGCCGCATACGTGCTGCCGTCGTTGGACAGGGCCATGATATAGGCGCTGGCTCCGAGGACGAGCTGGACGCGCGAGATTTCCTTCGTGAGATGCTTTGTTTCAAGCATCACGCTTAGCGGACGGTTTCCAAGGACGTGCACCGTGCCGGAGCCGGACGGGGCAAGCTGGATCGTTCCGCTGGCGACAAAGAACGTTACGTCCCCTTGTGGGACAAGATCCTCTTCCACGACGGTGGTGGGAGGAATGGGAGGTGTCTGATCCGATGGGGTTTCAATCCCTGCAGGGACTGCTTCCGAAGGCTCTTCCGATTCGTCGACGGCCGAAAGCGTTTCCGTCGAAACCGTTTGATCCGTTCCGGTTTCTGCCGAGACGGTCGTTTCCTCTTCGGGAGGGGTCACTGCAGGTACGGAAACCTCTTCGGGCATGGGCACCTCTTCTACTGGCGTGCTCGGAGTACCTAAACCGAGAGCGCCAGAAGCGAACTGCCCAGCGGCGTCTTGCGCGAAGACCCCGAAGTAATAGGTTGTGCCATCCATGAGCGTTTCGACGCTCGTCGCGTTGGCTACGCCAGAGTAGACAACCGTACAGTCGGTGTCGTCTGGTCCGGACGGAAAACCGTCCATGCACATCAAAACGCGAACTCCTTCGAAATCGGCGTCGGACGGATTGGTCCACGAGAGTTCCACGGCTCCCGAGGAAGCGTCGACGACGAGATCCGACACGTTGGAAGGAGCTGGATTCGACGACGTGACGAACGTGTCATCGGACGACGTTGCCGAATTGCCGGACGCGTCCGCGGATTCGACGTCGAAGTGATACGTCGTTCCCTCGTCGAGCCCGGTGATAATGACCAAGTGGCTGGTGGAGAGCGTCGAGTCCCCAACAACGGTTCCGTAGGACGCGGTCGCGCCGTAGTTGACCCAGCTCGTTGCCGGCTCAATCGTGGTCCAGGTAATCGTGACGGACGTCGAGGACGTGACCGTCGCGACGACGCTCGAGATGATCGGCGCGGTCGCGTCGTTCGTCGAGAACGTCTGGTCTCCGGACGATGCCTGATTCGAGCACAGGTCGCTCGACCGGACGCGAACGTGATACGTTGTTCCTTCCGACAGCCCTGAAAGGACTTCAGAGTGCGACGTGACGAGGCTTGAGCTTGATTCCGTTGCGATCTCATACGATGCGGTCGTGCCGTAGTCCGCCGCGCTGTCCGCGTTCTCGCTCGTTGACCAGCCGACGGTCGCGGACGAGTCCGTGACGTTCGAGATGACGACCGAGAAAATCTCCGGCGCAATCGAGTCTCCGCATCCTTCCGAAGGTACTCCACCGCCACCTCCGCCCTGCGACGGCGGGACCGTTCCCGTGACTCCGACCGATCCCTCCTCAAGCATGGGAAGGGCGATCGATCCGGAGTCGCCGAACGTTCCGGCAATGGAAACGTAGTAGGTTCCGACGGTTGCCGGATTGACGACCTGGTTGGCTCCGATTCCCGAAGCCGTCGCGTTCGTGCCGATCTTCACCGTGATCTCGCTCGCCGCCGCGATCGCGCCCCCATCGCCGGGACAGATCGTGATCGTGAGCGCGTCCGATGCCATTACGACGGATGCCTGCTCCGCGCCGCCGCAATTCGCCGCGGTGGTGAGGTCGGCCCCGTCGTCCTGAGCGTCCACGTCGTCCTCGACGATCCCGGACGTGTCGAACGCCGAGCTGAAACCGACGACGACCGTCTCGCCCTCGGAAACCCCGCTCGGAGTGGTAAAGACCAGGAAATGATTCGCGCCTTCCGACGTTCGAAGCGACGTCGGCGTGTCGTTTGCCGGGCTTGCCGTGGCCGCGTATGAAGCAGCCGCAACCAACATCGTTACGCTAACGATGACGGATACGACGCTCCAGAGCGATTTTGACCAGCGAGTGAACACACACGATTATTGCGAGCCCGTCTCAATGCGTCCGAGCCGATCTCGTCCATGTGACAGGAGTTTCCAGAGAGCGAGCAGTATCGCGACGGCCATCGCGGCGGTCAAGATCAGATGCAAAGGAACCATCCAGTATACGAACGACTTGGTGAGCGTCCGCGTTCCCGCGACGACGGTCAGCGTCGCCGTGACGGGACCGATCGCGAAGTTCGCGATCTGCGAACGGACGGTCTCGACGAATCCGACGGGGTTCGGGCCGATCGATCCGGAAAACGATCGTGTCGTCATCGGCAGAACGCGGCCGTGCTCCTCGTTAATAGGCTGCGAGGCGAACGTGCGTCCGAACGCGTCGACGAGCGTAATCGTTCCGATCGGAACCGACGTGACGTTTCCCTGGTTTTGAACTCGGAAGCCGAACGATCGTGCCATTTCCAATGACTTCAGTCCCGTCGCGCTCGTCGCGGAGAAGTCGAGCAGCGCGAGCCTTTCGATCGTCTCGCCCTCGACCGTGACGAAGAGGAGGGAAGCCATCTTCGCGGAAATCGTCGCGCCGTTCGTGGCGATATCGTTCGACTTGGATGCCGACACGGTGATCGCGGCGTAGACCGTTCCGGACGGAACGTCCTGCGGGATCGTGATCGCGAACGGAACGTCGACCTTTGTGCTTGCCGGGATCGTGACTGTCTTTATTGGAAACGCAATCCACTCGGGGAGGCCCGAGTGATCCGTTTCAAATGGAATGAACGATGGCGTGGACGATTCGCTTGGGGCGAACTTCAACGCTCCAAGCGTGAACGTCTGTTCGGCGCTCCCGTCGTTGATGACCGCGATCGAGTCCTCGATCGTCTCGCCGCGCTTCCCTGAGAGATTTAGGGTCGCGGGGGCGATGGCGAAGGCGAGGGCGCGATACGGCATCCACAGCAGGACGACCGCACAGAAGAAAGGGATGAGTCGACGGAGCATAGGCCCGCTAGTAGTGACCGGAAACGATGAGCGTCAGCGTCTGCGCGTAGCTGCCGGCGACCGTCGAGGGGGAAATCGCGGCCTTTGTGACGAGGAAGTTACGGTCGTTCGAAACGACCGCGTCGAGGTCGGCGATCGTTTGAAACGAGGTGGTAATAGCGGAGTCGGCCGAATCGAAGGTCGACGAGGATATGTCCGAGTCCGACGAGCGCGCGCCGTATTCCTCTGATCCGGCCGTGACGGATCCGTCCGCGACGGGGTTGACCGTTTCGGCTACGTCGCGAAAATCTCCGTCGGATAGGATCTGGACCGCGTATCCGTCCGGCGCGGACGAGCTGACGCTCATTCCAATGACGGACGTTCGAACCGCCGACGTGCTGAGCGTGCTGAGCGCGGACGACTCGCCTTCGAGGATGGCGACGAAATCGTTTGAACCGTCGATAGCGGGCATGTCGCCGGCGTCTTTTAAGGCATCGACCGTGATCGAGTCGATTCCGATGGAAACGACCTGCCCTATCGCCGTAACCTGATCCTCGCCGCGATCCTGGAGAAGCGCGATCATGTCGCCGATGGAAAAATCCGTCGGATCGCAGTCGATCGTCAGTCCGGCAAGCGCGGTTGCCGCCGTTGACGTTGCGCTGTCTTCCGAAAAGAACGAGAAGTCAAGCACGTCGCTTGAAATCCCTGGCCGATAGCCGGCACCGAGTTCATAGGACGCGCTCGCGGAATCGCCGATCCCCGCGCTGCCCGTTGTGTCTTTGAGGATGTAGGACGAGGATGAACTGACGTCATCTCCGCCATTTCCAACGGTATCCCAACGAATTTGATAACTCGTGGAGTCCATTTGGGCAAAGGCTTGCGCCGCCGCGCCAAAAAACCCCGCTATTACCATGACTGCGACAATCGTTCGCATAATTCGACCATTCGGTGCATCGATTATACCTTGAATACATGGTTTGGTCAAAAGATTTATTCGCTGATTTTAGCGAATAAATTATTTTCTTTCGCGATTAATTCTTTCGTATTCATTATAATTACCCACAGGATAAACACTTTTCGAATACTTATCCACATTTGATGAAATTTGGCTACACTGGTGTAGACAAATTAAAATTATAATCCGATTTTTATGCATTTGTTATTAATTAACAAAATAATTTCCTCAAAATAATTCTGAAAGACATCTTCTCTTGTTTCACACGAAACTTATAATTGAAATTCTTTCATTCGACGTTTAAGTCGTTTTTGTCGGTCGGTGATCATAGTTTGTGATCAAACGGAACGAAGACATGTTGCAGCAAAATAAATAACGCATAAGCTACCCTGTCATAAAAAGGATATGATATCCGCAATTTATATCATCGCGAGGAGTCCATAGATGACAAAGAAATCTCGTCGATAAATTTCTTCGCTCCGCTTTCAATTACGTTTGAAACAACACGGCAGAGTCGCGAGGTATCGGACTTGTAGCGAATAGAGTTATTTCATTGTCCTGAGCGACTCGTCCTTCAAAGCTTTAATGTGGGAGAAAGCGTGGTAATCCAAAAGTTTCGACTCATAACAAAGCAGACTCAACAAAAAAGACTCATCTTCCGATGAGTCTTTTTTGGTGGACCAGTGGGGAATCGAACCCCAGACCTCTGCAATGCGAATGCAGCGCTCTACCATCTGAGCTACTAGCCCGTACGTGAATTTATTACATCTTTATTTGAAATGTTCCTCGTGAAACAGTAGGCGTGCCTTATGGTCGCAGACCACGACCCTTCGACAAAGGCTCAGGGCTTTCAGGCGGTCGAAGACCATGAGCGCAGTGAGGCCATCAGGGCGAACGAAGTCGAATGGTGCCCCCAGAGGGAATCGAACCCCCATCTTGCCCTTAGGACGGGCCAGCTCTATCCGTTGAGCTATGTGGGCTTGCAACGCTTACCCCTACCATCGGATAACTCCGCCCTTCTTCCGTCCAAGCGTCGTAAAACGTTTGGCTTATCCACTCGCTCCTGCATAGCCGGGGCATGCTATACTTGTGCGGCAGTGCCGAAATTATAGAGCACTTTAAGGATCCCGTCAAAGGTTTATGGTCATCGCACCTTTCGCATTTGTTCTCATCGTCGTTGGTTTGTTAATTGTCCTCTGTTTCCTGGCTTTTTTAGCATTTAGCCGCCGTTCTTCCGCGCCCGTCGCACAAGATCCGGCGGTGCTTGTGAATATCTTGAACGATCTCCGCCGCGAACTCCAGGACGCCACCCACAAGAATCGCACCGAGGTTCAGCAGCGACTCGACGTAATGAGCGACCAGCTCTTAAAAGGACTATCTGAATCGTCCTCCACTCTCCAAAAGCACTTTGCCCACAGCTTGGGCACATTCAAGGACGTGACGGAACGCCTCACGAAGATCGACGAGACCAACAAGCAGGTCCTCGAGTTCTCGACGCAGCTGCAAAGCCTGGAGAACATTCTCAAAAACCCAAAACAGCGAGGAATTCTCGGAGAGTACTGGCTCGAAACGCTTCTGGGTCAGGTCCTCCAGCCAGGACAATACAAGATGCAATACGATCTCGGCGCCGACGACGAGACGGGGGCCAAACTCATCCCGGACTCGGTGATCTTCGTCAAAGAAATGTTGATACCGATTGACGCAAAGTTTTCTCTCGAGAATTACAACAAGGTTTCCCTCGAGTCCGATCCGACTCGACGAGAGGTTCTCGAAAAGGAATTCAAGTCCGACGTAAAGAAGCGCATCGACGAGACATCCAAGTACATCAAACCAGACCGAGGCACGACAAACTTCGCCTTCATGTTCGTCCCCGCAGAAGGGGTTTACCACAGCCTCATCGGAGCCTCCGTCGGAGCCGTCGCGGTCAACTCGCGCAATCTCATCGAGTACGCGTTCGAGAAGGGAGTCATGATCGTCTCACCGACGTCCTTCTATGCATACCTCCAGACCGTTCTCCTCGGACTAAAAGCCCTCCAGATCGAAGAAAGTGTCAAAGAGATACAACAGTTCGCCGAACAGCTCGTCCGCCACCTGAAGTCCTACGAGGATTTCCATAATAAGGTCGGCAAGAACCTCGAGGCCACGTACAAGGCGTATTCCGAGTCGGGAAAGGAGTTTAAGAAGATCGACAAGGATATCTTCAAGATCACTGCTGGAACCGCGGGAAAATCGCTCGCACCGATTGATATCGATCGGCCGGTAATCGAATAATCATTGACCTTTTCCAAACCCCGCGCTATACTCCCCTCACGCTATTTATTCCCACGCTCACGGGAACACATACGATATGCCGATCAAAGCAAACGCAAAGAAAGCCCTTCGCCAGTCGCTCAAGCGCGCCGTGCGCAACAAGGCGGTGAAGGACGAAATCAAGTCGCTACGCGTGAAGTTCCGCAAGCTTGTCACTTCGAAGGAAGTCACGGGCGCCACGGAGGCCGCGCGCATGCTCGGAAAGAAGCTGGACAAGTCGGCTTCCAAGAAAGTGATGAAAAAGAACACCGTCGCGCGCCTCAAGAGCCGCATGATGGGAAAGCTGAACGCCCTCAAGAAGGCGTAAGCAGACGCGGCCCGAGTAATCGGGCCGTTTTGTTTGTCCTTCCGTCGATTCTCGTTTTCCGGTACACTCCAATCGTATGGCATGGGACTACACTCCAGCACAACAGGATGCGCAGGCTGCCGCCGATCCGGTTTGGATGCTGGAGCGGATGATTAACTATGGGCTGGAGGGAAAAAAGCTGAGTAAAAAACTCCTCGAGCAATATCTCCCGGAACTCAAGATCGACGACAACCGCCGAGCCTTTCTCGAACTTCTCGTATGGAACAAGCCATTTTAACCGATACGCAGAAGGAAGTCCTTCGCATCGTGAATGACGAGCCGCGTCTCGACGGATACTATTTGTCCGGCGGCACGGCGCTGTCCGCGTACTATCTCCATCATCGCGTATCGGACGACCTAGACTTTTTCACGTCCGAGCCGTGCGACCGCGCATTCCTCACGTCGTTCATCGACAATCTCAAATTTACGCTTGGAGCGGACCGGCTTCGTTCGGACCAAATCTTCGACCGCAACCTCTATTTTCTAGGCATCGGCGACTACGAGCTCAAGCTCGAGTTCACTCGCTATCCGTTCGCGCGGCTCGATCCAATCCGCGTCGAGGAAGGAGTGCGCGTCGACAGCCTGCGCGACGTCTCCGCCAACAAGCTCATGGCCCTCCTCAACCGATTCGACCCGAAGGATTTCGTCGACCTATACGCGATCCTTCAGAATCGCCCTCTCGCCGACATTCGTCGTGACGCGGAAACGAAATTCGGCAGCGCCATCACTGACCTGTTCCTCGGCAGCGAGCTGGCGAAGGTACGGCGCGTCGAGGCACTTCCAAAGATGACGGTCCCTCTAGGGATCGACGAATTAAAACGGTTCGTCACCAAGGAGGCGCGCGCGCTCAGCCAATCGTTTACGGAATAACGTAAACGGCCCGGGCAACCGGGTCGTTTTGTTTTGGGCGAATCCATTGAGATTTCTGCCAAATTCTAGTATGATCCTCGCTTGCGCCGTGATGGTTCGGCGAAAGAATCGTTTGTCTACACGCTCGACAATTACGTCGAACGCAACGCAATCTCCGAGGTCTCCATGTTCCTTCTGCTCATCGCCGCCGGCTGTTCCACGCCTGCGACCGTAACCAATAACTACTACACGACCATCTACGAGATCGCCGAGGACACCGGAATCGACGAGGTTCCCGAACCTGTCGCTCGGGTGCCAGTAGGATTCCGAGGGCTGGCAGGAAACGATCGACACGTGCGGCGTCGTGATCGACCAGATGGAGACCCTCGACCCCGCGAACACGATCCTGCCCAATCTCTACGAGCGCCTTCGCTCGGCCGCCGCTCCCTGGGGCGACGACGGCGGCGACGGAATGATCCGCTCGCCGGACGACGAGATGTACGCCACCGCCTACGCGTTCTACTCGACCCGCGTCGAAGCCGCGCGCGAAGAGCTCGCGGCGTATGAGATGCCTACCGGCTGCAGCAAACCCTACGCCTGGGACACCGGCGGTTCCACCGGATGCGGCGACACCGGGATCGTCGACACGGGCATGATCGACACGGGCGTAATCGTCGACACCGCCGTCCTCGACACGGCCTTCTGACCGCGCGCGCAACTCTGCGCGCGTTTTTTCTTTTCGCGACTGTGATAAAATATACGCGCATGCAAAACGCAAAGACAAGCACTACCACGATCGACGTCCTTCGCGCCTATTGGCACGCGGCGCGGCGGTACAAGAAAAGTATCTTTCTGATTCTTACGTTCGTCATCGTCGCGACGCTCGCCGACATCATCCAGCCGTGGTTTCTCAAGAAGCTGTTCGACCTGCTCGAAACGAACGCGCCGACCGCCGCAACCATCGCGATCTTTGTTCCCGTCCTCCTCGGAATGATCGGCATACGGATGGTCAGCTGGCTCGGATGGCGCGTCACGACGATCACGGTAAACCGGTTTCAACCGCACGTCATGGCCGACATCGAGGAGAACTCGTTCAAATATCTTCTCGGCCACTCCTTCCAATTTTTCGCCAACCACTTCGGAGGATCCCTCGTTCGCAAGGTCGGCCGTATGAGCCGCGGATTCGAACGCCTGGCCGACGAGATCATATTCCGCCTCATCCCGATCGTGATCGTCGTCATCGGCGCGACCGTCGGTCTTTACTTACAATATCCGCTGCTCGCCATCCTGTTCGTTGCCTGGACCGCGTTGTTCCTCGTCTTCAACTACTGGGCGTCGCGGTGGGCCGTGAAGGCTGACATCGAACGGGCCGCGCTCGATTCCGAGGCGGGAGGAGTGATGGCCGACGCGATCACGAACGCGGTCACGATCAAGCTGTTTCCCGCGTTCAACGAGGAAGAGTCGCGGTTTCGAAAGGTGAACCAGAAGCTCCGCCTTGCGCAGACGCGCAGCTGGGACAGGCACGAGATCATCTTTGCCGTCCAGGGACTGCTCATGATCGCCATCGACGTCGGCCTCATGTACATCGGCGTCCTATTCTGGCTGCAGGGAATTCTCACGATTGGCGACCTCGCGTTCATCCAATCCTCGCTCGTGCTCGTCTTCCACAAGCTGTGGGAAGTGGGCCGCTCGTTCCGCCACATCTTCGACTCTATCGCCGACGGCAAGGAGATGGTCGACCTGCTCTTGGAACCGCACGAGGTGCGCGACCGGCGCGGGGCGAAGGCGATAGACGTCGAGAAGGGAGAGATCGAGTTCAAGGAGGTGACCTTCTGCTTTCACAAGACGCGAAAGGTTCTCGAGAACTTCGATCTCATTATCAAGCCGAAGGAAAAGATCGCGCTCGTCGGGCCGAGTGGCGCGGGGAAGACGACCATCACGAAGCTGTTGTTCCGGTTCTACGACGTTGACGAGGGAAAGATTCTCATCGACGGCCAGGACATCGCGAAGGCAACCCAGGACAGCCTGCGCGACAGTATTTCGCTCGTGCCGCAGGAACCGATCCTGTTCCACCGAACGCTGATGGAAAACATCCGCTACGGCCGACAGGACGCGACGGACGAGGAAGTGAGGGATGCGGCGCGGCGCGCGCGATGCGACGTCTTCATCGACGAGCTGCCAGACGGGTACGGCACGTACGTCGGCGAGCGCGGCGTAAAACTCTCGGGCGGCGAGCGCCAGCGCGTGGCCATCGCCCGCGCCATCGTCAAGAACGCCCCGATCCTCGTGCTCGACGAGGCAACCAGCTCGCTCGACTCCGAGTCTGAGCGCCTCATCCAGGACGCGCTCCACGAGCTGATGCAAGACAAGACGGTCATCGTGGTCGCCCATCGGTTGTCGACGATCATGGAGATGGACCGGATTCTGGTCATCGAGGGAGGAACCATCGCGGCGCAAGGGACGCACAGGGAACTGCTGAGAAAGAAGGGGACGTACCGGAAGCTCTGGGACATCCAGGCGGGAGGGTTCGCGGAATAGGGAAGCGCCGCCGACGATTGGTCGGCGGCGCTTTTTCATAAGCGATCGGAAAAAAATCCACCCGACCTTACCGAATCAGCGACGTCGTGACAAGGTCCACTGCAAGCTCCGCGTCCAACACTCCCGACTTCATTCCCGCGTCGTAACGGAATAAAAGATCGTGCGTCGCGCGAAGGTCGGTGAGCGTAAACTTTCGAGCCTGGTCGAACGCCTTCTGCGCGACGAACGGATTGATCTCCATCTCGCCGGCGAGCTGAGACGATGACGCGCGCGGATTCTCGTCGAGCAATGCGCGCGCTCCGAGCAGGAGACGGACTTGGCGCGCGAGCATTCCGAAGATCGCGAAGTCCGAACCGCCGCTGAGACGCTCCTCCTCGAGAAGACGAATCGCGCGCGCCGAGTCCTTTCGGCTTATCGCGTCCACGAGCGCGAAGATCTCTCCGTCGAACGTGGCACGAACGAGAAGGTCGACGTCGGCGAGCACGATCGACGTCCGGTACGCAACGAGCTTTCCAATCTCGTTGTCCATCTGCCACAGGTCGCCGCCTACGCGGTCGCACAGCTCGCGCAGCGCGTCCGGCGCGATCGTTCCGTCGCGCTCGGAGATCCGCGTGACCGTCCATTTCGACAACTCCGCGCCCTCGAGCGACGGGAACGGATACAGACGAAACTCGTCGGGAGATTGCTTCGCCGCGCTCGCAATGACGGCATAGAGCGGCTTTTTCTCAAGCGCCTTCGGTTCCAGCGTCTCCCACAAAATTACGATCGACGAATCGGGCGTCCGTGCCAGGCTTTCCCAATGATCCTTGCCATCCGACTTTGTCGTCGCCACCAGGTCGCGGATCACCACCATCCGCTTCGATCCCATGAACGGCAGGCTCGAGATCGCCTGCAAAATCTCCCCGGGCTTGTCCGACGATGCAAACTCCGCCAGGTTTAACCCGGCTCGGTCGTGCTTCTCCACGAACGCCTCGCGCAGCTTCGAAACCTTGTCCTTCACGCGAAACGTGTCGTCGCCGTAGACGAGAATCAACATAGTGAACGCATCTTACCGCGATGCTTGCGGAAAGACAAAAGGCCCGATTCCCTATCGGATTGCGATCGCGGACAGTGTCCCGATCGACGGGTTGCGCGACAGATGATAACTCGCAAAGACGTCCGGATGACACGCCGTGCACGGCGCGGACGCGTCAATATTTTCCGCAGGGACGCCCGATGCGATGAGCTGACGCACGACGATCGCGCGCAGGTCGACGCGGCCGACGGAGAAATCGTCAATCGAGACGAACGGCGTCTTCGCGAGCATCTCGTCGCGCCGTTCGTCGTGAATTGCGTAGTGGCACGGGCCGATTGACGGCCCGATCGCAACGAGGACATCTCGCGCGGTCGATCCGTGATCGACGAACGCGCGCACGGCCTCGATCGCGATCCCTGCCATGACGCCTTTCCATCCGGCGTGGACGACCGCGACGGTTTGCGTCGTCGGGTCGGCGATAAAGATCGGGAGACAGTCGGCCGTTTTCGTCGCGATCACGATTCCCGATGTCGACGTAACGAGGCCGTCGCAGTCGTCGATGCGCTGGGAGCGGCCCTCGACGATCTCGATATTCTTTCCATGAACATTTCCGGACACGACCAACCGCGACGGATCCAATCCCAACTCTGACAAAAACGTTCCGCGATTCTCAATGGTCATGTCCTCCTCTTTCGGATTCGGATACCGCGTCGATCCAAACGCAAGGGTTGCCGTCCCGTGGACGAGCCAGTCCTGTCGCGCCAATAATTCGGACTGCCAAATTCGATTCATACGAAAAGATGGTTCGACCTATGATGACCTTTTACGGAGATGATGTAAACTGTGCGCATATGATGAAGCGATATATTTCCGGCGTGGACATCGCGGACGCCGATCGCGAGGCGGTCCGCAGGCGATTCGACAAACCGTCGGTCTACTTCGATCCTGGGGTGTTCATGGAAGGATACGACGCCATGGCCGCCGAGTTCGACGCGGCCGACCGCGCGGGACGACGCACGCTGCTCACCAACCGGTACTTCGACGGATTCGCGCCTGTCGACGACGCGCAGACCGTCGACTCGCAGTTCGAGGACCGCTTCTCCGTGAAGGCGCCGGAACGGATGATCACGTCCGAGGACCGGACGCGCGAAGGCGGAGTGGCCGACATGTTTGAAACGGCACGCGCGGGCGTTAGAAAATTCACGAACGGAACGATGTGGCAGCAAGGGCCGACGCGGGCGTTCGACCCCCCTCCGGGAAATTACGTCGAGGTGTCCTCGCTCGGCCGCCAGGACGTCGTCGGCTTTTCCGCCTCCTCGTCGTGCACGGCCATCTTCGCGCGCCACGGCCAAAAGCTGTTCATGGCGCACATTCTTTCAAGCGACGGCGACGACCTGAATCGAACGCTCGACGCCATAAGAGCGCTTGGCTATTCGCCGGACAAGACCCGTCTCTTCTCCCCGTTCTGGACCGAGCCAGACGGAACGACGATGGGCTCCTGGAACCACCGCCTCGAACAGATCGCCGACGCGCACGGGATCCAGATCGACTTCTTTCCGCACGCCGGACAAACGACGATCTTCGCCGGCCAGTCCGCGACCTGGTCGGTCGGGACGGATTTCAAGACGATCTACAAAAAGACTCCCCGCGGGGAGATCGCGCAATTGCGCACGGTCATCCGCGACAAGACCTACCGCGATTACGAGTAAACGAAAAGCGGTCCGATGGACTTCGGACCGCTTTTTCTTATTGCTTCCACGCCTCCATCTCCCCCCAATTCTTCCCAACCTCCACCTCGACCACCAGCGGAACGTCGAAGCTTGCGACCCCCTCCATCATTTCCTTTACCCCCTTCGCGACGGCGTCCACCGCCATCTCGTCGCACTCGATGACGAGTTCGTCGTGGACCTGAAGGAGCATCTTGGCCGGCCACTTGCTGGTCTTGAGCCATCCGTCCACGGCGAGCATTGCCAGCTTCATGAGGTCGGCGGCCGTCCCTTGCACCGGCATGTTGATGGCCATGCGCTCTGCCATGGCCACGAGCATCTGGACGCCGGTGTTGATCTCGGGAAAATACCGTCGCCGTCCGAACAGCGTCTCGACGTACCCGTCCTTGTGCGCCTTGAGCTTTGTCTCGTCGAGGTACGTCCGAATCGCGTGGTGGATTTGGAAGTAGCGGTCGATGAACCCCTTGGCCTCGTCCATGCCCATCCCCGTCGACTTCGCGAGCGAGCGCGGCCCCATGCCGTACAGGATTCCGAAGTTGATCGCCTTCGCGGCGCGGCGCTGTTCGCTCGTGACGTCGGCCTCCGCGATCTCCCAAACCTCCGACGCCGTCCTCGTGTGAATGTCCGCCCCGTCGCGGAACGCGTCGATGAACGGCTGGTCCTTCGCAATGATCGCGGCCAATCGCAGCTCGACCTGCGAGTAGTCGGCCGCGATCAGGACCTTTCCTTTCTCCGCCACGAACGCCTTTCGGATTTCGTTCCCAAGGTCTGACTTTATCGGAATGTTCTGTAGATTGGGCTCGACGGACGACAATCGTCCCGTCGCCGCGACCGTCTGGTTGTACGTCGTGTGAATGCGCCCGTCCTCTGCGACGAGCTTCGGAAGCGCCTCGACGTACGTGCTCTGCAGCTTCGCATGCTCGCGATACTCGCCGACCAGCGGGATGATGTCGTGCGTGTCCTCGAGCTTCTCAAGTTCCGACGCGGCCGTCGAGTATCCCGTCGTCGTCTTCTTGATCCCCTTGGTCGGCAATTGCAGTTTGTCGAAAAGGATCGTCGCGAGCTGGCCCGGCGAGTTCACGTTGAACTCCTCGCCCGCGAGCTCCTGGATCTGCTTCGTGAGCGCGTCGATCTTCTTCGCGAGGATTTCCTGCAGCGCGCCGAGCGAATCGACGTTCACCGCGATCCCCGCCTTCTCCATCTCGCACAGCACGGGAACGAGCGGCATCTCGATGTCGTTCAGCAGCTTCGACATCCCCGCGTCCTTCAGCTGCGCGAGCATGGTCGTCGCGGCCGCCGGCAATTTCTGCGCGGCCTCGCCGAGCAGCGCAAGCTCCTTGTCCGTCCCGAACGACGCGGGAAGGACGACCGTCGGTATGATCGACGCGAGGTCGTGCGAGCGGGACGCCGACGAGAGAAGGTATGAGACGACCATCAGGTCGACCGTTCGTTCGTCCATCGTCCACCCGGTGAGGTGCATCGTCTTCTTCCAGTCGTGCGAAACAATCTTCGCTGCGCCCGCGATTTTTTTCTCGACCATCGCAAGCAGCTCCGCGTTCGGACTCGGAATCACGACCGTGCCCGTTCCGTCCGACACAGAGATCGCCGCCAACTTCGCCCCGAACAAATCCGGCGCCTGGTCCGCCACGATAACCGCGACCGTCTCGTCGGAGATCGCGTCGAGGGCAGTCGCGACATTCGCCGTCCCGCGCACGATCTGTACTTTCATAGCAATCCGTTGATTCGTGGTTCTGTAGCCGATTTGTGGATTGGTATCCACGGGTCCCAACCGCCTAATCAAGGTCTTAAACTCCAGTTCCTTATACAACCCCAGCAATTTCTCCACATCCGGCGTCGCGACCGCCGCGTCCTCGATCGAGAAATCCCCGAGCGGCACGTCCCGCACGATCGTAACGAGCCCGACCATTTCGCGCGCAACATTCTCAAACCCGGCCAGCTTCCTCTCCATCGCGGGCTCCAGCTTTCCGGTTCCGACCGCGGCCAGCATCGCCTCGACGTTTCCGAACTCCGCGATCAGCTCCTTCGCGCCCTTCTCGCCTATCCCCTTCACTCCCGGAATATTATCGCTCGGATCCCCGCGCAGCGCCTTGTAGTCGATCATCTGTTCCGGACGAAACCCGTACTTCTCCACGACCGCCGCCTCGTCGAACGTCTTCGTCTCCGAGATTCCCTTGATGAAGTACACCAGCTTCGTGGTGTCGTCGACCAGCTGCATCTGATCCTGGTCGCCGGTCACGATCAGCGTGTTCATCTTGTCCTTCTTCGCCGTCGTCGCAAGCGTCCCGATCACGTCGTCCGCCTCGAATCCCGGAACGGATACAGACGGGATGCCGTAGTACGTCAGGATTTCCTGGATCAGCGGGATCTGCGCGTACAGCTCCGGCTCCTTTTCCTTCCGCTGCGCCTTGTACGCCTCGAACGCCTCGTGCCGGAACGTCTTTCCGGGGAGGTCCCACGCGACCACCATGTACTCCGGCTTCCATTGCTTCAAGATCGTATCAAGCGCCATCGCGAACCCGTACGCCGCGTTCACCACGCGCCCGTCCTTGGTCGTTAGCGGAGGAATGGCATGCCACGCGCGGTGGAGGAGAGCGTTGCCGTCGAGGAGAACGAGCGTCTTGTTTGATGTTTGTATCGTCATAATATCGACAGCTTACGCAAAAAATCGTCCCGCGTCCATGCTTCCCAAACAAAATCCCCGCGACCAATCGACCGCGGGGAAAATCTTATTTCGATGCGACGAACGGAGCGCCCGCGACGGTGATCTCGGCCGAGTCTACCAAGTCGAACTGCTCGAGGGTCTGCGAAATCTGCCTGGCCGTCGCGCCGTCGACGCACGGGTATCGCGTCGGCTTCAGCGCGGCGGAGAAATCGGCCTTCGCGACGCCGTTCGAGATGACGAGCGAGCTGAGCGTAACGCCCGCCGGGATCTGGCTCAGGAATCCAAGTTTCTTTTCGTCGGCCGACGGCCCCTTCAGCAGTTCGTAGATCGAGGCTCGCCCGACCGCGGACGTCTCGGCCATCGTCCGCATCACGGGATACGCGGCGGAACAGTCCCTCGATGCCTTCGTCGTGTCGCGGAAGTAAACGCTCACGCTTGTCGTCTTCAGCGACAGGAGATTGAGCGCCACGGTCACGACGCTCTGGTCGGATCCGTCCTTCGCCGACGACTCGAACACCTGGAGCGTGAACGATTGCGACGTGAGCGCGGGAAGGAACACCTCGAATGAGAACGGGCCGAACTGTCCGATGTCGGCCGCGTCCGTCATGTCGAATCCGATCGCGACGACGGTTCCCTCGGAATCCTTGATCCTCCATCCGAACGTCTGCTCGAACGTGCGGCCGAACCCGGTCACGATGAGCGGGGAAGTGACGGTCGACTTCGGCTCGGGGGAAACGACGAGCAAGTTCTGTTCGCGCTTCGTCGCGGAAGAAAGATCGACGATTCGCGTCGACGGGTCGCGCGTTCCCTCCAGCGAGAAGAGATTTCCGACGGACGACGCGTCCATCGTCGACACGGCCCCGGCCTGCGCCTGTTCCGAGCTGCCGTCCGCAAGACGGACCGTCGCGACCTTCGCCGCATCATCAAACGCCGTCACGACGGCAAAAAACGTTTCGACCCGCGGCGTCGCGATGGCCTCGCCAGAATCCACGGCCAATTCCGGCTTTTGAAACACGCATCCGGCCCCAATGAACAGAATTGCCAGGAAAAGCGGGATAAGATTCTTCATAGTTCGGACATCCTACCCGAGGAATGGGAGGATGGCAACCTAGGGGAGAACCTAAACAAATTGACAATCTCGCCCAAAAATCGTAAACTTCCGGCACTGAAAACATGGTGCCTATAGCACAGTGGTTAGTGCACCGGGTTGTGGTCCCGGCTACGAGAGTTCAATTCTCTCTAGGCACCCCACGATAGAACCTCCCAACGGAGGTTCTTTCGTTTTATGCCGACCGTCTTTTCGAAATACTTTCATACAATTTTGCGCGTATTTCCTGATCATCTCGCATCGTTTCCTACGAAGCGCCAGCTCCTCCTCCCAGTGACCCTTCGAATGCATCATGTCGAAGAACACCGATTTGTCGCGCGGCTCCGACGGACCATCCGCCCAGGATAGCTTCGGCGTGCGGCCAAGGAACGTGTCGATGGCCGTATGAGGAAATCCCATGAGGCGCGCCTATTCCTCGTGGTGCGTCCGAACGCCCGGCTCGGCGGAGATCGACCTCAGTTCCTTCGCTTCCTACGCAGTTCGCGCGATGCAAAGAATTGCGGCGTTCCGTCCCGACGGCTGTTCTCTGCGGCATTTCGCCACGGACAAGCCCGTTTCCCGAGCCGTCCGATCGAACGCGTCGTCGGCGGGGTCCGATTCGTTAAACCAAAGGTCGATCGCGGGCTGCTCGCCGGCGGAAGCATCATGTTCCAGTCGGGCGACGCGATTTTCGATATCGACTACGGAAAGACGGAATTCACCATCAAGCCGTCGCGTTCGCCGATCAAAGGATCATTCGCATCGAAAAATTTGGCAACGTGCTTATTCCCGCTCGTCTGGCAAGGAAGCGTACGCGGCCTTTCTGCCGACACTCTCGACGGTGTCCACTCGTTCGCCCCGTCCTGGGGAGACGAGTTCCTTACGCCGCTGTTGGCACGATTCGACGGTCGCGTCACGATGATGAATACTTCAAACCCGTCGGTCAAGCTGACGCTCTCGATGCTTAAGCGAATAAGCGGATCAGCGTTTAAGACGAATTGAAAATCAAACACGACCCGCGCGGGTCGTGTTTTTCCTACTCCGCCTTGAACGTCCTCACCGCCGCGTCCGCCGCGTTCAGCAAATCCGCCGTCATCGTACCCGTCCCGGTCGTGACTTCGAGGACGAATACTCGGTCGGGCGCGTCGACGATGTAGCGCACCGTCGTGGCCGCGCCGCCTTCCACGTAGCACGGCTTCTGGCACTGCCGGATCGCGCGAACGGCTTTCGCTCCGTTGATCGTGTCCGCGCCGGACGAGATCAGAATGTCCTTTTCGGAAAAGTCCTTGTACAGGTCGCCCGTCTCCTCCTTCATGAACGCGACGATCTCTCCGACGTCGTCGTTCGTCCAGACAAATCCGTTCGCGATTTCCTCGAATGTCTTCCCGTCCTTCAACGCGTCCTTTACCGCGACGTTCGCACCGTTCGCGTCAGGACTCGCGATCCACTCGTACGTCCTCGCCCCCATCTCGTCGCGCGTCGAGTCCGTCGAAGCGGTCGTCTTCCAGTCTGTCGGAACGACGATCGAGTACGGCGCTGCGACCGCGTCCGTCCCGATCGAAACGGACGGATTCGACCGATTGCGAATCGCGAAGACGGCGACGCTTAGGACGCAGAGCGCGGCGAGGACGGAAAGAATAGCAAGCAGCGCGCGGTTGGTATCGGTCATAAGAATTTTTTTGAAACGATCGAATCGTGGTGCTCCCGGCAGGACTCGAACCTGCAACCTGGAGCTTAGAACGCTCTCGCTCTATCCAATTGAGCTACAGGAGCACGACGTTGCGATCGTTCCGCACAATCCTAGCGGAAATGCGCGGTTCTTTCAACCGTCGGCCGTCTCAACATCCTCTTCCGCCTCCTTCTTCCCATGAAACCGCTTGTGCACGTCCTTCAGATGCTCATTCGTCACGTGCGTGTAAATCTGCGTCGTCGTGATGGAGGCGTGGCCGAGCATCGACTGGACGCTGCGGATGTCCGCGCCGTTCATCAGCAAGTCCGTCGCGAAGGTATGCCGCAGCGTATGCGGCGTGATGCGCTTGGTGATTCCAGCCGACCGGGCGTATCGCTCGACCATGCGCTGGATCGACCGCGGGGTCAGCGGACCCGTCTCCTCGCGTCCCGCCTTGGCTCGATCGTGACTCACGAACAGAAACGGGGACGCGTCCCGTCGTTTCGCGAGATACGCCTTTATCGCGTCCTTCGCGGCGGCGGAAAGGAAGACAACGCGCGCCTTGTCGCCCTTGCCGCGGACCGTGAACTCGTCGCGCTTCAGGGCGATCCCGTCGATACGGAGGTTCGCGAGCTCGGAGACGCGCATCCCGGTCGCAAACAGCAGTTCGAGGATCGCCGTGTCGCGCAGGGCGATCATGCCAGTGCTCTCGCGGCCCGGGACGGCCAGGATTCTGGCGAGTTCGTCTGGCTCTAAAAAGGAAACGATGCGCGACGATGACTTCATCAGCTCGATATGGTCGGCCGGAAGCGACTTGATGTCGTGACGCGACAGATATTTGAGGAATGACCGAAGGGCGATGAGATGATAGTTCTGCGTGGACTTCTTGATGAGCGCCTCGTCGCGCCCCGGCACCTCGCGGTTCAGGTACAGCCGATACTTGTGGATCATCTCGCGCGTCACGTCGGCCGGCTTCGGGTGCTTGGCCCATTCCGAGAACCGCCGCAGATAAAAATCATAATTCCGAATCGTCCGCGGGGAACGCCCGCGGTCGACCTCGAGATATTCCAAAAAGTCGGTGATCAGTTTGTCGAAGGAGGACATAGCATCCACAGTATACCTGTGTTACCATGGCGCAGCTATGGACTGGATCACGCGCCTCCTCATCGGCACGATGGTCGCGGCGACACTGTTCGTCGCCATCGTTTCAGGCTGCCAATCCGGCCTGATCGCACCGACGGACGGCGGTTCCTGCGCGGAAGCCCGCCTTGAACCGTTACTCCCCACCCCGTCGACCCTTGTGGATATCCCAACGCTCGCCCGCATCCTCCTCTTCCTCGTCGCGATTACCCTCGCGGTCGTCGCGGTCCCAAAGACGGATTACGCGGACGCAAGGCGAAGGTCGAGAGCGGGACCGAGACAAACGCTTCCTTTCTATCGACGACTGTTTCTCCCGTATCTCTGTGCGACGCGAGATCCGTAGCAATCCGTAACATAGGTAGTTCCGTAGCGGATACGTAGATTGGTATCCCCTCGTCCACTGTTTCACAAACTCACTTTCATTATGGAATCCAAAACCTTCGTTGACTCCATGCCCCCTCGCTCCGCCTTCTGGCTCGGATTCGTCACGGCGGTCCTCTCCATCGGCACGCTCGGATTCATTGTCCTCGGATCCTGCACGCTGAAGGGCAGCTGCCCGATCTCGATCGGATCCGCGCCAGCCGCCGCGGCCGTAGCCGCCCCGTCCGCCGCCGCGCCAGCCGCGGCCCCGGACGCCACGACCATCGCCGTCTCCAAGGTCCCGGCCGTGGACGCCAAGGTCGACCACATCCAGGGCGACGCGAATGCCGCCGTGACCATCGTCGAGTACTCGGACTTCCAATGCCCGTTCTGCGAGCGCTTCCACGGGACGATGAAGCAGATCATGACCGACTACAAGGGAAAGGTCCGCTGGGTTTATCGCCACCTCCCGCTCTCGTTCCATGACGAGGCCGTGAGCGCCGCCGTCGCCTCCGAATGCGCGGCCGCGCAGGGCAAGTTCTGGGAATATGGCGACAAGCTGATCGAGAACCAGTCCTCGCTCGGAGCCGACCTCTACAAGAAGCTCGCCGGCGACCTCGGACTCGACGCGAACAAGTTCTCCGCGTGCCAGGCCGACAAGGCGATCACCGATCTCGTCAACAAGATGTCCGCCGGAGGAGCCGCCGCCGGCGTGAACGGAACCCCGGGCTCGTTCATCTTCAAGACCAACGCGAAGGGGACGGATACGGCCACCATCATCAAGGGCGCCCAGCCGGCCGCGGCCGTGAAGGCCGCCATCGACGCGCTGCTGAAGTAACCGCAGGATTCATCCTGCGCGTCATCGAAACGAAACGGGACGGATCACTCGATCCGTCCCGTTTTCTTTTCCCAGACGACCGCCACTCCATGCGGGCCCTTGTCGTCCCAAACCTTGTAGCCGTTGAACGTCGTGTCGGGATTCTCGACGAGGCGAACGCGGCGATTCTTTCGAAACCGCGTCCGATAGATCTTGCTGACCTCGGGACGGTTGCTCGAGCTCTGCCCCGCGAAATCCGGCGGCAGGGCAACCATGTCGAACCCGCCGCGCTCGGCCACGCGGATCGCGGCCTGGATCGTCTGTTCCACGAGGTCGTCCGCCGAAACCTTTCCGAGCAAGTTCTGCCGCGGATTGTTCGCGCGAACGACCAGCACCTTCTCTCCGCTCGGCGTGATCGCCTCCACGAATAGGACGCTGCCCATGATCCGCTCCTTCCCGTCGCCTCGGTTCGTCACGAACATGAGCGACCGCACGCCGGGAAATTCTCCCTCGGCGAGCTCCTGGTGCTTGCTCGTGTAACACGCGTCGGCCACGTCGCCGGCAAAGACGCGCGGCACGGCGCCCGCGGCCACGAGCGAGACAGTTATCTCCTTTCCAAACGTTACCCGTTCCATTCCTTCCCTCAGCCGGTCAACCTCCTGCGCCGCAAGGAGAATCGGGTGTTTGTCCTGACGGTCGGTTTCCAATTCCCAGGCAGATCGAAACGCGCGGAGCAGCTCGTCCCCAAGCGGGTTCGGATTATCGCCATGGCGCGCCTGGTCCTCGGCGAGGAAATGCTCGAAGACGAAGAGGCGAAGCGCCTCGCTCAGCCGTTCGAGCGAATCAGCCGTCAGCGACGCTTCCTCGCGTGAAATTTGGATGATCTCGCGGGCCCAGGAAGAATCCTTGCCGCTCGATTGGAGAAGGACGACGGAAAGCGCGAGCCAGTCCTCCTTTGAAATTACCGCGCCTCGGACGGCAAGCTCCCGAATTTGCCGGCTCATCCATTCGAGCGCGTCCTTCCTCATGGCCGAGTCGCGGTTGATATCGGGAATGTCCTCGGAGCAACTTTTTCCAAGGAACAGGTTCCGAAGCGCCTCGGAGGCCGGTTCCGCGTCCTCGGTGGCGACGGAGCAGGCTTCCTTGAGCGCCAGGTAGAACCGTCCCGCGCTCGTGGGCGCTTCCGGCCGTTCGGCAAGAAGCTCGTCGATCTGCCTCGAGGCGACCTCCCTTGATTCTGGCGGGGCGGGACTGCGGCGGGCCTCGCGGACCGTCAGGGCCATGCCGCTCGTGCGCGCAGGGTCGCGTCGGTCGAAATATGCGTCCGGCGGCATCAGCGCCGCGCGTCGAACCGGATCGGACAACGTCTCCCGCAGGGTCGCGACAAGCTCCGCGGGACTGTCCTCCGGCCGCGTCCACATGGAAACGCCGGTCATCGAGGAAAGCATTTCCAATCCGAGTTCCGTCGAAAGGCCTCTTGGAATCTCGTCGTTCAGCAGTTCGCCGACGAGCCTTGCCCGCGTCAGCTTCATCTCGTTGACGAGCTGCTCGTTCGTCATGCGCTCGACCCGCTTTCCGATCGTCTCCGTAAGTCGTCGGCGTTGTGCCTCGGACAGCTCTGCGAATTTTTTTCCGCGCCTCAGTTCCACGAACGTCTCCGCGAGCATGGGCGCGCTCGTCATCCCGAACTGTCGCACGAACTCGAGCACGATCTCGCCGTCCTCGGCCTTTTCGCGATCGATCATTCCCGCCTTCGCCAGACGGTCCACAAGCGGATCGAAGTCCGTGACCCACGGGTCGTACATGGCGCGGGAGCTTCGTCCCTGAAGGTTGAGCATCCGCTTGTACGCCGGCGCCCACGCGTCCCGGCCAAGCACCGGGCGCAATGACTCGGGAAGCGCCCCCGTCACGAAGCTTGGCGGAAGCGATCCCGGGAAATCATCGGCGGTCAGTCCAAGCCGTTGTGCGATCTCGACCGTGCGCTTGTCCCCGTTCCGGATTCCGTTCACCAGGCGGTCGTGGTCGAAGTCGCGCGATTCCCTCGCCGTCGCGATCGCCCGTTCCGCGCAGTCCGTCTTCGTCAGTTCCGTCAGCCGGTCCAGCTGGAAAAAATTCAGCTCGCGCAGCAAGGCCCGCGCACGTTCGTCAACGACGGGACGCATCGCGGGAGTTTCGAACGCCTCCGCGCCGATGCCGTGGATCCTCATGAACTTCGCGACTTTCTTTTTCCCCATGGAAGACAGCCCACCGCCCACGACCCATGCCAGCGTTTTGACGGCCGGATCGTCCATGGTTACTCCCATTCCCTCCAGGGATTTCACGGCCGCCTGGAACTCCGGAAGGTTGTATTCGAACAATTTGGAATGGATCGCCTTTTCTTTCTGTCGCTTCCATTCCGGATCGCCGGTTTCCGCGAACATCGCGTCGTACATCGCCAGCTCGGACGGAAGGATCTTGTTTTGGTACGAATTTCGTTCCAGAAATCTCGTGAGGGTTTCCCGTCGCCCTTGCGACAGCCGTTCCGGCTCGATGTCCGGAAAGACGCTGGCAAACCTTTCGAAAACACGGTCCACATCCGACAACAGCGTGCGGGCGACATTGGTCGGTTCCTCGGGCGTGTTCGCGAGAACGTCGTGTCTTTGGCGGAAGGCCACCTGGATAGAGTAGCCCATCCTCTGCAGGAGCTCCTGGTCATTTATTTTGTACTGCCTTGCAAGCTCCTTGGCCTCCGCAAACGCCTCGTTTTGTCCCAAGGTGTCGACGGCGTGCGCAACCGGGCCTCGGCCGCGATTCGTCGCCTGGCGATCCGAGATCCCAAGCACGGTCAGCACCTTCCGGATCCTCTCCCAATCCCGTTCCGCCGCCCGTTCCGCAATCGCACCATCGAGGGAATGCACCCGGCTGCCTTCCTGCCCAATGCCCTCGCTCCCAAAGCGGCGGACGTACTCCAACAGCCCATCGATATTCTCGTGCCGCAGATATTCCTCGGCGGCTTTGTGGCGTTCCGCGCCGGTCGGCATCTCGCCGGCCATCCCATAGTCGCGAATGTACGCGTCCACCACCTCGGGCTTGTCCTTGCAAAACGCCTGGTGGATCCCAACCTTCGCGTCCGTCTCAATGCTTTCCGGGGAAGGCTCGAATGCCGTTCCGCGGAGACGGCCGAGGATTTTCTCCGCGTCCTGCACGCGGTATCGAATGAAGTTCCCAACGCATCCGCGCAGCATCGACATGACGGCACTCGATTCGAAGAACGACGCGGGAAACGGAAGGGCGAGCATGCCGATCACCTCGCTGTCCGCGTGCGAATCCCTCGCTCTCTTCGCGACGAACTCCAGGGCGAACGCGATCGCCTCCTCGGACGCCAGATATTCCGGCTGAATCCATCCGTCCTTCAGCGCTTCCGCGACGTTCTCCATCCACCCGACCCGAAGGCTGCGGCGCATGCGTTCCTTTGCCACGCGCAGGAACTCAGGAGAAGACGGGCCCTCGGCGAAAAACGGGAACAGCCGCTCGTACGTCTCGATATCCCCGCCTTTCTCCTTCGCGAAGAGATATCCGTTCAGCGCCAATGCCTCCGCATGAATCCGGTCGACGTCGGAAAGCGGGCCGTTGTTCCGAAGAAAATCCTCAAACCAAAAGGGTTTCCCTATAAACAGATCGACCTTCGCCTTCTTTAAATTCGCCGCCCGCGCCGCTTCCTCCTCCGGTGAGATGATATCGATCGCCATACCGTGACAGTATACCGTATCCCTGTGCCAGAATTGACGAAAAACCCGCCTTTTGCTATTCTTCCCCTGTAATTCACTCTTGCGACGCCGCCTTGGAGCCGGGCTCAACTCCGTTTCTCGGACGCGCGTGACGAAATTGGATACAAATCAACAAATTCGCCACAGAACTACAAATCAACGAATAGCTGCCAATTCGTAGATATCTGTAGCTTTCGTAGTTAAGTAGCAAATTTGTTGATTCGTATCCTCAATCCCTATGTTGGATCCCAAGAAAAAGCAAAAAGTCATCGAAAAGTACCGGACGCACGAGTCCGACACGGGTTCGCCGCAGGTACAGATCGCCATTCTGTCCGCGGAAATCCTCGACCTGACGGAGCATCTGAAGATGCACAAGAAGGACTTCTCGTCCCGCCGCGGTTTGATCAAGAAGGTTCACGAGCGCCATCGCCTGATGAAGTACTTCGACCGCGAGGACGAAAAGGGCGCGAAGAAGCTTCGCGAGGATCTCGGATTGTAATTTTTGTACCCGGTCCGAAAATTTCGGGCCGGGTATTTCAAAATCTATGAAACATTTGGACCAGCGCGTCGGCGTTTTTATCGACACGCAGAACATGTATTACAGCGCCCGCCACCTGTTTGGCAGGCGCGTGAGCTTCGGCCATATCGTGGAGGACGCGGTGGCCGGGCGCAAACTGATTCGCGCCGTCGCGTACGTGGTGAAGACGAAGGCCGCGGACGAGACTCCGTTCTTCGAGGCGCTGAAGAAGCTCGGCATCGAGCTTCGCGAGAAGGACCTGATGGAATATCTTTCCGGCCAGAAGAAGGCCGACTGGGACGTGGGACTCGCCATCGACGTGGTGCGCATGCTCGACACGGTCGACGTGGTCGTCCTCGTGACCGGCGACGGAGACTTCGTTCCGCTCATCGACTTCGCGAAGAGCCGCGGACGCACGGTCGAGGTGATTGCCTTCCGCGAGACCACGTCGAGCAAGCTCGTCGAGGCCGCGGACGAATACACCAACCTCTCGGACAACAAGAAGCGCTTTCTCATCGGCCCGGCGCGCAAGCCCTCGGGAGCCGGGGCTCCGCGCGGCGGCGAGATCCTCGAGGAGAAGCCCGATGGCGACGACTCCGACGGCACGGAGCGCGACGACGACGCGAATGACGGTTTCCTTATGCCGATCGCGCCGGCCGCGACGACGTCCAAGCAGGAAGAGAACCGCGGACGACGACTTGAGTTTTAAAAGATCCAGGAGCCATGGCTTAAGAATCGCTTGAGCCCTGCGTCTTGATTCTTAACAACGCTCCCGTCGAGACACAGAGATGTCGAGAGTAATCTCGATACCTTCACTTTCGACGGGAACGATCAAGAGTATGTCAGAAACCAAGACGTTTGCCGCGCAGTGGGGCGGAAAGGACCTCATCATCGAGACGGGAAAGTTCGCCAATCCGGCGAACGGCTCCTGCACCGTTCAGTACGGCGACACCGTCGTCCTCGCCACCGCGTGCATGAGCACGGGGCTTCGCGACGGCCTCGACTTCTTTCCGCTCCAGGTGGAGTACGAAGAGCGCTTCTACGCCGCCGGACGCATCAAAGGCTCGCGGTTCATGAAGAAGGAAGGTCGCGCCACCGACGACGCGATGCTCGTCGCGCGCTACATCGACCGCGCCATCCGCCCGCTGTTCGACGACCGCATGCGCAATGACATCCAAGTGATCGTCACCGTCCTCCAGTTCGACGGCGAAAACGATCCGGACATCATCGGACTCATCGGCGCCGCCTGCGCGCTGCACATCTCGGACATCCCGTGGGACGGCCCGATCGCAAACATCCGCATCGGCCAGATCGGCGGCGAGTGGACGATCAACCCGACGTACGAGGTGCGCGCCAAGAGCGGCCTCGACCTGTCGTTCGCCGGAACGCCGGAAAAGGTGATCATGGTCGAGGCGGGAGCGAGCGAGGCGGTCGAATCGACCGTCGTCGACGCGTTCGCCTTCGGGTCCAAGCATCTCGCCGTGCCGATCAGGCTTATCGAGGAGGCCCGCGCCGCGGTCGGCAAGGCCAAGCGAGACATGGTTTCCCCGAAGAACGACGCCGAGGCCGCAAAGTTCGCCCGGCGCGAAGAGGTTCAGTCCATCGCCCGCCCGTTTATCACGGCGCAGGTCATGGAACTTTTCTTCGGAACGCCCCGCGCAACGAAGGTTGAGCGCGCGCAGCAGAAGACCGAGACGAAGAAGCGCACCGAGGCGTTCCTGCTCGAGAAGGGAATCGAGGCGGCCGACGCCAAGTACGGCACGTCCATCGTCGAGGAGGTGCTCGAGCACGAGGTGTCCCGCATGATCCTCGAGGAGCAGAAGCGCGTCGACGGACGCTCCATCACGCAGATCCGCCAGCTGATCTCCGAAGTGGGCCTGTTCAAGCGCCTTCACGGATCAGGACACTTCATGCGCGGCGAGACGCAGGTGCTCTCGACGGTGACGCTCGGCTCGCCGGGCGACAAGCAGACGCTTGACTCGATGGAATTCCAGGGAACCAAGAATTACTTCCATCACTATAACTTCCCCCCGTACTCGGTCGGCGAATGCAAGCCGATGCGCGGGCCGGGACGCCGCGAGATCGGACACGGATCGCTCGCGGAAAAGGCGATCCTGCCGATGCTGCCGGAAAAGGAGGCGTTCCCGTACACGATCCGCGTCGTTTCCGAGGTCCTTTCGTCGAACGGCTCGTCGTCGATGGGCTCCACCTGCGGATCGTCGCTCGCCCTGATGGACGCCGGAGTTCCGATCAAGGCCGCCGTGGCCGGGATCGCGATGGGCCTCGCGACCGATGACAAGGGAAACTGGAAGGTAATCACCGACCTGCAGGACCTCGAGGACGGCGCCGGAGGCATGGACTTCAAGATCGCCGGAACCCGCGCCGGAATCACCGCCATTCAGATGGACACGAAGACCAAGGGCGTCGGCCCGGAAGTGCTCGCCCAGACGCTGGCGCAGGCGCTTACCGCCCGCCTCGAGATTCTCGACGTCATGGACGGCGCCATCGCCGCGCCGCGCAACGAGCTGTCGCAGTTCGCCCCGCGCATCATCACGCTGCGCATCGACCCGGAATCGATCGGAGCCGTCATCGGACCTGGAGGAAAGATGATCAACGAGATCATCGCCACCACGGGCGTCGGATCCATCGATATCGAGGACGACGGACTCGTCATGATCACGTCGGTCAACGCGGAGGCCGCGCAGCAGGCATACGACTGGGTCCGCAACCTCACGCGGAAGGCCGCCGTGGGCGAGCAGTTCAAGGGAAAAGTGACGCGTCTCATGGGTTTCGGAGCGTTCGTCGAGTTCCTGCCGAAGCAGGAAGGTCTTGTGCACGTGAGCGAAATGGCTCCCTGGCGCGTTGCCGAGCCGGGTGATATCGTCAAGGTGGGCCAGGAGGTGTTCGTGAAGGTCACGGAAATCGACAACCTTGGCCGCATTAACCTCTCAATGAAGCAGGCCACGGGAAACGTATTCCCGGAGCGCCCGAAAAACGCGTAAATACTATTCGGAACGATCGATGTGCAGAGGCTGAACATCCCACTCCACCGATACCAGCAGACAACCCGCCTTTCACGGCGGGTTGTTTCGCTCTTTGCCGTGGCGGCAACCATCGGGTTTCTCATTCTGATGGTCGCCGCGACGATTTGGTACGGGCGGGACACAACCTCCTCATCCGCCCCGCAGGATACGGCTGTCGTTCTACATTTCCTTCCGAATCTACTGACTTGGGACGCGACGGAGCGCGTTTTAGACAAAATTCCACTTGTTTCCAACCGCCCACTGACCACCGACGACATTCAGCCGTTCGCGCGCGGCGAGTTCTCGCTGTTCGTCGCGACGGACGGAACGCGGTCGGTGGCCGTGCGGGCGGCGAAAGCAGACCTGCCGACGTCCGAACTCGACGCCCTGGGCATCATCGTCCAGGAGACCGCGCCTGGAGTCATCCTCCTGTCCGACCGCCCGATGGCTCGATCAGGGTGGAATCCGTCGCATATTTGGTTCGGCTCCGTTCATTTTCCATGGAATCCACGCATCGGAAGCATGTATGTCCCAGGGGAAACGGATCTTTCCGGCGCAATCTATGCGACAAAGGGTCAGACGACCATTCGGTTGCCAAAACAACACCTGTCCGTCCTCCCATGGAAAACTGTTCCAGAGTCGACGATCGCCGTGATGTCCACACCAGCGTTGCCAAACACGAATGTGGATGGGGTAACAAATGCTATCGATACGATTCTTTCCTCGTATCAGACCCCTTCGGCGGCATTCCTCGCCTCTCATCTCCTCTCAAACAAAGGAACGGTCATCCTGGTGAAAAACAAGGATTTCGTGGATTATCTGCTTACGACCTCCTCGGTACAATTCAAAAAGGAATCGCAGGAAAAGCTCGTTCAGATGGCCGCAGCGCTACAAATACCAAGAATCCAGCCGCTTGTGCTGCCGGACAACTCGGTCGCGGATGAGATTATCGTCGATCCGTCCCTTACCACGATCGAGGAGACGACCGTCGCCGGCACAATTGTATCGCGTGCCTCAAGCAGAGAAGGCGGATATGTATTTTCCTCGGAACTGGATGAGATCGTGACGATCACAAATTCACAAGCGTTGCTAGACTTCAGCCTGGGTGAAAAGAAGACGGGGGTACGCCCGCTTTGCTCCTCGAACGCGGCATTCGTCGACGTTCGCTCGTTGCTCGACCTGTCTAAGGACTCCATGCATGCGAGATCCGCTGCATTACTCAGTGTTTTAGCAAATACCTACGGTGTCATCGGACTTGATGAAGGGTATTTTCACACAACGATCCATCTCTGTTACTGAATGTGGATAACTTGGTGAAAACTAGGTATAACTGTGGATAACTTTTATCCACAGTTCAGAGCACTTGAGCACAAAAATTTCACACTTCGTGATATTTTCGCTAGGTTACTTCATTTCTTGATTTTTGACTTTTTGTGTTCAAGGATGTATTATATAGAAGTACCCAACAGTTCGTTCCTTCCAAACACCTCACAGGGAGGTTTTCCGAAAGCCGGTCGATTGTGCCCCACGCAATCGACCATATGACTTTCGGAAAATATCCCGCTTCTCTACTGTTCTGATTGAAAGATCAAAACAAAAGCAAAACCATCTACGGTAACTCCGCAATCATTCGATCCCTCGTGTTCGAAGCGCGGATGAAACCAAAGAGTGGTAGAGAAGTACGCCTACGGGTCCAATGCAACATGCAGTTCCGGGCATCGAGTTTTACGTCCTTCCCAGAAGGAATCGAAACCCGATGCCTGAAAAGGCTGACGCTGGCCCCGAAAGGGGCCGCACCTTAGATTATTTAAAATCAGGTGACGGCCTCTTTTTTATTTGAAAATTCATTGCGTCTTCGTCGAAACACTGCTATCATCTGTGTATTCTTAGCGAAATCAATATGGGCACACTCGATATCCAGGCGATCAAGGAACTGCTTACTGCCGACCGCGCGCGCGTGACACAGGAACTCGCGCAATTTTCCCATCGCAACCCAAACCCGGGCGAACCTGAATTTCAGGTCGACTTCAAGGACGTTGGCACCGAGGAGGGCGATAATGCCGCCGAGGCCGCCCAATACAGCGACAACCTTTCGATGGAGGAAGAACTGGAGAAATCACTGAAGGATATCGACGGCGCCCTCAAGATGATCGAGGCAGGAACATACGGCACCTGCAAGTATTGCAAGCTCCCTATCGACGAGCGCCGAATCGCCGCGAGGCCGACGTCTTCGTCCTGCATCCAGTGCAAGAAGACGCTCACCCAGGAGATGTGACGAGACCGCGCGCGTCCATCCTCTGGCTGCTTCCGGTCGTCGGCATCTTAGTGTTCGCCGACGAGGTCGTGAAGCACTGGGCGTTGTCGGCCCTTCCGGATGAGAGCGCTCTCACGGCCCCGGGCATCGTCGCGCTCGCAATTCACAAGAACTGGGGGATTGCATTCGACATCCCGTTCAAGATGCACTTAATCATAAGCGTCTCGGCAGTCATCGGCCTCGCGCTGCTGTGGGTCGCGCGCAAGAACTTCAAAGAAAAGCCCGTCGTGGCATTTTCCGCGGTCATGATCGTCATCGGCGCGATTGGAAACACGTATGACCGCGTCGCGTACGGCTTCACGGTCGACTATCTCATCCTGTTCGGTCGCTCGGCGATCAACGTCTCCGACATCGTCATCGTCGCGGGAGTCGTCACGCTTCTCTACGCGAGCCGCGTCCCCGGATTGCACCAGCACGGCCACCCGAATCACCAGCACGACGAAGGAGACGATGAGGACTTGTCCTCCGAAGCTCCGGCTCCAGGAGCGTAGGAGGATTGACACGGAGCCTTCCGCATGATAGATTGAAGCTAAGAGCAAGTCCCCGCACGTTAAATAACGCGAGGGGACTTTTGTTTTATGCCACATGTCATTTCCGCCGCAATCATTGGAATTTCCGCCGAGCCGATCGCCGTTGAGACCGACGTTTCCCAGGGGATGGGGTGCTTCAACGTTGTCGGCCTTCCGGATACCGGAGTGAAGGAGGCGCGCGAGCGCATCAAGTCGGCGATCCGCAACTCGAACTTCGAATTTCCGCGTCACCGCGTCATCGTAAACCTCGCGCCGGCCGATATTAAGAAGCAGGGACCGATGTTCGACGTGCCGATTGCCGTTTCGCTGCTTGCCGCGAGGGGATTCGTTCGCGCCGATTTGCTTTCAACGACCGTGATGATCGGGGAACTTGCCCTCGACGGCTCGCTTCGTCCCGTGAACGGAGTGCTCACCGCCGCGCTTATGGCCGCCAAGCGAGGTTACGGTGCGATTCTCGTCCCGGCCGAGAATGCGCAGGAGGCCGCGGTCGTGCCGAACCTCGTCGTGCTCGGCGCGACGTCGCTTCGGCAGATCGTCAATCATCTCGACGGGATCGCGGAGATCGTCCCGTCGATCGCGGACGAGACGGTGGCGACACGGACATTTCCGATCGACTTCTGCGATATCAAAGGGCAGATGCACGCGAAGCGAGGCCTCGAGATCGCCGCGTCCGGCGCGCACAACGTCCTTCTCAAGGGTCCCCCGGGTACGGGAAAGACCCTCCTTGCCCGCGCAATTCCCTCGATCCTTCCGCCGCTGACCCGCGAGGAGTCGCTCGAGGCCACGTCAATCGCGTCCGTCGCCGGTATCCTTGCGCGCGGCGAGGGGCTGATTGGCGTACGCCCGTTCCGTTCGCCGCACCACTCGTGCTCGGCCGTCTCGCTCGTGGGCGGCGGAGCCTGGCCGCGCCCGGGCGAAGTGAGCCTCGCGCACCGCGGAGTGCTGTTTCTCGACGAGCTTCCCGAGTTCTCGCGCCATGTCCTCGAGCATCTGCGCCAACCGCTCGAAGACGGGGAAGTGACCGTCTCGCGGGCCGCCGCGACCATGCGGTTTCCATCGCGATTTTTACTTCTCGCCGCGATGAACCCTTGCCCATGCGGCTTCGCGACCGATCCGCGCCGCCCGTGCGTCTGTTCGGCCAAGTCGATCGCGCTCTATCGCAAGCGCATCTCCGGCCCGCTCCTCGACCGCTTCGACCTCGTGATCGAGGTCCCGAACCTCGACACCGCGACGCTGGTCTCTGACATCCCTTCCGAGGCCTCGTCGGAAATCCGAGACCGCGTCCTAATGGCGCGAAAAAGACAGTCGAACCGATTCGCGGGAACGCCGCTGTTCACGAACTCCGAGATCCCGACGTCACGGATAAAAGATTGGTGTCGCGCCGATGAAGGAGGGAAAAAATTGCTGGAGCAGGCATTGAACGCGCAGGCATTGTCGCCGCGCGGATACGGCCGAGTCCTCAAAGTCGCCCGAACGATCGCGGACCTGGCGGGAGAGGAAACGATACGCGACATGGATATTGCGGAGGCGCTGCAGTACCGGCTGTCGGAGGGAGTGACGGGGTAATGGAAACGATTACTTTCCGAACCTCCGCTGTCTCATCCCAAACTCCTTAATTATCCCATCCAAATCGCCCTCCATGAAATCCGGAAAGTGCTTTTTGAGAAAGGTCAGCTCCGCGTACGCGCCGTTCCACGGCAAGAACCCCGACAGCCTCTGCTCACCGCTCGTTCGTACGATCAGATCCACATCCGGGATTCCGGCGAACCAGGTCGCGGCGGCGAACGACTCTTCCGTGATCTCGTCGGCGGCGCGTCCCTCCGCGATCAGCTTTTTCGTCGCCGCGACCATTTCCGCATGGCCGCCGTAATTCACGCAGATGTTTATCTGCCCCTTGTCGTTCGTCACGGTCGCCGCTTCAGCTTCGTCAATCGCGCGCAGGACGTTTTTTGGCAGTCCGTCGCGAAGCCCGATCACGCGTATGCGAATCTTTTTTTTATTATAAAAGGGGAGTTCCTTCGTTAGCGCGAGAAAGATAAGATTCATCAGGTAGCCGACCTCCTCTTCCGTCCGCTTCCAGTTCTCGGTCGAGAATCCCCAGACGGTCAGGTTTCGGATCCCGCGGTCGACGCACCAGCCACCGATATCCTTGATCTTGTCGTACCCGCGGCGGTGACCCTCGAGCGTGGGAAGTCCGCGATCCTTGGCCCAGCGTCGATTACCGTCCGGAATGATGGCGAGGTGGTTGATCATAATCGCCACACTCTATCAAATCTCCTCTATTTCCGCAAAAGGAGCCAGATGGCGCCGAGCATTCCGATCCAAGCGATCGCAATTAGGTCGAGCGTCCTCATCCGTTCCTCGAACGCCTCCCAGCTCGTCCACTCGCCGTGCTTCCATGACATTCGGCGACCGAAGATGACGGAAACGATCAGAACGCCGATGCCGACGATGGGGATGAGCGACAAAAGAAACAACAGGTACGTCCTCGCGCCAAGCGTCCATCCCTGCGTAAACAGCAACGCCCCGAGCGACGGCATCCGCAGCGAACGCGCGCGCCTCGCCTCGTCCGGCTCAAGCGTAAGCGTGAGACCGCACGCCGCGCAGTTCGCCTTCAGCGCGTCGACATTAACCTTGCAGGAAGAACAGGTGGTTTGCATAACGGATACAGTATATCAAAAAACCGGTCCGATAAACATCGGACCGGTTTTTTTTATCGCACGTAGTTCAGCGGGTTCTGGAATTTTCCGTTCACGATCACCTCGAAGTGGAGGTGCGTTCCGGTCGAGCGGCCGGTCGAGCCGGTCTGCGCGATCGTCTGGCCGGCCTTTACGACGTCGCCCTCCTTCACGAACATCTTCGAGTGATGGCCGTAGCGCGTTACCACGCCGTTGCCGTGGTTGATCTCCACAGTGTTGCCGTAGCCGTTGCGCCAGCCGGAGAAGATGACCACGCCGTCGGACGCCGCGTAGCTCTGCGTGTTGTAATCGCCGTCGAGGTCGATGCCCGTATGCTTCCAGCCGTACTTCTGGGTGATCACATGCCAGGTCGTCGGCCACACCCACGTTCCGGAGACGTCGCCGTCGCCCTTCGGCGCCACGAACGGCGTCCACTTGCTTCCGCCGCCGGCGGTCGAGGACGATCCGGAACTCTTGTCGGTAAACAGCGAGGCGAGGGGCGCCGTCTTCTTTCGCACGGCAGGCGCCGGAGGCTCGGCACCCGGAAGAAGGAGGTCGTCGCCCACGCGAAGGTCGTCGGCGCTCGCGAGCTTGTTTGTCGCGATGATCTTCTCGGTTTCAACGCCGTAGCCAAGCGCGATCTTGTTTAGCGTGTCGCCCTTCTTCACCGTGTACATCACGCCGTCGACCGGCGGGATCGAAAGCGAGAGCCCTTTGTTAATCGTACTGCGGAAGGTAAGTCCGTTCGCCCAGAGCACCGTGCTCAGGTTAAGGCCGAACTTGTCCGAGATGGCCCCGAGCGTGTCGCCTTCCTCGACGACGTAGTTCTCCGTCTTCTCGCGGGCCGCGACCGAGGCGGTGCCCTGCGAGAGGGTCGGCGAGGCGACGGCGCTTCCGACGCTCGTGGTGGCGTAGCTTTCGCCGTCGTCGGCGAAGTCGATGTGGGAGTTCGCGTCGATCGCGTCGTCGTCCATGTACGAGGACGGCTGTACGTCGCGCGTTCCGGCCGATGCCGCGGAAACGACCTCGACGGAGGATGCCGCGTCGCCGGCGACAAGCGCGTACAGCATCGACTGCGAACCGAACGTCTCGGCGCGCACCGACGTCTGCGAAAGGTTGGCAGAGGAGGCGATGGCCGCGATGGCGACCACGGCCGCGTGCACCGCGTACTTGTTGGAAACGAGGTACAGCATCCTGTGCTTCGCCGGACCGATCAGTTTCGCCACCTGGCGCTGAATATAAAAGACGACGCGATATCCAGGGATTCCAACCCAGCGAACCAAAAACCGCCCCATGGCCAGAGCAGGCTTGGCGAACGGACGGACAACGGTGCCCGCGTGGCGCTTTACCAGAATCAGACCGCGAAGGGCGGAAAGCAGCATCCTTACGAAAAGTTGTTTGATCCCGAATGCGATATGGGCGCACCTCTTCGAGAATTAACGACCCGCGCAGATTACCACGAAACTCGTATTTTGTCAATCAATTTCAGTTGATAATCCGCTAAGATTGGCTAATTTTTAATAATGGATTTACACCCTTCCGTAGTCGTCAGAAAACCGCTCGATATCATCCTCCCCGAAGTAGTCGCCAACCTGCACTTCGATGAAGACGAGGGGGACGGTTCCGCGATTTTCGACGCGATGCTTGGCCAGGACGGGAATCACGACCGTCTCGCCGGCCACGCGGACAAGAATCTCGTCGTCGAGCGTCACGGTCGCCTCGCCCTCGATGACGATCCAGTGCTCGGCGCGTCGGCGATGGCGCTGGTAGGACAGTCGCCCGGAAGGATTGACGGTGATCCGTTTCGCCTTGAAGGTCGGCCCTTCGTCCAGAATGTCATACCGGCCCCATGGGCGGATGTTTTCAAGGTCGATCATACGCGAAATGTCTTATACCCCATCCGATGAATCTCGCAGGGCCCATGTAACCCTATCGCTGCGAGATGCGCTTTCGTTGCATATCCCTTGTGGACCTCGAACCCGTACTCGGGAAATCGCTTCGACAATTCCACCATCATCCGGTCCCTCGTCACCTTCGCGACGATCGACGCGGCCGCGATCGACTTCACCAGCCGGTCGCCATGCACGATCCCGCGCTGCGGAATCGCCAGCCCCGGAATCGTCCACGCGTCCACGAGCGCATAGTCGGCCCCGGCGATTCCCTCGACGGCCCGCCTCATCGCCAGCAAGTTCGCCGGACGCAGCCCCAGCGCCGCGATCTCCTCCACCGACACGGACCCGACGGCCCAGGCGGTCGCGCCCTCGACGATCTCCGCGTACATCTCTTCGCGAGCGGCCGGCGTCATCAGCTTCGAATCCCGTAGCCCGGCCATCCGAGAGTCGACGGACACGACCGCCGCGCCAGCGACAAGAGGGCCGGCAAGCGATCCCGATCCCGCCTCGTCGACGCCCACGATCATGGCGAATCCTTGGGATAGAAGGTCTCGCTCGAATTGGAAGGTAGGATTTGCGACCATATGGTGAATCATACACCCGAACCCGAGTCGACGAAATTCCCGCCTAAGCTAGGCTTAGGCGGGAAATCTTATTTTTTCCCCATTTCCACCAAATACTCCGCGGTCGCCCCTCCAACCCGACCATTCCGTGCCGCCGTATCAACCGTCGTATTCCCCGACAAACTGCGCGCCATCTCCGCGATCGAGCGAGGATGCTCGTCAAGAGAAGTCTCGGCGGAATGCTTCGCCGCCGACGGAAGATTGTTCGCCATCGAAATCAGCGCGCCCATATACAAAGCCCGTTCGTCCTCGGACGCCTTCTTCCACGCGGCAACGAACCGCTTGTCCTTCGAAACGCCACGCGTCGCCAGGCGCGTATTCTCGGCGAGGACGAACACGTTGTAGAAGAACTGCGAGTTGGCGTCGGTGAGCATGGAGGAAGCGAACTCCTTGCGGTTTCCCGCGGTCGGGACGGTGAACGTCGCGCCGGTATCCGTGTCGCGGATCTTTTCCAGCGCGACACGGTGCTTCTTCAAAATTCCCTCGAACGTCTCGGCCGTCATCTGCGCCAGTCCGCCGCTAAACCGCTTGTCGCCCATGGCCGGCGCGAAGGCGACGTTGTACGTCTCAAAGAGGACGGGGGCCAGGCGCACGAACGTCTCGGCGTCGAGGTCCGGAAAGATCTCGGCGTGTATGACCCCGAGCATCGCCTCGGGGGTAATCAGCTTGATCAGGTCGGGAGAATATCCAAGCTCTTCCGCGTGCGCCGCGAACAGGTCGATGGCCTCCTGCTGACGGTCGATCCACGACGCGAAGGTCAGGCTTCCTTCCTTGTCCTTAAGCTGCTCCCGAACCACCGGCGCGAACGTCCGCACCTTCTCCGACGTGGTCGACTTCCGCGTCATCTTATCCTTCCATGCGCCACGAATGTCGTCGAACGATGCCGAGCGAGGCCCCTGGACGGTCAGTCCCAAAAAGACGCGCGAATCGACCACCTCGTCGGAATCCATGCGCCGTATCGTCTCGATCAGCTCCTCGTGCAGCCGTCCTTTCAAAATCCGACGCGCCTCGTCGGCCTCTTTTTTCTTGCCGCGCTCGATGATCGGCCGCAGACACTCGCCGACTTCCTCCAGGCTCATCCTCGCGTACTCCGCGTCCTTCTCCGTCAGCGGATCAAAGAGGAGTACGCCAAGGTACCGATCGATTTGGATGATCATCGTCTTCGAGTTGTCTTTGTAATACGCCAGGTTGATGAGCGGGTCTATTACCGCGAACCGCGCGGCAATTTGCTCCGGCGTCTCGATCGTCCGCCCCGTGTCAGACCGTTTTAGCGCCTCCATCCGCGCCTCGTGCGGCGACAGCGGTTCCGACCGAGCCGCCTCCACCGTCCGCGCCGCCACCGGCCTCGTCTCATGCTCGATCGCCACCCCCGCGACGGCCAGCCCCGCCGTAAGCGCAAGGATCTTTCCCCTCGTCGTTGCCAAAAATTCGGATACCGGTCCGCGGGATTCTTTCATACGAGAAGATTATACATCGTTTCATCCGTTATCCACACCAAACCCGTTGACAGAACCGGATTTTCCTGATGAAATGATGATAAGAAATGTCCCCACTGAAATTTTTTCAGCGGGGATTTTCGTTTTAACTCATTTTGGCACCAATCGTATGCATGAGAAAGATTTCGACAGATGGATCGGCCTGAAGAAACGGCTTCACAATCGCGTGGACGCCACGTATGCGCATAAGCGTGACGTTTGGTGGTGTGCGCTCGGAGCGAACGTCGGTTCGGAAATCGATGGAAAGAATGAGAACTTCGAGCGTCCCGTTCTGATTTTGCGCGCATATAACAAGGATATGCTACTTGTTGCGCCGATGACCGGAAAGGAACGACGCGAATCTTTTTACATGCGAGTCCTTGTCGGATCGACCGAAAACTGGATTGCCCTCACGCAAATCCGCGTCATCAGCAATAAGCGTCTTTTGCGAAAGGTCGGCATTCTTCCGGAAGATCAGTTTCTCCTCGTAAAAAAATCAATCCAGGCATTCCTTTAAACAGAACGGCCCCGACACTCGTCGGGGCCTCGGAGGCCGAAGCCATAGTGAGAAAATAATACGCCTCAAAACCAGTTTTGTCAAACACGCGCGTAAATCCCATCCAATTGACCGTTATCCCTTTTTTTGCTAGCATACCGGCACTATGAATCCAATCCTTTCTTACGCGATCGGGGCGGCGGTGCTCGCTCTTGCATACGGGACGTATCTGACGAAGTGGATTTTGAGGCAGCCGGCCGGCGACGGGAAGATGATCGGCATCTCGCTCGCCATCCAGGAGGGAGCCAACGCGTACATGGCGCGGCAGAACAAGATGGTCGCGATGATCGGCGGGATCGTCTTCGTCATCCTTGGCGCCGTGCTCGACTGGGAAATTGCCGCGGGGTTCGCGGTGGGAGCAATTTGCTCCGGCCTTGCCGGGTTCATCGGCATGTCGGTTTCCGTCCGCGCGAACGTGCGTACCGCGGAGGCCGCGAAGTCAGGGCTTGAGAAGGCGCTCGACGTCGCCGTCAAGGGCGGCTCCGTGACCGGACTCTTCGTGGTCGGGCTCGGCCTCCTTTCCGTGGCTGGATTCTACGCGGCGACCGGTTCCGTCCACGGCCTCATCAGCCTTGGATTCGGAGGGTCGCTCATCTCTGTGTTCGCCCGCCTTGGCGGCGGCATCTTCACGAAGGCGGCCGACGTGGGCGCCGACCTCGTGGGAAAGATGGAAGCGAACATTCCGGAAGATGATCCGCGCAACCCGGCCGTGATCGCCGACAACGTCGGCGACAACGTAGGCGACTGCGCCGGCATGGCGGCCGACCTGTTCGAGACGTACGCCGTGACCACGGTCGCGGCAATGATCCTCGGCAACCTGCTGTTCCCGGGCAACATGAACGTCCTCCTCTATCCGCTCGCCCTCGGATCCGTCGCCATCGTTGCGTCGATCCTCGGCAGCATGTTCTTCAAGCTTGGAAAGTCGGGCAACATCATGGGCGCGCTCTACAAGGGCCTCGCCGCCGCCGGAGTCTTCGCCGCCATCGGCTTCTGGTTCGTCACGAACAAGATGCTCGTGGACGCGGCCGGACTCGACGTTTCCAGCATCTTCCTCTGCTCGCTGCTCGGCCTCGCCATCACGGGCCTCATGATCGTGATCACGGAGTACTACACCGGCACGCAGTTCAGCCCGGTCCGCAAGCTGGCCGAGGCAAGCGTCACCGGACACGGCACGAACATCATCGCGGGCATCGCGCTCTCCATGAAGTCGACCGCTCTCCCGGTGCTCACCATCGTGGTCGGCATCCTGGCCGCGCACGCGCTCGGCGGGCTGTACGGCATCGCCATCGCGGCCATGTCCATGCTCTCGCTGACCGGAATCATCGTGGCGATTGACGCCTACGGCCCGATCACCGACAACGCCGGCGGCATCGCCGAGATGTCCGGCCTTCCGGAATCCGTCCGCGCCGTCACCGATCCGCTCGACGCGGTCGGCAACACCACGAAGGCCGTCACCAAGGCGTACGCCATCGGCTCGGCCGGCCTCGCCACGCTCGTCCTCTTCGGGGACTTCGTGCACACGGTCACCGCGGCAGGAGGCAAGATGGACTTCGGCCTCTCGAACCCGAACGTCATCGCCGGCCTGTTCCTCGGAGGCCTCGTCACCTATCTTTTTGGCGCCATGGCCATGCAGGCCGTGGGCGAGGCGGCCGGTTGCGTGGTAGAGGAAGTGCGCCGCCAGTTCAAGGAAATCCCGGGCATCATGGACGGAACGGGAAAGCCCGACTACGGCCGCGCGGTAGACATCGTCACGAAGGAAGCCATCCGCAAGATGATCGCCCCGAGCCTCCTCGCCGTCTTCGCTCCGATCGTCGTGGGCTTCGGCCTCGGAGTGGACGCGCTCGGCGGCCTGC